>JAJDTI010000207.1 GCA_022827245.1 Pseudomonadales bacterium | reverse complement strand
GTCCGGCCCCATGGACGACCTCTCGTTCCGGCTCGGCAACCGGCTGCTCGGCAATGCCGAAGGTGCGGCCGGCCTGGAAGTCACCGTCGGCGGGCCGACGCTCGCCTTTCACGGTCCGGCGAGGGTCCTGGTCGCGGGCGCGGTCGAACTCCGCCTCGAGCGGCCGGAGGGCGCGGAGTGCCCGGAGACCTGGCGACCGTTCGCGGTCGACCGGGGCGACGTTTTGACGGTCGGTGACGTCACATCGGGGGTGCGGGCCTACCTGCTCTTCGGAGCGGGGCTGGACGTGCCCGAGGTCATGGGCTCCGCGGCGACGTTCACGCTTGGGGGCATCGGCGGGATGAACGGACGGGCGCTCGCGGCCGGGGACGTGCTCCGCATCGGGGCGGAGCCGGACACCGACGGTCCCGACCCGGGCGGGAGCGCGCGCGTGCCGGGCCTGGACGCGCGTCACGTGCTGCGCGTGACGATGGGGCCCCACTGTACGGATGACTTCCTGACGCCGGCGGACCTCGACGCTTTCCTCGGCGCCGAGTGGACGGTCCACTATCACTCCAGCCGCACGGGCGTGCGTCTCGTCGGTCCCCGCCCCGAGTGGGCGCGACCCGACGGGGGCGACGCGGGCCTGCATCCGTCCAACGTCCACGACAACGCCTACGCCTTCGGCGCCATCGACTTCACTGGCGACATGCCGGTCATCCTGGGACCGGACGGGCCGAGCCTCGGCGGCTTCGTTTGTCCCGGCGCCGTTATCGAGGCGGATCGCTGGAAGCTCGGCCAGCTCGGCGCCGGGGACCGGGTGCGGCTCGTCGCGGTGACGGAGGCGGAGGCGAACCGGATCGCCCGCGAACGCGACTCGTCCATCGCGACGGGTTCCTCCCGTGGGTTCGCCGCGCCCGCGATCACGCGCGGACCGGTGGAGGATCCGGTCGTGGCGGAGGTCGGCGACATCCGCGTGCGCCGCGCCGCCCAGGACGCGCTGCTCGTGGAGTTCGGCCCCCCGGTGCTCGATATCGGGCTGCGCCTGCGGGTGCACGGGCTCGAGGCCGGGATCGCGGAGGAACGGGTTCCGGGCGTGCTCGAGATGACGGCCGGCATCCGCTCCGTGCTCATTCGCTTCGACCCGAAACTCCGCTCGGCGCCGGAGCTCGTCCGCGCGCTCGAGCCCCACTTCGAGCGGGCGCGCGTCGCGGAGCCGCGGGTGGCGTCGCGGACCGTGCACCTGCCGCTGTCGTGGGACGACACGGCCTGCCGCGCCGCGATCGACCGCTACGTGCAGAGCGTGCGCCCGGACGCGCCCTGGTGTCCCGACAACATCGAGTTCATCCGGCGCATCAACGGCCTGCCGGACCGCCAGGCGGTGAAGGACATCGTGTTCGGCGCCGAGTACCTGGTCATGGGTCTCGGCGACGTCTATCTCGGCGCCCCGGTCGCCACCCCCGTCGATCCCCGGCACCGACTCGTGACCACCAAGTACAACCCGGCGCGGACCTGGACCGCGGAGAACTCCGTCGGCATCGGCGGCGCGTACATGTGCATCTACGGCATGGAGGGACCGGGGGGCTACCAGTTCGTCGGCCGCACGCTGCAGGTGTGGAACCGTCATCGCCGCGGCCGGGCGTTCGACGAGCACTGGCTGCTGCGGCCCTTCGACCGGATCCGGTTCCACGAAGTCGGCGCCGCGGAACTCCTGGAGATGCGCGAGGCGTTCCCGAGGGGCGCGCTCGACATCGACATCGAGCCGGGAACCTTCGACCACGACCGGCATGGCGCCTTCCTGGCGGAACAGGCCTCCGGGATCGCGTCGTTCGAGACGCGGCGGCGGGAAGCCTTCGCCGCGGAACTCGAGGACTGGAAGGCGCGCGGCGTGCTGACGTTCGAGGCCGCCGAGACGGACGGCGCGGTCGCGCCGTCCGCCGACGGGGACGGCGCGGCGTTCGTCGCGAGTCCGCTGGCGGGCTCGGTCTGGTCCGTCCAGGTGCGCCCGGGACAGCGGGTGCAGGCCGGCGACGTGCTGTTCGTCGTCGAGTCCATGAAGGCGGAGTTCGAGGTGACGGCCCCGGCCGCCGGCGTCGTCGGGGAAGTCCTCGTCGCGAAGGGCCAGACAGTGCTGGCCGGACAGGCGCTCGCGGCGGCCGCGGCATGACACGGGCCGGGACCGTCGCCGCGCTGCGGCGCGCATACGCGGAGCGGGCGCTCCATCCGCGGGAAGTCGCCTGCGAGGCGCTGCGCCGCGCCGCCGGAGCGGACCCGGCGATGTGGATCCATCGGCTCGAGCCGGCGACCGTGCTGGCGTACGTCGAGCGACTCGACGGGCTGGACTTCGACAACGCGCCCTTGTGGGGCGTTCCGTTCGCCATCAAGGACAACATCGATCTCGCCGGTACGCCGACGACGGCGGGTTGCCCCGACTACGCCTACGTGCCGGAACGGTCCGCCACGGCGGTCGAGCGCCTCCTGGCCGCCGGCGCCGTGCCCATCGGCAAGACCAACCTCGACCAGTTCGCGACGGGGCTCGTCGGGACCCGGTCTCCCTACGGCGCGGTGCCGAACGCGATCGACCCGTCGTACGTCGCGGGCGGCAGCAGCAGCGGTTCGGCCGTGGCGGTCGCGCACGGTATCGTCCCCTTCGCGCTCGGGACCGACACGGCCGGATCGGGCAGGGTCCCGGCGGCGTTCAACGGGCTCGTCGGGTTCAAGCCGACCCGGGGCTGGTGGTCGACGCGCGGCGTCGTCCCGGCCTGCCGGACCCTGGACTGCGTGTCCGTCTTCGCGCGCACGGTGGCGGATGCGTGCGCCGTGGCGGAGGTCGCGGGCGGTTTCGACGCGGAGGACCCGTTCTCGCGCCGCGTGGAGTTCGCCGGATTCGACGCGGACGCCGCGCGATTCGGATACCTCGCGCCGGAGCGGCTGCCGTGGTTCGGCAACGATGCCTACCCGGACCTCTACGAACGCTGCGTTTCCGGCCTGCCCGGGACCCCGCGAGCCGTCGGCCCCGAGCCGTTCCTCGCCGCCGGCCGGCTGCTCTACGAGGGGCCGTGGCTCGCGGAGCGGGTCGCGGCGGTAGGTGACTTCGTGGAGGCGCACCCGGACGCCGTGCACCCGGTAACGCGGACGGTGATCGAGGGAGGCCGGACCCTGGACGCGGCGGACTGCTTCCGGGCGCAGTACCGGCTCGCCGAGTTGCGGCGTGAAGCGGACCGAGCGTTCGCGGACATCGACGTGCTCGTCGCGCCCACCGCTTCGACGCACTACGCGCTTGCCGAGGTGGAGGCGGACCCGCTCGGGACGAACGCCCGTCTCGGTACCTTCACCAACTGCGTCAACCTGCTCGACCTCTGTGCGGTGGCGGTTCCGGCCGGGACGACGCCCGAGGGCCTGCCGTTCGGGGTGACCCTGCTCGCGCCGGCCGGACGCGACCACGCCCTGCTGCACGCGGCCGCGGCGTTCCTTGGCGAAGAGACGCCCGGCGCCGACGAACCGCTGCCCGGCACACTCCACCTGGCGGTCTGCGGCGCCCACATGGCCGGTCAGGCGCTCAACCGGGAACTCACCGGCCGCGGCGCCTGGCGCGTCGCCGCCACCCGCACGGCGCCCCGCTACCGCCTCCTCGCCCTGCCGGACGGCAAGCGGCCGGCGCTCATGCGTTCGGAGTCCGGCGGCGCCCCGATCGAACTCGAGGTCTGGTCGGTGCCGAGCGGTGCGGTCGGCGGGTTCCTCGCCACCGTCGGCCAGCCCCTCGCGCTCGGCTCCGTCGAGCTCGAGGACGGCCGCTGGGTGCACGGCTTCGTGGGGGACGGCGCGGCGTCATCCGGCGCGACGGACATTACGCGTTTCGGCGGCTGGCGGAGCTATCGGGCGAGCTTGCGGGTGTTGTAGGGGCGACGCTTGTCGTCGCCCGTCCCGGAGTCGTGCAGGGCCTCGACACGGGAGGGGACAAGCCCCTCCCCTACGTCGCCCTGTGCCGGAGTCGTGTAGGCACTCGATACGGGAGGGGACAAGCCCAGGGACAAGCCCCTCCGCTCGATCGTTGTCGAGTTGGTCGACTTCCGGACGACCACCCGACCCGCTTTGTCGATGGTAACGACCATGTCGCGATGGTATTGGCACGGAGTCCGGCGTCAACGGCCGGACTTTCGCGGATTTGTTCAGCTGGTCGCGCTTGAACCCGCCCCCAAGACACCGGCGCATCGGGTAGGCTTGGCGTCGACGAATCAGGAGCGGGAGGTGTCGACCATGGTGCGGTTTCACGACCCGAGGGGCGAGGTTCGCACGGAGATGGAGCCGTACGAGCTGTCGCGCGACATTCGGCCGAACGGAGGCGCCGGGGCGACGGTGGCGCTGATCGCCAACGGGTTTCCCGACTCGGAGCTCTTCGTCTCGAAGGTGGGCGAGGCGCTCAGCGAGCGGCTCGACGGCCTTGAGACGCGGCTTTGGAACAAGGGTAATCCGGGCTCGGTGGTGAGCGGCGACACCCTGGAGGCGATCACGTCCGAATGCCAGGTCGCGGTGGCCGCCTACGGCCACTGAGGCAGTTGTACTTCCGGCACCGTGCGTGACGGCATCAACATGGCAAGGAACGGGATCCCCTCGGTCTGCCTGATCACCGAGGAGTTCTGGCCGCAGGCGGAGTTCGTCGCGGCCTCGGTCGGGATGCCGGACATCCCGATGGTGCGGCTGCCGCACCCGGTGGCCGGCACGGGCGAGGCTCGGATCCAGGCGATCGCCGATAGCATCGCCGACGAGATCCTCGACCGCTTCGCGGCATGAGCGCGCTGCTCGAAGAGGCGAGCGAGGAGGCGGCGCTCGAGCGGCTCCACGCGCTCGACTGCACCGACGGCCTGCCCGTCGTTGTGCCGACGCCGGAGCGGGTCGACCGGATGGTCCTTGCGTCGGGGCTCGACGCCGACCTGGCCCTGGGCGAGATGGGGCCCGCCATGGGCGTGGCCACGGTCGAGAAGGTAGCCGTCGCCGCGGTGATGGCCGGCTGCCTCCCGGACCACATGCCCGTGGTCGTGGGGGCGGTGCGCGCCGCCGTGGACCCCATGTTCGACCTCGGGGACATGCAGGGCACCACCCACTGCCTCGCGCCGCTCGTCATCGTGAACGGCCCGGCCCGGCAGGGCTGCGGCGGCGTCGCGTCCGGATTCGGCGCGCTCGGTCCCGGACACCGCGCCAACGCGGCCATCGGGCGCGCGCTCAGGCTGTGCATGATCAATATCGGCGGCGGCCGGCCGGGCGTCTCCGACATGGCATTGCACGGTCACCCGGGCAAGTTCACCTACTGCCTCGCGGAGGCCGAGGAACACTCCCCGTTCCCCCCGCTGCACGTCAGCAGGGGCTACCGGGCGGAAGACAGCGTGGTGACCCTCGTTGGCTGCGAGGCGCCGCACTCGGTCATCTACAGCGACGACGCGGACGACCCGGAGAACGCCGAGAAGCTGCTCCACGTCCTCTCGATCGGCGTGGCGAACCTGGCGACCAACCACGCCATCCTTCGCCACGGAACGGCGGTCGTCGTCCTCAACCCGACCCACGCGGACGTGCTGGCGAAGGCGAACATGAACCGGGAGACGGTGGCGAAGCGCCTGTGGGAACTGACCCACCTGCCGGCGGCGGACCACGACCGCTACGCCGGCGGATTCCGCCGGCCGTTGGAAGCCGAGACCTACCCGGCCTTTGGATCCCCGGACCAGCTCGTCATCCTGGTCGCCGGGGGCACCGGCCTGTACTCGATGGTGATGCCGAGCTGGGGCGGCGGCGCGCACAACAACTGCGCGGTCAGCGCGCGGGTGGAACTCGACCAGTTCTGCGAGGTGCCGGGAGCGTCCGCTGCCTGAGCGCCGCCGGCGTCAGAGCCAGACTTCGAGGTTGTTCCGCCGCCCGATGTCGCGGGTGAGCCTGAGGTCGGGCAGCTCGCCCATGCCGCAGGCGGCGAGCAGTTCGGCCGCGGCGCCGCGCTCCGGGTCCTCCAGCGCCTCGAACTCGTCCTGCACCCGCTTCAGGACGTAAAACCGGAACGGCTGCGCCGCGACGGCGATCTGGGTTCCGGCGAGGTCGAACACCGCATCCTCGCCGACCCGGCGCTCGGCGGTCGTCCCCGGCGCAAGGTCTCCCTGCTCCGCGAGCCAGGCGTTGATGACCTCGCACGCGGCGCGCGTCTCCGGCACGTAGTCGATGGCGAGCTGGCGGAGGATGTCGACCAGGGTGTCCGGAATCGCGTCGTCGGCGAGGTAGGCGTCCTCGTGGCCCTCGAACTCGCCGATGTCCGCCTCCGGACGGTGCATGCGTTCCACCCAGCGGAACGCGTGCAGGGCCCGAGTCTGCATCATCGACAGCGGCTTCGGGTCGCGGCCGAGGTGTCCGTACAGCGGGCCGATCATCCCGAAGTCGCCGATGCATGGCCGGCCGCCCAGCAGGTAGGGGTGCGCGGCGAAGTGCGCCTCCAGGACGCGCAGCAGCCCGGCGTACAGCTCCTCGATCGCGCCCATGGACTTGGGTAGGACGCCGAGCGCGGGAAGCGACTCCTCGCGGAGCAACCGCATGCGCTCCCCGGCGGAGGGTGACCACCCCGGCGGGTAGATGGCCTCGAAGTGGGTCTCGATGAACTCCCGCTGCACGGCGTCGAAGTTCCACCGGTAGTGCATCGCCGGCCGCAGCAGGCCCTCGGCCCCGATGGCGTCGAACAGCCGGCTGACGATGCGCTGCCTGGGCGTCACCGGCGAGAAGGGGTGGCCGTTTCGGGACTCGAAGTGGTCGACGATCGCGACCGAGTCCCGGATCACGGTCCCGTCCGGCAGCTCGACCGTCGGCATGCTGCGCCGTCCGCCGGCCTTCGGCAGCACGGTCTCCATGAAGTGCGCCGATGTCGGCGGCGCCTCTCGGTAGGACAGCCCGGCCTTGATGAGGTAGCTGCGCGCACGGCCGGTGTACAGCGAGATCGGTACCCCGTAGAGGACGATCGGTTGCATCGGCAAGGGCCCCCGGTGTTCGACCCGGAGCATCCTACGCGAAGCCGACCCGGGCCCGACCTCGGGCCCGACTTCGGGCCATGACCTGTGCGGCCTTAAGGGGTAGACTTGCCGCCGCTTGGCAAGCGGATCTGTCAGTCCGTCCGTCGCGGAGACCGTTTCCCAGAACCCCTGCAGTAGCGCCTGGCGGTGGCGCAGGGGAGAACGGCGTTCGCGGCACTCGCGCCAGGTTCCCTCCTGCCCCTGTTCCGGAGCGTCGGACTCGAAGACGGCGCCGGCCCCGTGCGGTCGGCGTTCGGGCCGAACCGCGAACAGGAGAAGCGCATGAAGCGGTCCATCTGTCTCGCCGTCCTCGCGGCCGCCGTGCTCGGCCTGCAGTCCGACGTCTTCGCGTCGGGATCGGTCGGTCCGGGCAACAGCAAGGTAAGCGCGAGAGGCGCGTACACCATGGGCAAGGCCCTGGTGTTCCGTGAACTCGTCTGCCGGAACTGCCCGATCCAGAGAGGCGACCTCGACCGGCAGCGGGCGCGGTCCCTGAAGGCGAGCCTCGAAGCCGCATTCGAGGACGAGAAGCCCGGTACCGCGGACGACGACCACATCAAGGTGCTGTGTACCGGGAAGGTGCAGAGCGCGAGGGAGTGCTCTGCCAGGCTGCAGTACGTGCTGGCGTACCTCGACCGACGCTACAGGCTGAGATGACGATGAACGGATACATCATGGACCAGCTACCGCGCCGCAGGAACATCGCCGTCGGGCCGCTGGCGCTCTGCGCGCTGGCGGCGGTATGCCTCACGCCCCGCGCGGCGTCCGCGGACGGCTCGGCCTGGCTCGCGGAACCGGGCACGGGCTTCCTGAACGTCTCATACGTCTATCAGACCGCGGACGAGTTCTACCGCGCGCAGGAGAAGCGTCCGACGCCGGCCGGTGGCGAGGATCTTTCGCAGGGGACGGTCTGGGTCAACCTCGACTACGCGATGACCGACAGTCTCGCGGTCGACGTGCAGGTGGGCTGGGCGCAGAGCGATTTCGTCGTGCTGTTTCCGGGCCCGGCGCCGGAAGACAGCTACAGCGGGCTGGTCGACACGACGGTCGGGCTGACCTGGCGGGTCGTGGACGAGGCGATCAGCGACGCGCCCAGCGTGGCGTTCCGGATCGGCGGGATCGTCGCCGGCGACTACGACACGGGGTACATCAACTCGCTCGGCGACGGCGGCAACGGCTACGAGGCGTCCGTCATCGTCGGTAAGTTTCTGGGCGACCGGTTCGGCGTGAGCGGAGAGCTTGGCTACCGCGACCGCGACAACGACATCCCGTCCGCCGTGTACGCGAACCTCTCGGCGCTCTGGCTGTTCAACGAGCGGTTCACCCTGGGTTTCGACTACCAGCACGTGAACTCGGAGTCCGCCCTGGACATCGGCGCTCCCGGCTTCTCGCCAGCGCGTTTCCCCGAACTGGAGGAAGACGTCCAGAGCGTCGGCGTGCGGCTCTTCTGGAACCTCGGCAACGTGGGCCTGAACCTGTTCCACGCACGCGTGGTGGACGGGCGCAACACCGCCGCGAACGGGATCACGGGTGCCACGGTCAGCTACTTCTTCGATACGCTCTGACGGAGGCGCGTGCGTGACGCGCATGACGCGATGGGGTCTCGGGTTGTGCTGCGCGGTCTGCCTGTCCGTGCTGCCGCCGGCGGCGCTGGCGTCCGGGTCGGCGGGTCCCGGCAACAGCAAGGTGAGCGCCCGCGGGGCCTACACCGTGGGCAAGGCCCTGGTGTTCCGGGAACTGGTCTGCGCGCGCTGCCCCACGCAGCGGTCGGACTTCGGTCCGGACCGGGCACGGGAACTCAAGGCGACGCTGCTGGCATCGCTCGACGCGGGCGCCGGCGCCAGGGGCGGCGATGTCCGGGCCCTCTGCACGGGAGACGCAGCACCGCCGGACCGCTGTGCGACCCGCATCAAGTTCGTGGTGACCTACCTGGACCGGCGCTACCGGCTCTGACTGCGTCCACTGCTATCCCTACCCCGCCGCTTCCAGGAAGCTCACCCCCGACTGTACCGTCCGGCAGGAGGGCATCGGCCGGCCGACGCATTTCTGGCGGTAGGTGAACGTTGCCATCCGCCGCTCCGTGGCGTGGCACGCCTGGCCGCCGTCGGGCGTCTCGACGGTGAACGTCCAGTCCTTCACGACGCCGACCGTGTCCTCGGAAAGGACCGCGAAGTACTCCGGCTTGTTGGCGACCGACCGGTCTGACACCACCACGATGTCCTCGTCCACCGTCGCGCCGTCGGGATCGACAAGGTAGCTGACGGTGATCGTCGCGTCGCCGTAGTTCACCCGGCGATTGCCGGGATAGCGTTCGGAGTCCAGCCGCGCGCGGAAATCCGGATGCAGGCGGACGTTGCAGGCCACTCGCGCAACGGCTTCCCGCGGCTCGGCTTCCACGGGCGCGCCCGCCGGAACGTCGGTCCCGGGCGGCGATGTCTCGGCGGGTTCGGCGTCGAGCTCGACGACCTCGGCGCGCAGCCGCTCGAGTTCCCGCTGCAGCACGTCCTCCTGGCGGCGCAGCTCTTCCTGCATGGCGTCGCGCCGTTCGGCGAGGCGCGCGCCCGCACGCCGTTCGGCTTCGATGGCCTCCGCCTCGCGGGCGATGCGCGCGAGTTCAAGCTCCGCCTCGCGGCGCTGGCGTTCGAGCGTTTCGCGCTCCCGGACGGCGGATTCCGCGTCCCGCAGGGTGCGCATCACCGGCGCGGCGGCGTATCCCGGCAGGGCGCGCTGTTCCCGGAACTCCACGTCGGCCCCGGCGAAGTAGGCGCGCCAGAATGCCTGGTGCGCCTGTCGCGGCCGCCGGGCGTCGGTGAGTTCGCTCCTCGGCGCGTACAGGATCGGAATTCGCAAGCCGGCGAGGTCCTCCGCGCCCGGCACGGGTCCGCGCGCCTGGCGTAGCGGGAGGAAGTCCTCGTAGCGCCACGCGTTCCAGTCCAGATCGAGGTGCGAGTACCAGTCGGCGTGCTGCAGCATGTCCGAGAACACGTAGAGCGTCTGGGGGCCGGGTTGGCCGGCGATTTCGAACAGCGTGGCGTCGAGGCCCTCCATCAGCTCGGCGGCGGCGACCGGCGCCCGCGGCCGCGTGGCGCGGCCGGCCCCATCGATGCGCCGCTGCAGCGCCGCGCGACGGTCGCAGAAACGCGTCGCGACGTCCCGCAGTTCGGGCGACATCTGCGCCGGCAGGTCGTCGCAGTCGCGTTGCGCCCCCTCGGCGTCCTTGGCCATGTCGATCGACAGGTCCGCGTTGTCATAGGGCTTGCACAGACGGCCCAGGAACTGTCGTGGCGACCGGGTGTCGGACGTCAGGGCGAATGCGCGCAGCTCCGTGCCGGCGGGAAGATCCAGGCTGACGTCGCGGAGCAGGGTGGCGTAGCTCGCCGGGCGGACGGGTTTCTGGAAGTCCACCAGCAGGGTGGCCCCGGCGGACTGCACCGCTTCCATCCGGCACAGGTCCTCGTCGAGTTCGAGCTCGGCGCCGCCGCGGTCGACCAGGAGCACCATGACCGTCGTCACGGCGGCCACCAGGGCAACGGGAATCAGGAAACGCGCACCGCCTCCGCGGCCGTGCATGCGGTTCGTAAAGGCATCCATCGCGAGAGGGTGGGGTTCCGCTGCGCTGGAGGCCCGCAATCATAGAGGGCCGGGGGAAAGGTGCAACCTGCCGGGTAGCCCCTTCGGGGCCCCTCCGTGCATTGCATGGGCCGCCGGCAGACGGTAAGTTCCCGCGCGCGCCGGGTTGGGGCCGCAGTTTGACCGGACCGGTGCGCGTGGACAGACGGTGTCACACGACAGGGCAATGGACATGGCAGGCCCCCGACCCGCTCAGGACCGTGCGCGCGGCAGGCCGCTCGCCCGCTTCGTCGTCCCCGTGCTGTTGATGGCGGGCATCGTTGTCGCGTTCGTGGTCCTGTCGAACCGCGCGCCCGGGCTCGACCCTGACCTGTGCCCGAGCGATGCCGATCTGGCCGGCCGGACGGTGGCGCTGTTCGACTTCCGCAAACCCCTGGACGCGGAACACCGGGCTCTCCCGGCCAGGTTGTTGCGCGACGTCGCGGAGCGCCTGCCGGAGCGGGCGGAGTTGCGCACCTACATCCTTTCGGGGGAGGCGGCGGAGCCCCGCGTGTTCCTGGAGCGCTTGTGCAAGCCCGGGCTGCAACGCGCGGGACGGTCGGCGCGGCCGGGCGCGGCCGGCCCGGACCCGGACTGCGACGGCCTGCCGGACGGCACCGCGGTCGAGCGCTCCGCCGAAATGGATGGTTTCTGTACGCGGCGCGACGCGCTGGCGGCGCGGCTCGATCTCCTGGCCGCGGCCGGCCGGGGCGCGCCCGTCATGGACGCCTTCCTGGTCGAGGCCCTCGAGGACACGCGCCTGGAACTCGCCGCGGCGCCGGGGACGAAGGCGCTCTACGTACTGTCCGACATGATCCAGCACGCGGACTGGTACTCCCATCTCGAGCTTGCGCCGGAGGAGTGGGACTTCCAGCGCTTCGCCGACATGCGCGAGGCGCAGACAGCCCTGTTCGGGCCGCCCCCGCCGCCGGTCGCGGGGCTCCGGGGCACGCTGTTCTACATCCCGAGGCGCGGGGTGACCGATACCGAGGACGCATGGACGCACCACCACGCGTTCTGGCGGGGGTACTTCGACGACTCGGTGGCCTTCGAGGAACAGCCGGTCATGGCGGCCTATGCGGCGGAGCCACTGATGGGACGGCTCACGGAACTCGAGGTGGCGACGCGCGAGCAGGAGCGGCTCGAGCGCGAGCGGGCACACTCGGAGCGGCTGCGCGAGCAGTTGGAGCGCGAGAACGCGGCCCTCGCCGAAGCCCGGGAGCGCGCCGCCGCGGAGCGACGCGAGCTCGAGGCCGAGCAGGCGCGCTGGGAGGCCGACCGCGCCGAGGAGCAACGCCGGATGGACGCGGAACGCGCGGAGGTCGAGCGCCTGAAGGCGGAGCTGGAGGCGCGTCGCGAAGGCCGGTAGCGGCGGCCCGTTACCCTTCGGCGCTCTCCGCGAAGGCGAACCCCTCGGCCGCCCAGCCGACGACGCCCCCGATCATCTCCTTGACCGGCCGCCCGAGGCGGGCCAGACGCACGGCGGCCTTGTTCGCGCCGTTGCAGTGGGGACCCGCGCAATAGACCACGAAGAGCGTGTCCGCGGGCCAGGCCGCCATGCGCTCACGGTCGATCTCGGCATGGGGTAGGGAGACCGCGCCAGGCACGTGCGCGGCGCCGTAGGCGTCGCGGCCGCGCACGTCGAGCACGACGAAGTCCGATGCGCCGTTCGACAGGGCGTCGTGCACGTCCCAGCAGTCCGTCTCGAAGGCGAGCCGTCGCGCGAAGTGGGCCTCGGCCTCGCTCGCCGGCGCGGCAGTGACCGCGGTCACGTTGTTGGGCATGGTGTTGTCCTCCGTCTTGTTCACCTGGCCGCGCTGACTCACGGCGGTGCGCGCCAAAGGCGGTCGGCCAGTTCCCGCAGGGCGGGCGAATCGGCCGCGCGCAGCCGTCGCGAGAGCGATCGCAACCGGATCTGCGACTGCTCCGCGCGGAACGCCGCGAGTCTCGCTCCGTCGGCGAGGGCCATCCCGGCGCGGCGCTCGGCCAGGTCTCGCCATGGCGCCGCGGCGTCCAGGGCGCCCCCGGCGGCGCGATCGTAGCCGGTACGGGCCGCCTCACCCTCCCGCAGGTCCCGAAACACCCGGTCGAACACTTCGAACGCGCAGATCGTATGCACGACCCCCGCCATGTCGACGAGTTCGCCGAGCTCCTCGAACGTGCCGGAACTGCAGGCCTCGAGGTCTGCGGTCACGTCGAAGCCGGGAAGGAGCGCCGTCGCCAGGTCCGCCGTGTTCCGTTGCGGGAGCAGGCGGTCGAAGGGCGAATGATACAGAAGGATGCGGGCGTCCGTGTCGGGCAGCGTCGCGGCCGGATCCACGAGGTTGGGGAACGAGTTGAGCTGCAGCATCGTCCTGAGGGCGTCGAAGCGCTCCTCGCCGTCCAGCATGCCCGTGACGAATGCCTCGGAGAGGCGGTCCCCGTCGAGGATGTCGTCACCGGCGAGGCCGACCTCCGTGTAGCGGAGGAAGGCCGGCAGGATGCGACCGACGGCGTAGGGCTCCATGACGTCGCGGTCAACCGCGCGGCACCAGGGGTTGCCGTCGCAGCGGTCGGCGAGGCGTTCGAAGACCCCGAGGAAGGACCGGTAGAGATCGTGCGGCCCGCCGCCGGCGTAGACCTCGCGGAAGCCGATCCCATCCGCGCCCGACGCGCCCGCCAGCCACAGCGCGACGGCGCTGTGCGCCCCCTGCGAGTAACCGAGGACCGCGACGTCGACCGTATCCGGCGCATCGTGGAACGCCGCGTAACGCGCGTCGTCCAACACCGCGCGCACCATGTCCAGGCCGTTGGCGGCGACCCGGTTGGCCATCAGGTAGGTCTCCGGCTCGTCCGCCCCGTCGCCGTGGCCGCGTCCCCAGTTGTCTGGCGCGATGACCAGGTAGCCGCGGCCGGCGAGCAGGTTGGCGAGCACGACCGACCCGTCCGTCGGGTCGAGGCGGCTGGGCGTCGAGCCGGTGGCGTGGGCCAGCACCACGATGCGGTCGGGGGGCACGTAGTCCGGGGCGCCGACGACATCCGGCATCGCCACCAGGCCGCTCAGCGCCGCCGGCGCGCCGGACGGGTCGCGCGAGTGGTAGGACACCGCGGCGGACAGCGTGCCCCACGTCGCCTCCCGGGCGCCGAGTTCCGTCCAGGCCCGTTCGGCGATCTCCGCGACCAGGAGCGCCACCAGCGTCCCGACGATCGGCGTATCGACCTCCCGCAGCACCGCATCGCGCACGTACTGGCCGAAAAGCCGGTCGACGGTGCGTCGCGAGAGTCCCGCGGCGGCACGCACCTCGAGACCCGTTGCGACCGCCTCGGCGGCCGACGAGAACTCGAGCGCTGCGCGATGCCGCGACCCGTCGCCGGCCGTGGCGTCCACGTGCACCTCGTGGTCCGCGCCCGGTTCGAGCGTGCATGCGAGCCTGTGGTCCACGACTTCGCGGCCGGCGTCCGGCCCGCCGAGATCGACGAGCTCGCGGCGCAGCGCGATTCCGGTCGGCTCGCACGTCCCGGAGTACTCGAACCGCCAGTCCGCGTCCGCCACGTGCACGACGTGCAGGCTGCGCGTGGCGGGGTCCACGGTCGCGCCGGGCGCGGGAATGCTGTCGGTCAGGGGAATGGGTGTCGGCGGGGGAGGGGCCGTGGGACCGGAGGAGCCGGAGCCTCCACCACCGCCGCCTCCTCCTCCGCAGGCGGTGGCGAGAACGGCGAAGGACAGGAAGGCGCTCCCACCCCGAACGCGCGCTCCACGCGGATACGGCACGTTCAGTCAGGCTCGCCGACGGCGCAGGTGCCGCATACCCCCTTTACTTCGACAACCGCGTTGTCCGGCCGGAAGCCGTGCTCGTCGGCGATCTGGGAGAGCAACGTCGCAAGCCCCCTCGACTCCACCTCGTCGACGTGGCCGCAGGAGGAGCAGAGCAGGAACTGGCTTTCGTGAGGATGGTCGGGATGGTCGCACGGCAGGTAGGTCTGGGCGGATTGCAGCCGGTGGACGAGGCCGGTCCGCATGAGGAAGTCCAGGTGCCGGTAGACGGTCAGGGGCGCGATCTTGCGCTCCTGACGCCGCTCCAGCAGGGCGATGAGCTCATATGCCGAAACCGGACGGTCGCATGCCAGCAGTTCGGCGTAGACGGCCAACCGCGCCGGCGTCAATCGCTCGCCCTTCTCCGCGCAACGCGCTTCGGCGAGCTTGCGCCATTTTGCTGCGATTCGTGCCGCCTGCGCCGGCCGTCTGGCCAATTCGACGTACCTCCTTGGGTTCGGTGTCACTCCTGCCGCAGGTGCTACGTTTACCACGTTGTCGCAGCCAGTGCCAAAGATGCACGGAGCACAGCAACGCGCGGCCGGCGACGGTGATCGGTGCCTCGTACGCCGACGCCGCCTCGATGAACGCCGCCGGAGGCAACGGCGCCTGTCTTTGAGTGTTCTGTTTGGCGGAGAGGCAGGGATTCGAACCCTGGGTGCCCAAAGGACACACCTGATTTCGAGTCAGGCCCGTTCGACCAACTCCGGCACCTCTCCGGGGGCGGGCATTGTGGTCGAGATCGGCGTGCGCGTCCAACCGCACGGCGGAGGGCCGGGTCACACGCTTAGAATGCACGCTCGAACCGACGCGCGTCGGAGACGAGTGACCGCGTATGTCCACGGTCGATGAGCAGAGGGGAATCCCCGAGCCGATTGCTCGCGCAGTGGTGCGGTTCGTCGAGCGGGTCGCGCCGTTCTTTCCGGCCGGGAGCCTGCGCATGGGAGGCGGCACCATTCTCCAGGCGCGCTGGGGCCACCGCCAGTCCACCGATGCGGATCTTTTTTGCGACCCCCAAACTTACGTGGAAACGGTCCGCCAACATGGGGCGGCCGTGGAGAACGGGATCAGGCGTATCGCCGACGATGACGAGGAGGGCGAGCCGTTCGTCGATTTCGTGGCCACGTTCTGCCGGGTTGGCGGTACGGAAGTGACGATCCTGCCGGCGGCGCCATTGATCGACGAGCCTTCGGGACGGCGCGTACCGGGCACGACCGTACGAACCGAGTCGACCGCCGACATCCTGGCGGCGAAGCTCGTCCACCGATTGAGTGGCGCGGGCGTGGTGGAGCCGCGGGACCTGTTCGACATCGTAGCTGCCGAGCGCCACGACCCGATGGCGCTGCAACGCGCGATCGGCCTGCTCAGCGACGTCCAGATCAACGGGATCTGCGCGACGTTGCTCACGCTCCCGCGGCGTTGGGACGTGCGAACGGACAAGCCGGTGCTGTCGATCTCCGGCGAGCATGGCACGGTCGCCCCCGCCGATGTCGTGGAGGTGCTGCGTCGGTCGGCGCGGGACGCATGAGCCCTGAAAGATGAACAGCCTGCACCTCCCGTACTACCGTCAGCATCCCATCCGCCTGCACGACGAGGCGTTCTTCGCGGAAGTGAAGGCCCCGCCGCCCGAGTTCGCGCACGAGCGCCCCCACGCATTCTGTGCCCAGCTCGTGGGACGACACTGCGCCGGCATCCGCAATCGTCCAGGGGGTAGGGAAGTGCTCGACTACCTGCGCGGCGTGGCCGGGGGCGGACGCGTCATGGAGTGGACCGTGCGCTCGCTGTTGAACGGCTGTTCCGGGGGAGATGCTTCGCGGTTGGTGGCGCTGTGTCAGGTGCCGGTGGATCGGCTCGCGCGGCGCGCCCGCGACCTGGACGTGACCAACTTCGGGTTGATCAGGTACCTCAACCAGTTCGCCACGGTGCCGGAGGAGTAGCCCGGTAGGGGCGCGGCGGCCCTCAGCCAACCTCCAGCCACCCCACGCCTTCTCCCTGCGTAGCGAACCGCAGCTCCGTCAGCCGCTCCGCGAACGGCCCGAACGCGGCGTCAAGGTGTCGCCTCGCGTTGTTCTGCTCGCTGACGTGCCCGACCACGACATGCGTCAGTCCGTCGTGCAGCACCCGCGCGAGGAAGTCCGCGGCCTGCTCGTTCGAGAGGTGGCCGAGGTCGCCGGCGATGCGGCGCTTGAGGCGGGGCGGGTAGTCGCCGCGCATGAGCATGCCGAGGTCGTGGTTGCTCTCCATGAAGAGCGCCGTGCAGCCCTGGAAGCTCGCGGCGACGTGGCGCGAGACGTGGCCGACGTCGGTGAGTACGCCGAGGCGCACGCCGTCGCGGCTGAACACGAACTGGGTCGGCTCCCGCGCGTCGTGGGGTACGGTCACGGACTGGACCGTGACGCCGTCGACGGCGAAGCTGGTGTCGCTGTTGAACGGGTGCGCGAGGTCGGGGTCGAGTGCCGGGAGGCTCCGCAGGGTGCCGTGCGAGAGGTGCACGGGAATGCGGAAGCGGTGGGCGAGGGCGACCACCCCGGAGGCGTGGTCGGAGTGCTCGTGGGTGACGAGGAGCGCGGCCAGGCGCTCGGGATCGACGCCGTGGCGGGTGAGCCGCGCCCACGTCTCCTTGAGGGGAAAGCCGCAGTCCACCAGGAAACAGGCGTCGCCGCAGGCGACGAGGGTGCCGTTGCCGGAACTGCCGGAGCCGATGGATGCGAGGCGGACACTGCCGTTGGGCGAAAGGACCCCCGAACGGGGGCCTTCCGGCTCAGGCGGCGAATTCACGCAGCATGACCAGGAGCTGCTGGCTGACGTCCTGGGGCGCGAGGTCGCCGCCGGGCTCGAACACCTGTACGACCTGCGAGTCGCCGGCGGAGACGATCCGGACATTGAAGGCCTGCAGGCGGCCACCGCCGCGGCCCGGGATGATGCGCGAGAAAAAGCCGGGGCGGTCGCCGCCGATCTCTCTCGGGTCGATCTCGACCTGGAAGGACCCGGTGGACCGTTCGAGGTCCTTCACGGAGACCGGGGCGCGCTGCAGCGCCTGGCCGACAACGGCCCACGCCCGCTCGAAGTCGACGTTGAGCCGCAGCAGCGGATAGCCCTGGTCGTCGCGCTCGACGACCGCCTTCTCGCGGGACGCGATGTCGAGCGCAATCATGGAGATCGACTGGGTGGTGACGTCGGCGCCGTAGTACCCGCCGAATTCGTGCAGCAGCTGCTCTTCCACGTCGGGCAGCGCGGAGACCGCCGGCCAGGCTTCCCCGGGCGTCGCCAGGGTATCGTTCTCGTGGCGGATATGGATCTCGGACGAGCCCGGGCGGATACCGTGCTCGATCAGGAAGCGGACCCGGTCCCTGCCCGAGGTCACTCCGGCGTCGTTCCGCACCTCCTTGATGACGTCCCGCACGACGTCCCGGTACTCCTCGTCGCCGACCGTGAGCCAGCTCCCATCCACGCGTCCGCCGGTGGGCGACTCCGCGGCCACCGCCACGCCGTTGTCTCCGAAGAACTGCTTCACGACCGGCCACGCGGTGGCGGGCGGGTCGGCCACCACCAGCCAGCTCCGTCCGGCGAGGCGCTGGATCTTCACGGCGTCGTCGCTCGTGTCGGCGAATATCGCGTCGGGCCGCGGCGCGCGCCTCGGGAAGTGGCGGGCGAGGGGTTTCGGGGCGATGCGCGGGATGTCGTAGGTGTCGCGGACGGGCGACGTCTCCATGTCGTCCGGTATGACGAGCGGCCGGCGCTCCCGGGCGTCGAGGTAGTCGTCGGTCGTGTTGCGGATGAAGCCCCGGTCGTCGTTGATCCAGGCGCAGCCGGCCGACGCGCAGAGCAGGGCCCCGGCCAGGGCCGCCGGCCAGGACACGATCGATGACGGGCGCGACGGCATCCGGGCGTGGTTCAGGTTGGCGGTCGAGCGCTGCGTCCGGGCGGCGTTCACAGCACGTCGAACGGGGCGAGCCGGCGGCGCAACTCGTCGACGTGACCCTCGGACAGCCGTACCAGGGGCAGGCGGATCCCCTCGTCCACCCTGCCCATCAGGTGCAGGGCCCACTTCGCGGGCGCCGGGCTGGTCTCCACGAAGAGGATGTCGTGCACGGGTTGCAGCCGCGCGTCGAGTTCCCGCGCCAGGTCGGCGTCTCCGTCGAGGAAGGCCGTGCAGAACGCCGCCATCTCCCGCGGCAGGACGTTGGCCGTCACCGAGATGGTGCCCACGGCGCCGAGCTCCATCATGCGCAGCGTCTGCGCGTCTTCGCCGGAGAGGAGCACGAACGTGTCGTCGCGGACGGCTTCGCGGATCTCGCCGACGCGCTCGGCGTCCCCGCAGGCCTCCTTGATGCCGGCGACGGTCGGCAGCGCCGCGACGCGGGCGACGGTGTCGGGCTTCATGTCGCAGGCGGTCCGGGGCGGTACGTTGTAGAGCACGATCGGCACGTTGACCGCCTCGGCGACGGCGCGGTAGTGCTGGAAGAGGCCTTCGGGCGTGGGCTTGTTGTAGTACGGCGTCACGAGCAGGCAGGCGTCGGCGCCCGCGGCGGCCGCCGCGGCGGTGAACTCGATGGCCTCGGCGGGGGAGTTGGAACCGGTCCCGGCGATCACCGGAATGCGGCCGTCGACCCGCTCGATGGTCGCCTCGACGACGCGCTTGTGCTCGTCGTGGTCGAGGGTGGCGGACTCGCCGGTCGTGCCGACCGGCACGATGCCCTGCGTGCCCGATTCGATGTGCCAGTCCACGAGGCCGTCGAGGGCGGCCCAGTCCACGGCGCCGTTCGCCTTCATGGGCGTGATCAACGCCACGATGCTTCCGCGCAGCATGCCGTAGTCCGAGCGAAGTTGCGGCTAATGGTAAAGGCGGGTGGTGCGACTCACAAGGCGCGACTCGGGAGCTACTCGGAGGTACGTAAGCCCCGGATCGGGACGCGGAAGCCCGGGCTCATGGGACGGGCGGGTCGCTCGCGGTCTGCCGCGGCCAGGCGTTCAGGATCGCCTTCACCAGGGTCGCCAGCGGGATGGCGAAGAAGACGCCCCAGAACCCCCACAGCCCGCCGAAGGCGAGGACGGCCACGATGATGACGATCGGGTGGAGGTCGTTGGCCTCCGAGAAGAGGATCGGCACGAGCACGTTGCCGTCGAGGACCTGGACGATGCCGTAGGCGGCCATCAGCCAGGCGAAGTCCCAGGACCAGCCCCATTGGAGGAACGCGACGGCCGCCACGGGCACGGTCACGACCGCCGCGCCGATGAACGGCACGAGCACCGACAGCCCCACCATGAGGCCGAGCAGCGCGGCGTAGTTGAGGCCGAGCACCGCGAACACGACGTAGCTCGTGAGGCCGACGATCACGATCTCCAGGAACTTGCCCCGGATGTAGTTCGCGATCTGGACGTTCATCTCCCGGCCGACCCGGTCGAGGAGGGGGCGCTGGGCGGGGAGCACGGAGCGTACGCGCGCGATGAGGCGGTCGCGGTCCTTCAGGAAGAAGAACACGGTGATCGGCAGCAGGATGAGGTAGAGGACGGACGCGAACACGTTCGGCACCTGCGTCACGAGGCCCTGCAGGGCAGAGGCGCCGAGCTCCGTGAGCTGTGCGTTCAGCGTCGCGACCCAGCCGTCGATCGCGGTCGGCGAGAACAGGCCGGGGTAGCGGTCGGACACCCCGGCGAGCACCTCGCCGAGCCGGTCGATCACCGCCGGCATCGCGTTCACGGACTCGTAGAGCTGGCCCCAGATCAGCGGCGCCACGAGCACCACGATGGCCACCGCGCCGCCGCCGAAGAGGAGGAACACGGTCCACACCGCTAACAGCCGGGGCACGCGCCAGCGCGTCAGGCGATCGACGAAGCTCTGCAGCAGGAACGCGATGACGAATCCGGCCAGCACCGGGGCGAGGATGCCTCCGAGCGTCAGCAGCACGATCAGGGCGACGGCCAGCAGGACGACGAGATAGATCGCCTCCTCGTTGGAGAAGTAGCGGTTGATCCAGCCGCCGATGACTTCGAGGAAGCGCATCTATTGACGGGTCCAGGCTCAGTCGTTCTTCTTGCGCAGCACGTAGAAGAACGTGCCGTCGCGCTCGCCGGACTCCAGCAGGGGGTGGCCGCTCTGGCGCGAGAACACGTCGAAGTCCCGCACGGAGCCGGGGTCGGTCGCGATGACGCGCAGGAGCGCGCCGGCGGACATCTCGTTGAGCGCCTTCTTCGCCTTGAGGAGCGGCATCGGACAGTTCAGGCCGCTCGCGTCGACGACGGTTTCGGTCGATTCAGGCATGGCCGGCAGAATAGCACCGATTCTCGCCGCCCCACGCCGGGAGGCCGGGTGGCATATGATGCGGCGCATGTGGATGCTGCGGCTGGTCGCGCTCCTCCTCGTCGTCTGCGCGTCGGCGGGGGCGCGGGGTGCGGAGTCGGAGGCGCTGCCGGAACTCGGCGACGCCTCCTCCGCCATCGTGTCGCCGGACATGGAGCGCCGCATCGGCGAGATGTTCCTGAAGCAGGTTCGGGCGACCCTGCCGACGGTCAACGACGAGATCCTCAAGTACTACGTGTCGACGCAGCTCATGCAGCTTGCGCAGTACTCGGAACTGCGCGAGGCGGTGCTCTCCACGGTCCTGATCGACAGCCCGCAGATCAACGCGTTCGCGGCGCCGGGCGGCGTGGTCGGGATCAACCTCGGGCTGATGGTGCACGCCCTCGACGTGCACGAGTACGGGTCCGTCGTCGCCCACGAACTCGCGCACCTCAGCCAACGCCACTTCGCGCGCGGCATCGAGGCGCAGCAGCGCGGGGCCATGCCGATGCTGGTCGGCTTCCTCGCCGCCGCGATCCTCGCGATCACCGCGGGCGGCGACGCCGGCATGGCGGCCATGGCCGGCACCCAGGCGGCGGCCATGCAGAACCAGCTCCGTTACAGCCGCGGCCGCGAGCAGGAGGCGGACCGCATCGGCCTCAACACGATCGTGCGCGCGGGGCTCGACCCGCACGGCATGGCGCGCATGTTCCAGCGCATGCAGCGGGCTTTCCGGTTCACCGAGCGGCCGCCGGAGTTCCTGCTGACGCACCCGATCACCGAGACGCGCATCTCCGACGCGCGCAACCAGGCGGCGCGGTACCCGGCCGTGCAGGTGGAAGGTTCGCGGGACTACCAGTTGATGCGGATGCGGGCGCTCGTGCACTTCGCGGAGACGCCCAGCCGGGCCCTGGCCGAGGCGCGGGACCCCGAGGGGCCGCCGGACGCGCGGGCCTACCGGCTGGCGCTGGCCCGGTCGGGCGTCGGGGAGCACCTCGAGGCGGTGATCGGGATGGAGGCGCTCTGGGAGGCGGACCCGGGGAGCATCCTCCTCTCGGCCTCCTACGCGGACGCCCTGATCGAGGCGCGCCGCTACGACGAGGCGGTGCGGCACCTGTCGCATCAACTCGTCATCAACCCCGACAACCAGCCGTTCGCCATGCTCTACGCGAAGGCGCTATCCGGTCAGGAGCGGTACGCCGCGGCGCAGGAAGTGCTGGAACGCCAGAGCCGGGTGCACGCCAACGACATCGACGTGTGGCACGACCTCGCGGAGGTCGCCGGCCTCGCCGGCGACATCGTGCAGGTGCACCGCGCGCGGGCGGAGTTCTTCGCCCTGTTCGGCGACTACCGCAAGGCCATCCAGCACCTGGAGTACGCACGCGGCCTCATCGACCCGGACAACATCCGGTCCATGGCCGGGCTGACCCAGCGGATCCTGGATCTCAGGACGGAGCTGGAGTCGCTCAAGAGTTGAACCGCGTCCGTTACGGAGCGACGGCCTCGAGCAGTTCCCCGATCCCGGCCCGCCCGCCGCCGGGAGGCATCGCGGCCTTGTAACGGATCGTGCGGGACGCGTCGATCCACAGGACGCCCGGATGCACGATGCCGAAGGTGGGGTGGTCCGGTCCGAACTCCTCGTTGCGGATGCCGAGGCCGTGCATGTACGCGCCGGACGGGTCGGACAGCAGTGGGAACTCGATGTCCCGATCCGACGTGAACTCGGCGAGCACGTCCACGTCCTCGAAGGTCATGGCCGCGACGGCCACCCCCGCCTGCAGGAACGCTTCACGATGCTGGTTCAGCTCCACGAGCTGACGTCGACAGACGGGTCACCAGTCCGCGGAGCGGTTGAAGAAGATCAGGAGCCCCCGGGCGCCCATCAGCCCGGCGAACGTCCGCGGCTGTCCGGCCTGGTCGTTGAAGGTGGCGTCGGGGATCGCCGTGCCGACGGGCGGCCCCCAGCTATCGACGTACTCGGAGGCCGTCACGGTGGCGGCCAGGAACAGAGCGAGGGTGGAGCAGGCGAGGGATCTCATCGTCCTGGAACGTGCGGCGTGTGGTGAGGGAATCATAGCGCCCCGCCGGTCCACTCCCGGCGCGCTGTCTCGAAGACCAGGTCCGGGGACTTGAGGGTGATGAAGTGCCCCCAGCCCTCGAGCGCGTGCAACTCGCAGTGGGGGGCCCTGTCCGCGATGAACCGGCCGAACTCGAAGGGCACGAGCGTGTCCTCGGTGCCGTGGAACAGGTGGATCCTGCCCCGCAGGTCGGCCAGCCGAAATCCCCAGTCCGAGTACTGGATCATCGTGTCCACGGCGACCCCGCGGCCTCCCTGCGCGAAGGCCTCCGCCGTGACGCGTCCCATCATCGCCATCTTCTCGGGGTGACTCCTGGCGACCTCGCCATCCGGTCCTTCGGCGTTGCTTGCCGCGGTGGCGGCCCATTTCTCGTAACGCTTTCCGAGAGCGCGGACCGCGAGCGCCATCGAGCCGCACATCGCAAAGACCAGGACGGGCGAGATCCGCCCCATTCTCCAGGTGACCGCTTCGGCCCCCGACAGCAGTGCTTCCGGCGCGGGGAACTCGGCGAAGCTGGTGAACGGGCAGATGGTGACGTTGACCGTAAGGCGCTCGGGGATCGCGTACGCGCAGACTGCCGTATGGGCCCCACCCCCCGAGCCGCCCATCACGCCGAACCGTGCGAGGCCGAGCGCGTCGGCCAGGGAGGAGATGTCCCTCGGGTAGTCGAGGAGCCTCCGGCCGGGCAGGTAGGTGGACCGGTCGATGCCGGGACGGTCGGTGGAGATGACGCGGAAACCGCGCCGGCGCGCCGCGTCATCGAGGAGCGCCCCCTCGAGCCGGGAACTCGGCACGCCGTGGGCGTGAAAGATCGGGTCGCCATCGGGGTCGCCGAACTCGCGGAACGCGAGGATTCGGCCGTCGGGGAGCCGGTGGGTGCTGGTCTCGCCGTCCGTGCTCACGGCCTCGGGCCTCGGCGGGTCAGCCGTCCCTGGGTATCTCGATGCCCGCGGCCTCGCGGTCGAAGGTGCCTTCGGTCAGCGGGGACTTCCGCAGTTCCACCTTCCGTACTTTCTGCGTGGGCGTGAGCGGGAGTTCGTCGAAGAACTCGACGTAACGCGGCACCATGAAGCGCGGCATCCTGCCGATCAGCCAGCGGACGAGGCCCTCGCCGTCGAGCGCGGAGCCCCCGGTGCGCACGCAGCAGACCTTGACCTCCTCGTCGGCGCCCGGGCGGTCGTTCTCCTTCACGGCGATCGCGCCGGCGAGGGCGACCTCGGGATGGGCCATCACGGACATCTCGACGTCGTAGCTCGAGATGTTCTCGCCGCGGCGCCGGATGCAGTCCTTCAGGCGATCGATGAAGTAGAACCACCCGTCCTCGTCGAGATAGCCCGCGTCGCCGGTGTGGAACCACCCGCCGCGCCAGGCTTCGGCCGTGGCCTCGGGCATGTTCAGGTAGCCGGCGTTCAGCACCCAGGGGACGTCCGAGCGGATGACGATCTCGCCGACCTCGCCCGGGGGCAGCGGCTGGTCGTGTTCGTCGACGATACGCACTGCGTAACCGGGGCGGACCGTTCCCTGGCTCGCCCGGCCCCGGTCGTCGAACCGGTCGGCGTTCCAGACGGGATAGCCCACCGGGCACGACAGCTCCGTCATGTTGAACGTGCTGTACGTGCGCCAGCCGAGGCGCTCGCGAGGCGGAATGAACGTCGGGTGCATCGTCGGGACGAGCACGTTTCGCAGCGGGGCCGAGGCGGCCTCCGGACGATCCGGCTCGTAGACCCACTCCGTGGGCGGGGTTCCGGTGGTGACTCCGTGCCGCAGGTAGTCATCGATCATCTGGCTCTGCGAGATCCACGGGCGCATCACGTGGCGCGCGCCGAGCAGCGACGCGAGCGCCGGAAAGCACTTGGAGCCGATGTGGTACGTGGGTCCGGGGTTGTAGATCACGTCGTCCGCCGTGAGATCCCCGGTCAGGAATGCCCCCCGTGCGGAAGCGACGATCTGGGCCCACGGCAGACGTACCGCCTTGGACGGCCCCGTCGTGCCGGACGTGAACAGGATCGCGCCGATCCGCCAAGGTGCGGACAGCTCGAGGTCGTCCGCCGGCACCGCTTCCGCCAGCAGCTCGGCCATGTTCCAGGAGGGCCACGGAAGCTCCGGCACGTCCCCGTCATCGAGGACGACGACCTGGCGGAGGTGCTCGAGACGGTCCGCCACCTTGAGCAGCCGGGGCACGAACTGTCCGAGGCACGCCATCGTGCGGGCGCGGGTGAGGTTCAGGGCGTGCACGAGCAGGTCGGCGCGGTAGTCGACGTTGACCGGCGCCTCGGTGGCGCCCAGCCAGCCGAGTCCGTACCAGCCGAGCAGGGACTCGATCGTGTTGTTCTGCATCGTGACGACGATCTCGTCCGCCTCGACGCCGGCGCTCCGGTACGCCGCGGCCCAGCGGCGCGCCTCGGTGGCGGTCTCGGCGTAGCTCAGGGATCTCCCCTCGACATCCTCGACGTGGATGCGCGCCGGCGCTTCCCTGGCCCGGCAGGCGAGTTCACTCAGAGGTGTTTCGGGTGGCGTGCGCACGTTGCCGTCGTCATGGCCGGATATGGAATGGTCGGGCGCGGCGCCGGGCTCACGGCCGGGGGAAGTCCAGCATCCGCTGCAGCGGGACCATGGCGCGACGGCCGATCTCCGGGTCGACGAACACCTCCTGGTCGAGCCGGTCAAGCGTCCGCGCCAGGTTGTCCAGTTCGTTCATGGCCATCCACGGGCAGTGCGCGCAGCTCCGGCAGGTGGCGCCGTCGCCGGCGGTGGGCGCCTCGATGAAGCGCTTGTGCGGCGAGCGCCGGCGCAACTGGTGGAAGAGGCCCCGGTCGGTGGCGACGATGAAGGTGTCGTTGGGCAGGTCCAGCGACGCCTGGAGGATCTGGCTGGTCGAACCGACGCAGTCGGCGATGCCGATGACCGCGGCGGGCGACTCCGGATGCACGAGCACTCCGGCTTCCGGGTAGACGTTCTTGAGGTCCTCGAGTGCCTGGAACTTGAACTCCTCGTGGACGACGCAGGCGCCCGTCCAGTGGAGCATGTCGGCGCCCGTCTGCTGCTCGATGTACGCGCCGAGGTGCTTGTCCGGCGCCCACAGGATCCTCTCTCCGCGGGCCGCGAGGTGTTCGACGATGCGCAGGCCGACGCTCGAGGTCACCACCCAGTCGGACATGGCCTTCACGCGTGCGGACGTGTTCGCGTAGACGACGACGGTCCGGTCCGGGTGCTCCGCCGCGAACGCTTCGAACTCGTCCGGGGGGCAGCCGATGTCGAGGGAGCACTCCGCCTCGAGGGTCGGCATGAGGACGCGCTTCTCCGGCGAGAGGATCTTGGCCGTCTCGCCCATGAAACGCACGCCGGCGACCACGAGGGTCGAGGCGGCGTGGTCGCGCCCGAAGCGCGCCATCTCGAGGGAGTCGGAAACGCATCCGCCCGTCTCGAGCGCCAGGTCCTGGATGTCGCCGTCGACGTAGTAGTGCGCCACCAGGACGGCGTCGAGGGCGTCGAGGCGGGCCCGGATCTC
>JAJDTI010000132.1 GCA_022827245.1 Pseudomonadales bacterium | reverse complement strand
CATCAACGTCGGCTCCGTGGACGGGATCAAGACCCCGGTGTTCGACAACTTCCCGTACGGTCCCTCCAAGGCCGCCCTGCACCACCTGACGCGCGTTCTGGCGGCGCACCTGGTCAAGGAGAACATCCTCGTCAACGCGATTGCGCCGGGCCCGTTTCCCACCTGGATGCTGAGCCTCGGCGTCGGCTTCGGCGGCGAGGTCGAAGGCGAAGGCGCGGACTGGGAAGCCGTGGGCGCACAGAACCCGCGGGGCCGCGTGGGCACGCCGGAGGACATCGCGGGACTCGCGATCTTCCTGAGTTCCCGCGCCGGCGCGTACACAGTGGGCGAGACGATCACCTGCGACGGCGGCGCCGTCGCCGTCTCCTGAAGCGCGCTGACCCGACCCGTGACCCGCGGCGCGCTGGAAGGCGTTCGCGTTCTCGACCTGACGGACGAGCGCGCCATCTACGGCGCCAAACTGCTGGCGGACCTCGGCGCCGACGTAGTGCGTCCAGAACCTCCCGAGGGGGATCCGCTGCGCGCGCGCGGCCCCCACGTCGGCGCCAGCGGCCCCGCCGAAGGCGCCAGCGGCCCCGCTGAAAAGCGCGCACCCGCCGAAACGGCATCGCTGTGGCACGCGTTCTTCGCGTCCTCGCGGCGGTTCTTCGCGCTCGATCCGACCACGGAGGCAGGCAAGGCACAACTCGAACGCCTGGTCGACCGCGCGGACATCGTGCTCGCGAACAGCGGCGCGTTCGCCGTTGAGGAGGCGCGACTCTCCGACGCCCTCGCGCGCCGCCGGGAACTCGTCGTCGTGGACGTGTCTTCGTTCGGCCAGGAGGGTCCCTGGGCGGACTACCTCGCGCCCGACCTCGTCGCCGGCGCCCTCGGCGGATCGGTCGCCACCACGGGCGACGTGGACACGCCGCCGCTCAAGGCCTTCGGCGAACTCAACTTCATGCTGTCCGGCGTCTACGCCGCGATCGCGGCCCTCGCCGGCCTGCACTGCGCCCGGGGCACCGGCATCGGCCAGCGCATCCACGTCCCCGTGCACGAGTGCATCGCGTCGGCCCTCGAGCACGTGTTCATGTGGCACTGGTACCAGGACCGCATCGGCGTGGCCGAGAAGCCCGTGCTCGAGCGCCGCGGCAGCCTGCACTGGACCAATGCCTACCAGGTGATGCACGGCGGCGCCGGCGCCGTCATGGTCACCCCGATCCCGAATCTCGACGGACAGCTCGTCTGGCTGATCGAACACGGTCTCGGAGAGGACCTGCTGGACCCGCGCCTGCAGCTTCCCGAACACCGCCGCGAGTTCCTCGACCGCCTGATGGACGCGCTCAGGAGCTGGGTGGCATCCGAGGACGCCGAAGCCCTGTTCCTCGAAGCACAGTCGCGTCACCTGCCGTATGGACACGTGAAGCGCATTGACGAAGTCGCCGGAAACCCTCACCTGGCGGCCCGCGACTGGTGGCAGGCATACCCCCTCACGGCGGAGCGCAGCGTCCAGGGCCCCGGGGCGCCCTACCGGTTCAGCGAGACGCCCTGGAACGTCGCCTCCCATGGCCCGCCCGGTTGCGACACCGAGTCGATCCTCGACGAGATCGGCTGGGAGGACGGGGCGTGAGACCGCTCGACGGCGTCCGCGTCCTGGACTTCACCCATGTCCTCGCCGGGCCGTTCGCGACCCGCGTGCTCGGCGACATGGGCGCCGACGTGGTGAAGGTCAACTCCTCCGCCCACGCCGCCGCCAACGCTCCGGGTTCGCCGTACTACGTGATGTGGAACCGCAACAAGCGCGCGCTGGCCCTCGACATGTCGCGCGACGAAGCGCGGGCCATCTGCCACCGGCTGTGCGGGCAGGCCGACGTCGTTATCGACAACTTCTCGGTCGGCGTGCTCGACCGCTGGGGCGTCGGCTACGACATCGTGCGCGAAGACAACCCCGGCGTCGTCTACGTGCAGATGTCCGGGATGGGGAGCGAGGGTCCGTGGTCGGGATTCGTGACGTACGCGCCGACCATCCACGCGCTCGCTGGCCTCACCCACCTGACGGGCGTCCCCGGACGCGAGGACATCGGCATCGGGTTCTCCTACAACGACCACCAGGCGGGGCTGCACGGCGCCTTCGCGATCCTCGCGGCCCTCGAGTCGCGCCGCACGACCGGGAAGGGACAGCGCGTGGACCTGTCCCAGTTCGAGGTCGGCGTGAACTTTGCCGGACCGGCCCTGCTCGACTACCTCGGCAACGGCCGCGCCGCCCGTCCCGCCGGCAACCGCCTGCCGTACGACGCGGCGGCCCCGCACGGGTGTTTCCCCTGCGCCGGCGCAATGTCCGAGCACCCTGCCGACGAACGCTGGGTGGCCATCGCCTGCATGACCGACGACCAGTGGGAACGGCTGCGGGCGGTGATGGGGGACCCCGAGTGGTCACGCGGTCCGGCATTCGCGACCGCGACCGGACGGCTCGCCGCGGAGACCGACCTGGAGAAAGGTATCTCCGCCTGGACCTCCGGGTTGCAGGCGACGGAGGTCATGGAGCGGTGCCAGGCGGCCGGCGTGCCGGTCGGAGTCGTCCAGACCGGTGTCGACCTCGTCGAGCGCGACCCGCAACTCGCCCGCTCGGGATTCCTGCAACCGATCGACGACCCGCACCCCACCGCCGGTCCCACCTACGCCGACCGGCTCCCGATGTACTTCGAGCGCACCCCCTGCGACGTCTACGAGCGGGCCAGGGAGATCGGCGAGGACAACGCGTCGGTGCTCGACGACTGGCTCGGGATGCCGGAAAGCGAGGTCAGGGAGGGCGAGGACGAAGGCTATCTGACCTGAGGGCCTCGGTCGGCCGCTACCCCCGTCCCACGAACGGCATCTGCGTCGCCATCACCGTCATGAAGAGCACGTTGGTGTCGAGGGGCAGGTTGGCCATGTACACGACCGCGCGCGCCACGTTGTCGACGTCCATCGTCGCCTCGGGGCGCACGGATCCGTCCGGCTGCATCACGCCCTCGCCCATGCGGGCCGTCATGTCCGTGTAGGCGTTGCCGATGTCGATCTGACCGCACGCGATGTGATGCGGGCGCCCGTCGAGGGCCGTCGCCTTGGTCAGGCCCGTCATGCCGTGCTTGGTCGCTGTGTAGGGCGCGGAGTTGGGACGCGGCGTGTGCGCGGAGATGGAGCCGTTGTTGATGATGCGGCCTCCAGACGGGTCCTGCGCCTTCATCGTCCGGAAGGCGTGCTGCGTGCAGACGAAGGCGCCCGTCAGGTTGACGTCCACGACCTGCCGCCACTTGTCGACGTCGAGGTCCTCGAGGGGCACGGGGGCGGCGCCACGGCCAGCGTTGTTGAAGAGCACGTCGAGCCGCCCGAACCGCTCCTTCGTCGCCGCGAAGAGGTGCGCGATCGAGGCGTCGTCGCTGACGTCGGTCGGCACGACGAGCGCCCGGTCGCCCGCGCCTGATTCCTCCACGGCCGCGCGCAGCCGCTCTTCGCGCCGGCCGGCGAACGCCACGGCGTAGCCGTCCTCCAGCAGGGCGAGGGCCGAGGCCTTGCCGACGCCGCTGCCGGCGCCCGTCACGATGGCCACCCGTTGGTCGTTTTCGCTCATGCGGCACCCCCCGAAAGGCGGCGCGATGCTACCACGCGGCCGTTCCCGCAACTGCCCGGCGCCACAGCGCCCCGAGCACCTCTTCCGCAACCATCCTTGTCACGATATCCATGAAAATTGTCCACCTCACGGAAGATCTTCAACCTTAACTACGCCCCGCGTATTCAGTCCCGGTTCAGCCGAACCGGGCCATCGTGCCGCCGTTAGGACGGCGCCGAGCGCGTCGAACGCAAAGTCCTGGAGGAACGATGATGGAAACAACGAACCCGAGACTCGCCGGCGCCCTGGCGGCCATGGCGCTTCTGGTCGCCGCGTGCGCCACGCAGCCCGTGACGACGGCGACGGTGGAAGCGCCGATGACCGTCGACGAGATCCTGGCGAGCGCCCCGCAGGCGGAGAAGGACTCCGATACCGTCAACTGCCTGCACCGGGATGCCTACACGGACATCGAGGTGATCAATCCGGAACTCCTGCTGTTCCACGGCCGCAGCGACAGGCTGTGGCTGAACCGGCTGCGCCAGTCCTGCGTGGGACTGCGCCAGGACCACACCCTGGCCCTCGACATGCGCAACGGCCGGCTGTGCGATCTCGACAGCGTCAGCGGTGTGGACATCCTCGGCGGGCACTATCTCCCCGGCGCGCGGTGCAGCCTCGGCAAGTTCGATCCGGTGTCCCCGGAACAGGCCGATCTGCTCAAGGCGCAGTTGTCGCGGCGATAGACCGCGCCCTACAGGTCGATCCGGATGCCGAGCCGGACGCGGTACACCGACCGCGCCGCCGTCGGGAACGCCGAGGAGACGTCGCGGAAGCTGTTGAACCGGTAGACGCAGTCGCCCTGCCGCCGGCAGTTCGTCCGGGGCGCGTCGCCGGTGAGCGCCGCGGCGCCCGCGGCGCCGAGGGACGCCACATCCGCGGCGGAGACGAGGTCCGCCCGCACGATGGCCGCCTGCCCGAAGAGCGGCCCCGCGTCATACGCGCCCCACTCGTCGTTCAGCAGGTTGAGGACGTTCTCGATGTCGAGCACGAGGCTCGCCCGGTTCTCTCCCACCCACCGGCGCAGGGCCGGGATGCCCGGCAGCTCGAGGCGCACGCGGAGGTCCCATACGTGGTTCCATCCCGCGTCCGCGGAGTACGGCGCGTGGATGCCGCCATCGATGTCGTGGCGGTCGAGATACGCGAAGAAGGCGTCCTGGTCAAAACCCGGGCCGTACACCACGGCCGGATCGTCGCGCCCCGCGGGAACGTACAGCGGGTTGTTGTCGTAGGGGCTCTCCCCGGCCCCGGCGCGGCCGAACAGCGCGTTGCCGCGGTCGACGTCGAACGTGTAGGTGAAGCGGTCGCCGGTCCAGCCCCGGGCGAAGAGGTCCGCGCGCACCCGGAACCCACGGCCGAACGCGCGCTCGTAGCCCAGGTCCAGCTTGATCGAGTGGGTGGTCTCGTAGGGCGAAGTGCGCGCGGACGGGCGGTTGCGGTCGACATCGGCGATACCGCGCCAGTTCGAGATGCCACGTGAGGACAGCCCTTCGGTGACCGCCTCGACGTCCTGCCACGCGTAGCTCGCCTGGAAGTCGAAACCCGAGTCGTAGCGCTTGCCGAGCGCTGCGGTGAAGATCTTCGCGGTGCCTTCCCCGTGGTTGCCGAGCGCCACGAGGTTGAGGATCCCGAGATCGTCCAGGTCCGCATAGATCGTGCGGCCGTCCGGCGCGACGCCCGTGGGCCGGGCCGCCGCCAGTTGCGTCTGCGCGAGGTTGCTCCAGAGGAAACCGTCGCCGGTCCGGGTCACGAGGGCCTGCGCCGTCAGCGTGTAACCGGCGCCGAGGTTGAGGCCGCCGAGGACGAGATCGAGGTTGTGCTCGACCCGCAGCGAAGCCTTCCAGTCCGACGGCGCCGTGAAACCCGGCCCGATGGCGTCGATGGCCACGGGGTTGCCGGCGGCCACCGCGGCGCGCAGCTCCGGCGGGACCGTGGGCGGCGACACGTCGCTCGCCGTGACGCGCGCGAACACCGTCGGCGCCTGGAAGACGTTGGAGGTCCAGACCTTGGGGTCCCCGCCCGAGAACCGGCCCAGCCCGCCCGTCACGACCGTGCGCGGCAGCCCGGTCCAGCGGAAGCTCAACCGGGGCATCACGAGATCGAGGCCGTCGAGGCCCCGGTCGGTCCGGATTCCGTAGGTGTCCGCGACTGGCCGGTTGAGCGCCGGCGGGTCGTCCTGGCTGAAGCGCTCGTAGCGAAAGCCCGCGGTGAGCTGCAGGTTCGGCCGCACCTGCCAGGTGTCCTGCACGAAGAGGCTCGTCTTGCCGTAGTCCCACGCGGCGGCGCCGTCGTGGACATCGTTCGACGGCACGTTGACGTAGTCGACCCGGGCCGTGCGACTCGCGATGGCGGCGAAGTCGCGGAACACGAACCGCCCGTTCGAACTCGGCATGAAGAGGTTGAAGAGGTCGAAGGACTCGTACTCGCCGCCGACCCGCAGGACGTGGTCGCCGAGCAGGTAGTCGAGCGCCCCGAAGAGTTGCAGGCGCCTGTCGTCGTAGGCGTTGGCGTGCCGGAATCGGTCGCAGCCGGCGACCAGGTCCACGTCGCCGGTGAGTAGCCCATCGAGGGGGGTGCCGGCGAGACTGTCCGCGTCGAGGTTGTCGAACTCCAGCGCGGCTACCCCCTGGGCCCGGCAGTTCTGGCCGCGTTCGAAGGTCTTGAGGTTGGCGCGCAGCGTGGTGGAGGCGCGGTCGGTCCAGTCGGAGAAAAGCTGCACGGTGTAAGCCGAGAGGTCCACCGGGACGTCGATCCAGGCCGAGGCCAATCGATCCGCGGCGACGGACGTCCCGGTCTCCCGGCTGCGCTGATACGTCCACGACGCCCGGTGCGCCTCGCCCGCGTTCCAGTCGAGCTTGACGAGGGTGCGTTCGGACCCCTCCGGGGTCGCCGCGGAGGCCGGCCGTCCGCCGGGGTCGAAGCCGTAGACGTCGCGCACCACCTCGCGCAGCGCTTCGAAGAAGCCGGGGCGGATGCCGCGGCTCAAGTCGAACGCGGCGAAGTCGACGGGGGTCACGGCCTCGAACTCGTCGTACGACAGGAAGACGAAGAGCCGGTCGGTCACGAGCGGCCCGCCGACGGAGATGCCGTATTCCTTCTCCTCGAAGGCCGCCGGCATGAAGGTCCGGTCACCGTCGTAGGTGTCGCCGACCTGGTCGTGATCGTGGAAGTAGTAGAACGCCGCCCCGTCCCACTCGTTGGTGCCGGACCTCGTGGTGATGTTGACGAGGCCGCCGGTGAAACCCGAGGCGCTCACGGAGTAGTCGGACGCGACCAGCGAGGCGGACTCGATGGCGTCGAGGTTGATGGGCGAGCGGCTGGTCGCGTACGTGCTCGAACCGAGGCCGAAGTCGTCCTGCTGCAGGGAGCCGTCGATGGCGAGCCCGTTGAAACGCGGGTTGACGCCGCCGACGGAGAGGTTCCCCTCGCCCGCGGACTGCGCCAGCGGGTCGCGCAGCAGCGTGCGGATCACGTCGCGGGTCACCGAGGGCTGGTCGGCGATATCGGCCGCCGTGTACACGGACCCGACACCGTTGTTCAGATCGCGCGCCGAGACCGGGGGGCCGGCCGTGACGACGACTTCCTCGATCGCGAGAGGAAGCAGGGTCACGGCCAGCGGCGCCTGCGTGCCGGGGCGAAGGGCGTCGGGCGTGACCCTGCGGTCGCGGTAGCCGCCGCGGGAGATGCGTATCTCGTAGGGTCCCCCGACCCGCAGGCCGGACTGGTAGAAGGCGCCGTTCCCGGACGTGACGGCGGTCCGCGTGGTGCCCGAGGGGCGGTGCACGATCTCGACCCGCGCCTGCGCGACCGGCGCGCCGGCGGGCGTACGGACATGGCCGTGCAGCGTAGCGGCAGTCGTGTCGGCGACCGCGGCGGACGCGGCGAACACGCCTGCGGCGCCGAGGAGGCCACGCATCCGTCTTAGGGTGGACGCGTTCACGTTGGGGGGTCCCTTCCCGGAGCGGCAGCCCGCGATGATCCATGCAGAGCGGTCGCCATTGCAACGACGGGCGGGCATTGCAGTACGCTTTACCGATGCTGAGATCAGGTCGCGGCGGACGCGCCGAGAGTCGAAGGGCGTCGTCCTCGACCGGGCTCCCGCCGCCAGCGGTTCGCCGCGTCCACGCCCACTGCCTGCTTGCGGTGCTCGCGGCCGTCGGCCCCCCGGCCACGGCGTCAGAAGCCGAGGAGGCGTACTACGGCGAGGGCGTCATCGAAGAGATCGTGGTGATCGGCTCGCTCATCAAGCGGCGCACGGTCTACGACGGCAGGGCGCCGGTGCAGACGCTGGACGCGGAACTCTTCGAGGCCACCGGCGCGGCGCAGCCCGTGGACGTGCTGAAGAACCTCACGGCCAACACGGGCTCGACGCTCGCCACCGAACAGAACTACCTCCAGGGCACGTCGCAGTTCAGCCTGCGCGGACTCGGCCTGTCCTCGACCCTGACGCTCCTCAACGGCCGGCGCGCCGGCGTCGCCCCCGTGTCGAACGACGTGGGCCACAGCTTCTTCGACATCAACACGCTGCCCCTCGCGATGATCGAACGGATCGAGATCCTCCGTGACGGCGCCTCGACCACCTACGGGTCCCAGGCCGTGGCCGGCGTCGCCAACGTGGTGACGCGCACGGGCTTCGAGGGCTTCGAGGTCACCGCCGGCTACCGGGACGCCAGCAACCGCGCGTACGACCTGGGTTTCGCCTCCGGGTTCGCCATTCCCCGGGGCCATGTCAACGTCTACGGCGCCCATTACCGGCAGGACGAGAACTTCCGCACCGACTTCGACTGGCTGGTCTCCCGCGCCGTCGACCCCAACGGCGACGGGGACATCGTCGAAGGGTCCTTCGACTCGGGGCGCGGGGCGCCCGGCAGCCTGCGCCGCGCCGTGGCGAACGCGGACGGCACGTTCTCGCCGTTCCAGGTGCAGGGCCTCGACGCGCCGCGCTTCCCCGACGCGGACTGCCGGGCGGCGGGCGGCTACCCGAGCGGTTCGCTCTGCCGCATGGACTTCTCGGACCAGCGCACCAGCATCGCCGCCGAGCAGCGCACGCAACTCTTCGCGGAAGCCGAGTTCGACGCCACCGACCGGCTCTCCCTGTTCGCGGAGCTCGGCTACTCGGACAACGAGGTGACCGACCGCGTCGGCAACATGCTGCTGTTCAACGGCAACGTGGAACGCACCAACGAGTTCTTCGTGCCCGCCCACCACCCCTTCAACTTCTGGACGGACCCCGACGGCGACGGCGTCCTGACCTACGTGCCGCCGCAGGAGTGGCGGCCGGGCGTCCACGAGGCCGTCGACCTCGGCTTCTTCGGCCGGCCCCTGGGCGCCGAAGCCAACGGGGACAACGCGGGCCACGAGCGGCGCGAGTACGAGAACCTGCGGGCGCTGGTGGGGGTCACGGCGCGCCTCTCCGAGACCTGGACGGGAACCGCGCACTACACGCGCGCACAGTCGAAGCTGAGCGTCGCGGCGGACCGCCACTGGATAGCGGCGGAGTTCGCCCGCGTCCTGCTCGAAGGTCTGTGGAACCCCTTCGGCACGCGCCTGACCGCGCCCGATCTCGTAACCCCCAAGAACGCGGCGGACGACGGCGTGCCCGCGGACCTGCTCGGCAGGCGTGCCGCGAACGACGCCGCGACGCTGGCGCGTTTCACCAGCACCCGGGTCGAGAGCGCCGAGACGGTGCAGCGCGTCGCGGAGGCGGTCTTCTCCGGCGATCTGCCGCCGTGGCTCGGGCACGACATGGCGCTGGCCTTCGGCGCACAGCACCGGGCGCTCGACTACGCACTCGTGCCGGATCCGCTGAACGCCGCCGGCGGCGGCCCGCGGGCGATTCGCGAGTTTCCCGCCCGGGCCGACCAGGAGGTCTGGGCGCTGTTCGCCGAGCACCTCACGACGTTCGGCAACCTCGCCGAGGTGCAGCTCGCCCTGCGCCACGAGCACTACGACCGCGCCGGCGCGACCACGGACCCGAAGGTCGGCGCGCAGGCGTTCGTCACGGACTGGCTCTCGCTACGCGGTTCCTGGGGCACGTCCTTCCAGGCGCCGAGCGTCTTCCAGACGGCGGGCAACAGGGCGGTGCGGACCCTCAGCGACCCGTTTCGTTTCGACGGACAGGGCCGCGGGCAGTGCACCGTCACCGCCACCGGGGAGATCGTCGAGCGGGGCGACAACTTCGCCATGAGCGCGGTGCTGCGCGGCGCGACGCTCCGGCCCCAGTCGGCCCGCCTCGCGAACTTCGGCCTGTTGCTGCAACCGGCCCCGCACGTCGGGGTCAGTCTCGACTACTGGACCATGCACTACCGCGACGTCATCGCCCAGCGGCGCAGTTTCCAGGCCATTCTCGACGACGACTGCCGCGACGACGGCCGCCCCAACGACCCGCGGGTGCAACGCGATTCCTCCGGGCAGCTCAGCGTGGTGACCACCGACTACGAGAACATCGCGCGCGTGCGCACGGAGGGCCTGGACCTGAACGCCTACTACGATATCGAGGCGCCGTTCGGCGACCTGCGGCTGCGCGCGGATGCCACGCTGCTGACGAAGTTCGCCGTCGACGCGGCCGGCGGCGGATTCGAGGACAAGCTCGGCACGCGCAACGACACCAACGGCTTCGGCCCCACGCCGGAGCTGCGCTTCAACCTCGGCATCGCCTGGATCCGCGGCCGCCACGGCGCGAGCCTGACGCTGCGCCACATCGACGCCTACCTGAACGACGAAGTGGCGTCCCTACCGGAGATCGACCCCTGGACCACCGTGGACGTCAGCTACGCGTACAGTTTTCCCGACGTCTTCGGCGGCGAGGCGACCGTCTCCGTCGGCGCCAACAACGCGACCGACGAGGACCCGCCGCCCCTGCCCAGCGGCCGGGACGGACCGCAGCGATACAACCTCCGGCCCGGCTTCGACGGCTTCGTGCACGACATCAAGGGCCGCGAGTCGTACGTCAGGTTGCGGTGGCGGTGGTAGGGCGCGCTTCAAACAGGTAGCGACGCGTGTCCGCGTTCTCGCGCCGCCAGATCACCGCGTCGAGGAAGTAGTGGTGGATGTTGATGAACGTCCACCCGATGAACAGGAACACGGTCGCGCCGAACAGTCCCGCGTCGTACGGGGCGTTGTCGTTCAGGAACTCCGGTACCCACCAGAAGCCGGCCGCCCCCAGCAACCCGCCGATAGCGCCGAACCGAAGGAGTCGCGCGGGCGCCTTCCGCAACCGCCGCATCCAGCCCGTGCCGGCGGTCGCGTCTTGCCCCGCCCGTTCCGTCTCGACGTTCAGTTGGCGCCGCCACACCACCGCGAGGTACTGGAGCGAGTGGAACGCCGGCGCAACGAGGTGCACGATCGGCTCGACCTGGGCCAGCATGAGCCAGATGTACACGGAAGTGACGTAAGCGATCAGTCCGTTGGCCGGCAGGCTCCGGTCCTGCCGCCACTTGCGCAGGAAGTCGCGGGCCACTACGCACAGCGAAACCGCCGTGAGCGTCGCCATGGCCCAAAGCAGTGGATCCGGGGTGTCGAAGGTGAAGTAGGACAGGCCCCAGTAGTCCTTCCTCGAGAGCACGTCGTTGGTCATCAACCAGTACGTGACCCAGGTGAGGTGGGTGTTCCAGAGGAGATTGCGCCGCTCGGTCCCGGTGAAGCCCGTCCCGTTGTGCGCCGCGTCCAGCATGAGGATGCCGAACCCCTGCTTCGCGTAGTGCCAGCCCACCGTGAAGAACATCACGTTGGCGGCGAGCCCCAGCATGGCCGCGTTGCCCTGGAGCAGCGTCGTCGCGAAGAACGCGGTCAGGATGGCCGGCACCATGATGCCCGCGAACCGGTATCGGCCCCGCAGGGCCGAGGGGCCCGAGAAGGCCTTGCGGACGAAGCCGCTGTAGAAGACCTGGTATGAATGGGCGAAGTGGGGGTGGTTCACGAAGTGCGCGAGAAACAGCGTGGCTGCCGCGAGCGCCGCCCGGGCGTCGCCGTCCCGCGGGTAGAACGCCACGAGGCCGCCCAGCACCAACCAGCTACCTCCACCCAGGAGCAGAAAGTCGATCCAGCGGTTATAGAGGTAACGGCGTCGCGGGCCGGCCGATCGAACGCCCGGCGACGTTGCCTCGGTAGTGGCGGGAACCGCGGTCATGGTTCGTGCCACGCGCGCCGGCTTGACAGACCGGCGGTCAGGTCGCACGGTATCCTCCGGCTGCGGGCAGTGCCTGGCGAAGCGACGACCCGGGGGTCAAGCGCATGAGACTGCAGGAGGTTTGCGAGGAGATCATCGAGGACGTGGACGGCGCCCTGGGCTGTGCCCTGGTCGACCTGGGGACCGGCCTGCCGCTCGCCGTGACCGCGACTTCCGACGAACTCCTGGAATCCGGTGCGATGGAGACGCTCGCCGCGGCGGGCACCGACTACTTTCGGGGCGAGGTGAACCACCAGCTCCGGAGCGCGATGGGCGGCGATCCGGGCGACGAGGGTTTCGTCGAGGAAATCCAGACGACGACGGACGAGACCTACCACTTCATGTGCGTCGTGCCCGGGAACCGGCAGACCGTCCTGCTGCTGATCACCGACAAGACGACGAACCTCGGGCTCGGCTGGGTGGCGGTGCGCCGCGCTCTGCGGCGCATCGAGGAAGACACGCGGCGTCCCGCGGTACGCGCCCGGAAGGACGCATCCTCTCGGCCGGAGCCGCCGGAGCCACCCGAGCCGCCCGACCCCGAGAACCCGCCGGACAACCCGATGAACGGCGCCAACCGCCGGATAGGACGACGCCGCTACCGCCGCCGCTGACCGGGGCCGGCACGGGACGCCGTCGCTTCTTGGTCTTGGCGGCGAGGGCGACGTCCTCGGGGCGCGGAAACCGTTCACGTTCGCCTCAGTCCAGGAACCGGAGATTGCGCCGGATCGTGAAGATGTCGACGAAGGTGTCGTTCAGTTCCTGCGCCGTCGGCGTGACGTAGACGTCCAGGTTCGCGTCGCCCCCGGCCCGCTCCACGCAGTTCCCGAGCAGCGTTCGCGCGGCGGACCCCTGCGGGGCGTTGCCGATGTAGATCGCGCTGACGCGTACGCGGCGCTGCCCGGCCAACGCGCAGGCGTCGAGCAGCCAGCCATCCAGGCGCTCGACGAACTTCCGCGTGATCTCCTCTTCCCGTTGGCCCTCGAGGGAGGTGGTCGTGAAGTCGACGGCAAACGGGGCCTCTCCCCGCACCGGCTCCAGCAGCCTGGGCACCACGCCGCCCGAGTGCCCGACACGAATGGCGTCGTCGATCCGTCCGTAGGGCCCGAAGAGGCTGGACCGGCCGCAGAAATGATGTATCTGCACGGGCCTGCCCTCGAAGCCGAACTGGTTGGCGTTGTCGAGCAGGGCGTCGATGGACCCCACCTCGTCGACGCCCCGGAAGATCTCCCACGGCTGGACCTCCTTCAGCACCGCCTCGCGCAGCGACCGGCGGGCGGTCGTGTCGGGCAGCGAGTCTCCGTGCCGACGGAACGCGTCGAGCACGGGCTGCATCTTCGCGCTCGCCGGGTCGAACTTGCCTTCCGAGGTCGTGTAGGTGGCGAAATGGTCGTTGAAGGCCACCGCGTTCGTTGCCCTGCTCGCCCTGAGGTATTTCGGAGAAGAAGCCTCGTAGCAGGTCGCCACCGACTTCCGATGGCTGATATCCGGGTTGCGTGCCACCTTCGGCTTCAACTGCCGACGCGGAAGCTGACCCGGCCAGTTCTCGCCGTCCGAAACCAGCACGATGGCCTTGTGCATGTCCTGCCGGCAACCGCTGGCGGCCTCTCCCGGCGCACACGGAGTCGCGGGCCGCGCGCCGGTCCCCTCGTCGATGTTCCATACGCCCCGCCAGAGCGGAGACACGCTGCGCAACGCCCAGACCACGCCCGGGTGCATGTAGGTGCCGAAGAATCCAGGGCCCTGGCTGTGCTGTGCCATCGTGGCCAGGTTGTCGATGGCCGCGCCCAACACCGTCGTGTCGCCCGTCAGCGGCGTGATGGCGTTCGGAGGACACATGCCGGCGCCGCCGCGATTGGCGGCGGTGGAGACGGACCAGTCGTTGTCACCCTGCGACGCGTTGCTGGTCACGTTCGCATCGCCGTCGCCCAGCAGGTCGAACATGATCCGCTGCAGACGGTGGTCCGCAGTCATCCCGATCCGCGCATCCGGCCAGGAGTAGGCCGTGAACAGCGTGTTCGGGTCGCTCGCGTCGGGCGGCGCGTCCGAGAGATGCAGCGGCGTCGTGTCCGGGAGCGCCGTGGACGCCGGAGTCCACGCCGCCACCGCCTTCGTGGCCGGCCAGTTGTCGGTGTCGTCCGCCGTCCATCCCGCCGGCCGCGCCGCGGTGTCCCAGTAGGCCCCCCAGCGCGCCATCAGGCAGCCGTTCCAGAAGTCCTCGTCGTCGACCACCCAGATGCCCCTCCCCGCCCCGGCGTACAGATTGGGCGCCTGGGCGGAGACGTCCACCTGCACGCCCGTCCGGCGCAGGTTCCAGTCCTGGTTGTTGAGCAGGTTCGCCGGCAGCTTCCGTTCCTGGAGCGGCCCCAGGTTCGAACCCGCCCCGTAGTGATGGAAGGTGTCCACCCAGTGGCCGCTGCGCGCACGGGCCGCCGCGAGCAACGCGGACCGGGAGTCGGCGGGTCCCGCGAGCATGCGGACGTAGCGCTCCTTGTCCTCGGAGTGCGCCGCGCGGCAGGCGCCGGTGCCCGGGTCGGGGTTGCAGGTGTCCGCCGCGTTCACGCCCACGCCGAACGGGACCAGCGAGACCATGATGCTGCCGGGGTCGTTGGCGGCCGCCTGATCGACGACCGTGAACACGCTGCGCATCGCGGTCTTCAGGGCGGCCAGTTTCGTGATGCGCGGGGCCGGCGGTACCGCGTTCAGGGTGCCGAGCATGGACGGGGTCACGTCGAGGGCGACTGCCACTTCATACTTGTCCACGTCGAATGCCACCTGGATCGATTCCTCGACGTCTTCCGCGTCGGGATCGTCCGTCCAGAGCGTCTGGAAGGTGTATTGGCCGTCCACGCTCACCGTCGTCACGTTGGTGCCGGAGTCGTGCGTGACCGTGACATCCTGCAGCGACATGCCGGGGAGGAGCGCGGGCAGGAACGCGCCGATACGATTCTCGATGGCGGCGATCGTCCCGGGATCCGTGCTGCCCAGCATCGAGCCCGCCGCCGACACCGAAGCGCGCAGCGCAGACCGCACCTCCTCCCACTGCGCCTCGCGCCAGGCGTAGTCCGCCATGAGCCCGCCGACCCCCGCCAGCAGCGTGATGCCCATCCCGCCGCTGACCAGCATCGCGCCCGCGTCCCGCGAACGCAGGAAGGACGCCAGGAACACTCCGGTTCGGTACAGCAGACGCCTCATGGCGTACTGCACCAGTTGCAGGCCGCGAGATCGTGCACCGATCCCCACGCCGCCCGCTTGCGCACCACCAGGGCGGACAGGTCGAACAGGTTCGCGCCGGACACCTTGCTCCAGAGCAGTCCCGGCGTCGGATCCAGGCAGGTGTCCACGACGACCCACCATTCGTTCGGCCGCATATTGCGGCTGATCCATCCCTGGTGCGAGGTGGCTCCACTGCCGGTTTCGTTCGGCAGCACGTGCTGGTCGGCCGCGAAGTGCTGGCCCTGGGCAGGAAGGCCAGTCCCCGCCGTCGCGCACAGCGCCGGCGCCTCCCAGGTTCCGGCGTCCGGCGACGGCGGCCACACCAGAGCGACCCTGGGGAGGCACCACTGGTCGGCGACACACGGGACGCCCGCGCCCCGTTCCGTGCCCCGGGTGACGACGGCCACCGCAATCGTCCCCGCGCTGTTGCTTTTGAACTCCTCCATGGCCTCTGCCATGACGACGGCCATGGGGTTCCTCTGGGTTTCGTTGGCGATCACTTCCGCGAGGGCAAACGTCTCCCGCGCCAGGTCCGTCCGGAAGCCCACCAGGGTCCGCATGTCCATCACGAACGCGGCAAAGGCGAAGACGAACGGAGTGATGGCGAACAGCTCGACCATCGCGGAGCCCTGGCTCCGCCCCTTCCCGCCGCTCCTGGACACACGCCCCCTCACCCCTGGTTGCGCGCCCAACTGGTGTGCTCGCGGCGGAATCCCCCGCCGGGCCAGGCGGCGCGCGCCGGTCCGAACCACGGTTGCACGACGATGGCCGCCCTGACGCGCATCCAGCTTCCGTCCGGCCCGCAGCCCGTTCCGGTCGTCCAGGACACGCCGTCGGCCAGGTTGCTGTCCCAACTGACGCCGATCAGCACCTCCGACGTCGACGAGTTGTCCGGCCAGCCGGTGGTCCCGGTCGCGATCCCGATGCTGCCGTCGTCGTCGACGTCCAGCAGCCAGCTCGCCGCGTCGTCGTCCGCGAGGGCGTCCGCGATGGCGGTGGCGCAGTTGTGGGGGTCGGCCGCTGCGGCGCGCGCGGCTTCGTGGGTGGCGCGTGCCAGGGTCTGGTCGATCAGCGACAGTCGGAAGAACTCGCCGACCGGCCCGAAGAACAGCAGCAGCGAGGCGCTCATCACGAGGGCGTACTCGACCGTAACCGTGCCCCGTGCACGGGCGCCCGCTGCACGCCGCCACGCTCGACGAACGGGTATTCGCATTTCGACTGACTCACTCGTTGACGGGGTATCGCTTCCGCGATGGAGCCTGCCGATCCGCCCGTCTGTCGCGACATTTCGACCGGAAAGCAGAGAAACACACCGCGTCGCCATCGCGCAAGCAAAACCCTTCGTCCGTGCCATGGGGGCTAGCTTTCCTCCGCGGAGGCTCCGCCGACCAGCGGCTGCAGGAACCGTTCGAGCGCTTGCCGGTCACGGCGCGACAGCGCCCTCTCGGGTTCGCCCAGGGCCATGGCGCGCGCCATTCCCCGGAGGTACGGCAACTGCAGGTCCGCAGAGCGGCCGCCCAGGGCATCGCGTATCTGCTCCTCCCCGATGAGGTTGGGCAGCGGGCGCGCGTGGTTGAGGACGAGCGCGGAAGTGGCGCCGTCGAGGATGCGCAGCCAGCGGGTCGCCACCGAGATGCCGGCCGGGGTCGGCTCGAACACGACCAGGTGGTTCGTCGTCAGGGGCCGCAGTTGCATGACCTGCTCCGGGCTCACGCCACACGCGAGCACCATGTGCGCCTGCGCCGACAGCGCGTCGATGACCGCCTCCAGCCCGCGCTCGTCGGTGGGCAGCGGATTGACCTGGTCGACGGGGTGCGCCACCAGACCGATCCGCGGCGACACGCGCGCCTGGAGCTGGTCCACGGCGATGGCCCCGTCGTCGGCGCGCTGCAGCGCCTGGAGCAGCCCGCGCTCCGGTCGCGTGTCGAGCGCCAGCGCCAGGGAGCCGAAGTTGCGGTCGAGGTCCAGGCAGCTCACGTACCTGCCGCGCTCGGCGGCGATCCGCGCCAGCAGGACCGTGAGGGTGTTGGTGCCCATGCCGTCGCCGAGCACCAGCATGAGGCGGCTCGTCTGGATTTCCGGACGGGTCTCGTCGGTCTGCACGGACTCGACCTCGTCCAACGCGCGGCGCAGGTTCGCGGCGTCGAGCGGCTTCGGCAGGTACAGGAACACGCCGCCGCGGTAGAGGTCGTTGGCGAGGGTGACGTTGTTCTCGGATCCCGTGGCCAGGATCACCGACTCCGGCCGGCACACCTGCAGTAGCGCCGCGACGTGCACGATCGGGTTCTGCTCGCCGTCGAGGTCGACCAGCAGGAGATCCGGGGACCGGGCGGTACGGCAGGAACGCACGGCGTCGCGCACGCTACCGCGCTGGAGCTTGGCGGCGCGATCGACCTCGCGCAGCACGCGACGGCTGCGGGCATCGTTCAGGAACGCCGTGAACGGGGTTTCTGCCATCTCTCAATCCACAGCGCGCCGCCCGGGCGCGCGCCAACGCCGCGCCTCGGACCCGGTCAATCGTCCTCCGGGGCGCGCCAGACGCGTACGGCGCGGACCGCGCGTTCCGGGTTCTCCGAGGCCTCGGCGCGCTGCGCGGACTCCGCCATCGTGTCGCGCACCAGCGTCACGTACGCGCCCTGCGACGCCGGGGGCGTCGTGCAACCGGCCAGGGCCGCGAGAACGGCCAGCAACATCCACTGCTTCATGCGCACCCCCTCAGTAGTAGAACTCGTTTTCCATCTGCCTGGCATAGTCCGCCGGACCCCGCCGGCGCTCCGCCAGGACAGCCATCCCAACCGGTGCCACGATCCGGGGCGTGACGACGATGATGAGTTCGACGGAAGCGTCCGTCTCGCGCCCTTGGCGGAACAGCGCGCCCCAGACGGGAATGTCCTTCAGCAGCGGGATCCCGGCCTCCGTGCCCGTCGTGCTGCGACGGTAAAGCCCCGCGATCGCGATCGACTCGCCGTCGCCGAGTTCGACCGTGGTCGACGCCGAGCGCTCGTTGATGTTCGGCACGATCGTCCCCGCGATCGTCGCGCCGCCGGCCGCGACCTCCCGAATCCGCGGCTGCACGACGAGCGAGATGTGGTCGCGGTCGAGCACAGTCGGGGTAAAGGTCAGGCTCACGCCGGTCTGGCGATACTCCGTCCCGATGGTGCCCCTGTCGGTGATGGTAGGCACGGGAATCTCGAGCCCAGAGAAGAACTCCGCCGGCTGGCCGCTGACAGCCGTCAGGTTCGGCCGCGCGTGCACGACCGCCAGGCCGTTCTCCGCGAGGGCCTCGAGAAAGGCGGACGCGCGGTACTTGCCGCTGTTGACTTCCTTCGTGTGCGACAGCACGACGCTGGCGTCGCCACCGCGCGGGGCGAACGGCTGCACTACCGCCAGCTCCCGCACCTGGTTGGTGAACTGGGGCTCCTGCGCCACGACACCGGTCGGACTCACCGGGAAGAACTCGACGACCTGTTCCAGACTGTCGTCGACGCTCAGCGAGCCGCTCGCGAGCCGCACGCCGGTACCCGTGACCCAGGTGCGCAACGGGTTCTCGAACGGGTTGAGGTCGACGGACCAGTCGATGCCGAGCTGCTGCGTCACGTTGCGCGACACTTCCGAGATGAGCACCTCGAGGTTCACCTGCGCCGGCGTCTCGAGGGCCAGCGCGTCCACCACGGGGGTTTCGCCCGAGACCGCCCGGATCCCCCGCAGCACCCGCTCGGCCTCGGAAGGATCGCTCGCCGTCCCGCTCACGAACAGCGCGTCCCCGATCGACTCCACGTCGATCCGGCCGTCGTTGCCCGCCAGCCGGGCCGCGATCGTGCGCGCATACGCCGACTGCACCTGTATCCGCACGGCGAACGCGCCCAGCAACCCGCCTTCCACGCCAAAGACCTTGAGGCTCGTGACGCCGTGTCCCCGGCCGAGCACGAACACGCGGCGGCTGTCCAGCACCTCCACGTCCGCGATCGCCGGATCGGCCACGAACGCCGTACCGATGTCGGCGTCGAACCCCAGTGTCTCGGACTCACCGGGAGCCAGCTCGATCAGCACATCGGCCGCGCCCTCCGCCGCCGCGGGCAAGCCTGGCAGCAGCGCCAGGGCGACGGCGACCAGGGACGGTCTCACCCGGCGTGCCGCCTGCTGCAGCAGGGCAGTCACGCGCCGTCCCTCGTGATCACCGCCTCGCGCGAGGCGTTGTCGCCGCCCCCGCGGATCACCTGCACCTGCGTCGGCTCCTCGAGTTCGGGCGACCGCACGACCTCGTCGAGCCACACCGGCGAGACGTACTCCCCGGCCGCCGGTACCGCGAAGATCGGCCGTATCGCCAGCGTCAACTGTCCCGTGTTCGCGGCCAGGGAGATGCGCGCGGCGTCCTTGGGACTGACCTCCAGGGTGTAGGTCTCGCCCTGGGGCGGCGTCACGGCCTCGATGACGCCGGCGCTCGAGAGACTCGCCCGCCCGTAACGGCCGAGGGAAACGATCGTCGAGCCGACGGCCAGCACGCGCACGTTCCGCACGATGCTCTGCGCGGCCGCGCCCGCGCCCACGCCGGCCTGTTCCGTGTTCGCCACCAGGATCACGTCGACGCGGTCCCCCGGGAAGATGATGTTGGCGCTGGTCGTCGCCCGGTCGACCTCCACCGTCACGGCGCGCCGCCCGGGGGCGAGGACGGCCGTGATGAACCCGGGACTCCCTGGCAGGATCAGGCCGTCCCACGCGAGCATTTCGCCTTCCGTGAACGGCCGCACGGTGACCGCCCCGAGCACGGCCTGGAGCGCCACGGCGCCCTGCACGACCGCAACGTTCATGTCGATCGCCTCGCGCCACTCGACCCATTCGACGAGGTCCGCGATGATGAGAATCCCGGACTGGATATCGCGTTTCGCCACCAGGACGTACGGGTAGACGGGCTCCGGCACCGGTTCGGCCGGCGCCGCGGGGGCGACCGCCGGGGCCTCGGCCTGGGCCTGTATCGGGGGAGCGGCTTCCGGATCGCCCGTCAGCGCCGGTCGGATTCCGAACCAGGCCACCACGCCCACGACCAGGGCGAGGATGGCGGGGACCAGGTTACGGGGGCGAAAGAGCCCCCAGTCGAGTACGTCTGCGAGTGCCATCGCGCCGCACCGTCAGGTTCGTCCGGACATCGGACGGGTTACCCGCCGAGGGCCCCGACCCGCGCCGCGAGGAGGGTGGACGCCGGCACGGCGATCGCCACCGCGAACGGCACGCCCCGCCGCCGGAAATCGCCGGCGGGCAGGACGAGCGCCACCGCCAGCAGCAACAGCCCAACGGCCGCCGTGCCGAGCAGCGCCAGCGGCAACTGGGCCGGCCCGACCCAAACAGCGAGCGCGGCGAGCAGCTTGCCGTCTCCGGCGCCCCACCAGCCCAGTGCGTAGCAGAGCATCCCGAACGCCAGCGCACCGGCGCCGCACGCAAGGCCCGCCCACGGCTCGAATCCGAGGCGCCCGGGCACCGTCACGACCAGCACCAGCCAGAACCCCAAGAGCCCCAGAAGAGTCCAGTGGGGCACCTCGCGCCAGCGCCAGTCCTTGTACATCGCCGCGAGTGCGCATGCGATGGCGGCGCCGACCAGCAGGTCGGCGCCCCAGTTCAACAGCCGGCTGGACGTCTAGGGGCCGGGGCCAGGGCCGGGGCCAGGACCGGGGCCGGGGCCAGGACCGGGACCAGGACCGGGACCAGGACCGGGGCTGGGCGATCCACCACCGGCGTTCCCCGCATTGTCCATACCGTCAGTCATCTCGGTCGTGAGGTCTGTGAAGAGTGTGGTGAAGGCACCGCTCATCTGGCCTGCCACCGCACCGACGATGGCGATGACCGCCACTACGATCAGCGCGTACTCGACGGTTGATACGCCACGCCGATCCGCAGCGAAACGCCTGATCCACCCGGCGGCGCGCCGCATTTTTTCTTTCAGAAGTCGCATTGGACTCGTTTCCCCCAAGCAATCAAACGATGGAGCCGAAACGACTGCCTGAACGAGGGCTCCGGGCCGCGTAATTTAAGGGAACGCCACACCGCATGCAACTTCGCCGCATGCCTGAAATGCGCGATTTGCACGAAGCGGGATGCGCAGTCGGGGCCCAAGCGTCCTGAATGGAGACACGATGACCCGAGAGGCAACCCCGCATTGGCTCCGGCTGCGCCGCGAATCGCTACAGGTCGGCCCCGATGGCTTCGCCGTGCTGACTGTAGTCGAGGCCCTCGACCTCCTGTTCGGGGGTCACGCGAAGGGTCGTGAAGAGGCGGATGAGGTACAGGATCACCACCGTGCCGAAGGCGCTCCAGGCGGCCACCGCCAGCACTCCCTCGATCTGGATCCACACCTGCCAGAAGTTGCCGTCCACCGCCCCCGGCGCGTTGCCGATCTCCTCCAGCGCGAACACCCCCGTCAGCACCGCGCCCAGCAGGCCCCCCACGCCGTGGATGCCGAACACGTCCAGCGCGTCGTCGTAGCCCAGGCTGTACTTCAGCCACGCGCACGCCCAGCAGCAACTGAACCCGGCGATCACGCCGATCGCGATCGCCCCCGCCGGCGACACGTAGCCAGCCGCCGGCGTCACCGCCACCAGCCCCGCCACCGCACCCGACACCAGCCCCACCACGCTCGGCTTCTTCAACACGGACCACTCGTAGATCATC
>JAJDTI010000052.1 GCA_022827245.1 Pseudomonadales bacterium | reverse complement strand
GAGCACCGCCAGCAGGTCCTCCCGGTCCACGGCGTTGAACACGAGCATGATCTCCGGCGTGCCGAGCAGGAGGTTGACGCTCGTCGCCCGCTCGATCCCCGCGAGGTCCGACGCGACCCGCTCGACCGCCCGCCCCGCGACCGAGACCTCCGCGAAACACTGCAGGTCGAAGCCCTTGCTGTAGAGATCGCGTCGCAGCAGCACGCGCAGCACCGACTCCTCCTGCAGCCGCCGGATGCGGTTGGCCACCGTCGCCTCGGAAATGGAGAGGTGCTTCGCGAGCCGCTTGTTGGGCATGCGGCCGTCGGAGCGCAAGTGCTCGATCAGCGCGCGGTCGATGTCGTCGAGACTGGCTGGCACGTCCCCTGGAACGCCCGTACTGGACCGCCCTTCATGGAAGCGGATTCCGATCCGAATGTACAGCGCCACTTTCCCTTCTGTCGCACCAACCGGCACCGTTTTGCGTTGACATATCGACTTGACAAGGCGCAAACTCGAACGTCGAGGGAATGAAGGGGGAGGACCCGCACAATGACATACGATCTGGTAATCCGAGGCGGCACCGTGGTGGACGGCACCCGCCTGCCGAGGCTCCGCGCCGACGTCGGCATCACCGAAGGGAAGGTCGCGAAAATCGGCCGTATCGGCCCCGGCGAGGGGGTAAGGGAACTGGATGCGACGGGGCTGGTCGTGGCCCCGGGTTTCGTGGACCTGCACACGCACTACGACGCGCAGATCCACTGGGACCCCTACTGCACCGTGTCCGGCTGGCACGGCGTCACCTCGCTCGTGCTCGGCAACTGCGGCTTCGGCTTCGCGCCGGTGAAACCGCAGGACCGCGACCGGGCGCTCCTGATGATGACCCGCACCGAGCAGATCCCCTTCAACACCATGAAGGCGGGGATGCCCTGGGCGTGGGAGACCTTCCCCGAGTGGCTCGACAACCTGCAGCGCATCCCGAAGGGCGTGAACTGCGTGAGCTACGTGCCGGTTTCGCCGCTCATGGTGTACGTCATGGGCATGGAAGCCGCCAAGACCCGCCCGGCCACCCCGGCGGAGCGCCGCGAGATGCAGCGTCTGCTGCACGAGGCGATGGACGCCGGCGCGTGCGGGTTCTCCGTGCAGCGCCTCGGCGCCAACTCCCTGCAGGCGGACCACGACGGCACGCCCATGCCGACCGACTGCATGGCCGACGAGGACGTGCTCGCCCTCGCCGACGTGCTCTGCGAGCGGGACGAGGGCTTCATCCAGATCACGCAGGCCCAGGCCGGCAACCCGATCACGGCCAGCCCCGAGGAGATCGCGAAGGACAAGCAGTTTCTCGAGACGCTGGCGGAACGATCGCAGCGGCCGGTGCTGCACAACGCCATCGCCGTAGTGGACGCGTATCCCGACGCGCACAGGCAGTCGATCGCCTGGCTGCACGACTGCAACGCGCGCGGACTGCGCATCTACGGCCAGGGCGCCACCGGGCGCATCTGGTTCGAGTACACGTTCGAGGACTGGAATCTCTACGACTTCAGCCCGCCGTGGAACCACGCGACCCAGGGCACCCACGAGGAGAAGCTCGCCAAGCTCTCCGACCCGGCGATCCGCCAGGCCATGAAGGACGACTACCCGAACTTCATGACGGTCGGCACCGGCGGCGCGCTCGAGACCATCACGGTCAAGGAAGCCGAAGGGAATCTCGCGGGTTACGTCGGCCGCACGATCGGCGAGATCGCCGAGACCGAAGGCAAGCACGTGGTCGACGCGATCCTCGACATCGCGGTGGCGGGCGACCTGACGCCGCTCTTCAAGACCGACACCGCGGGCCCGAGCCTGACGAATCCCGCGGCCGTCTCCGAGATGATCTCGGATCCCTACATGATGGCCGGGGTGTCCGACGGCGGCGCGCACACGAAGTTCTTCAGCGCCGGCAGCTACACGACGGACCTCCTCATCTGGCTGGTGCGGGAGTCGCAGACGCTGTCGCTCGAGGAGGCGCACTACCACCTGTCCTACCTGCCCGCCCAGGCGGCCGGGTTCCTGGACCGGGGGTACCTGCGCGCCGGAGCCCCGGCGGACATCGTGGTGTACGACCTCGAGAACCTCAGGATCGTCCCGGAGGACGGCCACGAGGTGGTGCAGGACTATCCCGCGGGCGAGTGGCGCCGGGTGCAGAAGGCCGAAGGCTACCGCTGGATCCTCGTCAACGGAGAAGTGACCTTCGAGGCCGGCGAGGCCACCGGCGCGACGCCGGGCCAACTGCTGCGCAACCGGGAGATCGCCGAGACGGCACTCGGGCTCGCCGCCGGCGGATGACGCCGCCGGTCGCCGGCCTTGAGCGCGGTGACCGACCTGCGTACCGACGCTACCCCCGGAGCACCGTTCCGGGGGTGGTCCTTTCGCTCGCCGGACGCGCCGGCAAGGCTGGCGCGCGGAGGACGTACATCGCCGCTAACGGCAGGAGAAGCAGTATCGGCCCAGAGAGGAGCGCAACACGGAGCGCGCGCCACTGGGAGTGGACGTGGAACAGACTTCGACGACGACGGCATGAGCGTCTCCGACCACAGCTACAGCATCGATCCCGTCGGGGCGGCGGAGCAGGACCCACGCGGCTGACGGTTCCGCTCGCCAGCGCGGCGTACGCTTCGCAGACAGCGTCGCCACTGCCACGCAACTCCCGGTTCCGGCTGGCGCACGACAAGCCCAGCCCCTACGATCCGTTCCAGGATCGTGCAGGGTTGACCGGGGAGAACTGTGATGCGCATCTGGATCGCGATATCGATAGCCGGGCTTCTCGCGGCCTGCGAGCCCCCTCGGCAACAGGCAGCCGGGCCCGCCCCCGCGCCAGCCGAAGACGTCGAGATCCCGGCAGGCCCGCAACCCACCCACTGGACCAGTGACGGCAACATCGGCAACGGCGGTGGACCGGTAACCGAAGCGGACCTGCTTGCCGGCGCCGCAGACCCCGAGAAGTGGCTCCACTACGCCGGCGACTACGACAGCCTGCGGCACTCGCCCGTCGACGACATCCACCGCGGCAACGTCGCGCAACTCCAGGTGGTCTGGGCGTTCCCCACCGGGACGCGTCACCAGTTCGAGGTCTCCCCCACCGTCTACGACGGCGTGATGTACGTGAGTTCGTCCGACAACCGGCTCTTCGCGCTCGACGCCGTGACCGGCGAGCTGTTCTGGCGTTACGACCACCCGCAGCCGGACGACCTCCGCCTGTGTTGCGGCCGCGTGAATCGGGGCGTCGGGATCAGCGGCGACACGGTGCTCATGGCCACCCTCGACGCGAAGCTCCTGGCTTTTCACCGGCTGACGGGCGAGCTGCTTTGGGAGACGACCCTGGCCAACTACGCCCATGGCTTCAGCGCCACCTCGATGCCCATGATCGTGAAGGACATGGCGATCATCGGCATCGCCGGGGGCGAGTTCGGCGTGCGCGGCTTCTTCGACGCCTACGACGTCGAGACCGGTGAACGGCGCTGGCGGCACTACACGGTCCCGGCCGAGGGTGAGCCGGGCGTCGAGACCTGGGCCGGCGACTCCTGGAAGACCGGCGGAGCCCCGGCGTGGACGAGCGGCGCGTACGACGTCGACAGGGACATCCTCTACTGGACAACGGGCAATCCCGCCCCGGACTGGAACGGCGACCTGCGCGCGGGCGACAACCTGTACTCCAACAGCCTCCTCGCCGTCGACCCGGATACGGGCGAACGCCTCTGGCACTTCCAGTTCACGCCCCACGACGTGTGGGACTACGACGGCAACACGCACCTCTTCCTCACCGACGTAGAGCGCGGCGGCGAGACGATCCCCGCGATCCTGCAGCCGAACCGGAACGGCTTCTTCTACATCCTGGACCGGACCGACGGTACGTTCCTGCACGCCACGCAGTATGTCGAGGAACTCAACTGGGCGACCATGGGCGAGGACGGCCGCCCGATCGTCAATCCGCTCGCGAAACCGGCCGAACAGCCGGACTACCGGGTCTGTCCGAGCAACCTCGGCGGCATGAACGGCGCCTGGGCCGGCGCCATGAACCCGGACCTGGGCCTGGTCTACGTCCCGTCGGTCGAGGGCTGCCAGCTCTACCAGAAGGGCATCGTCGTCTTCGTGCAGGGACAGCAGTTCACCGGGGGTTCGCCCATCACCCTGGACGTCGACGAGGGCAAGGCCCATGGCAACGTCGTGGCGGTGGACAAGAACACGGGCGAAGTCCGCTGGCGTTACGTCGACGAGCACCCGATGATGGCCGGCGCCCTGTCGACCGCCGGCGGGCTGGTCTTCACCGGCAACCAGTCCGGACACGCGCTGGCGCTCGACGCGGAGACCGGGGAAGTGCTCTGGAGGTTCCGCATGGGCGGCGGCGTGCGCAGTCAGCCGGTCGCCTACCGCGTCCGCGGCAGAAGCTACGTCGCCATCGGCTCCGGCAACCACACCGGCTTCTCACGCTACGCCGGCGGCCCGACGAACCTCCCCGAAGGCGGCCACCTGTTCGTGTTCGCGCTGCCGGAGTGAGCGCCGTCCGGCGCGTGCCGGCGACCGCGCTCGGGTTGGCGACGCTCTGCGCGCTGGCCGCCTGCACGCCCGGCGAGCCGCCCTCCCCCGCTGACGCGCTTCGCGCGGACACCGTGGCGCTGACCCGGGGCGAACAGCTCTTTACGGGCGTCTGCGCCGGCTACTGCCATGGCCTCTCGCCCGGGCCGCGCGACGCGCCCTATCTCTTCGACTGCACCTGGGTCCACGGGGACCGGGACGCGGACCTGTTCCGGAACATCGCCGACGGCGTTCCCGAAACGCCGATGATCGCTTTCGGAGGACAGCTTCCCGAGGGCGACGAGGACATCTGGCGCCTCGTCGCGTATATCAGGAGTGCCGGGCCCGAGAACTGCTGAGTTCCAGACGCGGCCAGGCCACACCAGGAGAGACCCATGGACCTCGACCGCTACAAAACCCTCACCCTGACCCGCAACGGCCGCATCCTCACGCCCGCGCGAAAGAGTGGCTGCTGACCGGCGACATGATGACCGCGCGCGACGCGGCGGCCATGGGGCTCATCAACTACGCCGTTCCCGCGGAGGAGCTCGATGCCAAGGTAGCCGAGATCGCCAAACGCATCCTCGCCAATCCCCGCTGGGCCGTGCGCTGGACAAAGACGGCCGTGAACCTTCCGCTACGCGAGATCGCGAACCGGGTTTCCGATGCCGCCCTCGCCTACGAGGCGCTGTCGAACGCGACGCGGGACCGGCAGGAAGCCGTGACCGCGTTCGTCGAGCGGCGCAAGCCCGAGTTCAAGGGTACGTAGGGGCGGCCACGAGGGCTGCCCGTACAATCGACCGCGGGACCACCGGGTCCCGCAATGGCTTCGCCCCAACGCGAGGAGAGCGAATGAAGAAGGCACCTTCCAACGCCGGATTCATCCCTCTGGCATTCGACGAACGTCCGGTCGAGGAGATGTGTCAACGCGCAACGCGCTTCCACGACCTCATGCGCCGTCGTCGTACCGTCCGGGACTTCTCCGACCGACCGGTGCCGGCGGAGGTCATCGAGCATGCCCTGCTCACCGCCGGCAGCGCGCCGAGCGGCGCCCACCGCCAGCCCTGGCACTTCGTGGTGGTCACCGACGCCGGGAAGAAGGCCGAGATCCGGGAGGCGGCCGAGCGGGAGGAGCGGGAGTTCTACGGTCGGCGCGCCTCGAAGGAGTGGCTCGAGGCGCTCGCGCCGCTGGGGACCGACGCGAACAAGCCGTTCCTCACGACCGCGCCGGTACTGATCGCCGTGTTCCTCAAGCGCTTCACGCTCGTCGAAAGCGACGAAGGCGCCGGCCCGACGCGGCTCAAGAACTACTACACGACGGAGTCCGTAGGTATCGCCACGGGCTTCCTGATCGCGGCGCTGCACAACGCCGGGCTCGCGACGTTGACCCACACGCCGAGCCCGATGCGGTTCCTGAACGCCCTGCTCGACCGCCCGCGCCACGAGCGGCCGTACCTGTTGCTGGTGGCCGGCTATCCCGCCCCCGACGCAAAGGTCCCGGTCCTGGAGCGTTACCCCCTGGACCGGTTGGCGACCTTCGTCTGAGCGAATCCCTACCGGCGCCCCGCCCTCACTCGCTGGGCGCCAGGCGACCCGGGGGCGTGCCGGGGGTCGGAGGCGGCCGGACCGGTGAAACCAGGGCCCGGTCCGCGGTCGGGTCGTAGTCGGGGTTGTGCGTCGGCATGGGCGTTCCTACCGCCGCGAGGTAGGCCTTCAGTTCCTCGTGCAGGGACGCCGCGACCTCGGGACGGTAGCGGGACAGGTCCGTCGTCTCCGAGAGATCGAGGTCCAGGTCGTAGAGGTAGGTGCGGTCCGAGTCGAGTTCCCAGATCAGCTTGTGGTTGTCCCGGCGGATGGCCGTCTGCGGCGCCACGTGCTTCATGTTGCGGTAGGCGCCATAGAACCAGATCAGCGCTTCGGTGCCGCGCTCCACTTCCCCGACGCCGCCGTTGGTCAGGACGCCGTGCAGGCTGCCCCCGTCCTGGTTGTCCGGCAAGGGCCCCGAGGCGCCGACCCAGTCCGCGATGGTCGCGAAGAAGTCGTAGCCGATCGCCGGGACGTTGCTGCGCGTGCCGCCGCCGATGCCCGGCCCGCGGATGAACAGCGGGACGCGGATGCCGGCCTCCCAGACGTGCGTCTTGCCCCAGGCGAGGGGCGTGTTGTCCGTCACCGGGACGTCCGACTCACCGCCGTTGTCCGAGGTGTAGATGACGTAGGTGGAATCCGCGAGGCCGTGCTCGTCGAGGGCGTCGAGGATGCGCCCCACGCCGTCGTCGAGTTCCGTCGTCATGGCCGCGTACACCGCGTTCGTGTGCCGCAGGTTGACGAAACGCCCGAACGGGCCGCCGACGGGCGGTTCCGGCGTGATGAGCCCCTTGTACTCCTGCAGCGTCTCGTCCTTTGCGACGACCGGGGTGTGCACGGCGTAGTAGGAGGCCTGCACGAAGAACGGGCGCCCGGCCTCGGCCTGCTCGGCGATGAAGCGCACGGTCTGGTCGGTCACCTCGCCGCTGCGTTTCGGGTCCGGCAGGCCCTTGTCGCCCGGCGCGTTGGTCGTGATGCCGCTGTGCTCGTCGTAGCCGTGCAGCTCCGGGTTCTCGCCGCCCATATGCCACTTGCCGAAGTGGCCGGTCGCGTAGTTCGGATCGTGCGCCTTCAGGAACTCCGCGATCGTCACCTCCTCCTGCGCGAGGTCGCTGATCGGCAGCGGCACGTTCATGGGCTTGTTGTGGTACATGGCGTCGTGGAAAAACTGGATGCCGGCGCGCCCTTCTTCGTCCGGCACGACGTCGATGATGTCCGTCGCGCCCAGGCGTGCGGCGGTCTTGCCCGTCTGGATGCTCATGCGCGTGGGCGAGCAGTTCGGCGCCGGGGAGTAGGCGTTCGAGAACGTCATGCCCTCCGCCGCGAGCCGTTCGAGGTGCGGCGTCCGGTAGAAGTCGCTGACGGAGTTCGGGACCCGCGCGTCCATCTGCACGGAGGTCCCCGTCCAGCCCTGGTCGTCCGACAGGATCAGAACGATGTTCTGGGCGGCGGCGGGAAGCGCGGCGCAGGCGAGTACGGTGCCCACGAGCACAACGAGGCGATTGAAGCGCAGTTGCATCGGCAAGGTCTCAACAAGCGTGGAACCCTGCATTGAACCGGCCTTCGCCCGCGTCTGCAAGGGACGCGGGCGAAGCCTGCGAGGCCGGCGGTGCGTCTACCCGCGGAAGCGCACCCGGACGCCGAACGTCCGCGGCTGGTTCGTGGTAATCCGCGGATCGTAGTAGCCGGAGTTCTGGAAGATCTCCGCCCGTTCGTCCGTCGCGTTGTTGACGAACAGTTCCGCTCCCCACGCCCCGTCGCGGAAGTTGATGCCCGCGCGCAGGTTGACCAGCGCATAGGAGTCGAGGAGGACCGGCTCCTGCTCGCTCTGCCGCGCGAGGAGGTTCCAGCGCTCGTCGGTGTACGACCAGGTCGCCTGCCCGTAGATGTCGCGGTTCCCCGTGATCGCCCGGTCGTAGCGGAGACCGAGCGTCCACGCCCACTCCGGCGTGTGCGCCAGCCGCCGCCCGTCTTCCGCGTAAACCAGCGGCGGGTCCCGGGCGATGGTCGCGAAGTCGCCTTCGAGTTCGGCGATGTTGTAGGCCAGCCCGCCGGTCAGCGTCCAGTTGGTGTTGATCCGCGCGACCATGTCGAGTTCGACGCCCTGGATCGTCGAGCCCCCGACGTTGCGGCGGAAGTTGAACGGCACGGTCAGCAGGTCGTAAAGGACCGTATAGAAGTTGTCCCAGTCGATCATGTAGGCGGCGCCGTTCAGCACGACGCGGCCGTCCGCCAGGGTCGACTTCCACCCGACTTCGTAGGACTTGGTGTAGTCCGGCTCCACGAAGACCGGCACCTCCGGGTGCGTCACGTTGGGATTGTCCCGACCCGGCCGCACGCCCTCGCCGTACGCGAAGTAGACGAGCAGGTCCTCCGAGACGTCGTAGCGGACGTTGAACTTGTACGTCTGCTCCTTCACCTCCGGAGCCTCGTCCCGGAGGGAGAACGTCCCCTTGGACTCCCACGGATAGCCGCAGTTGAAGCCCCAGTCGTCGCCGTCCTCCCAGCGGAAGTGCCGCATCCCGGCGGACATCGTCAGGCGGTCCGTGAAGTCCCAGGACACGTCGCCGAAAAAGGCGGTGCTGTAGTCCTCGTACTTCCAGCCCGGGCAGCTCCACCATTCGTTCGGCAGGGGATCCACGCCGGCGCCGCGCGTGTAGTCCGCCGCGGGACCGGTCTCGAAGTTGATGTGGTCCATGCGCCAGAAGAGGTGCCCGTTCCCCCAGCTTTTCTCCTGGAACACGCCGACGAGCCAGTTCAGCCGGCTCCCCGTGTCGCCCTTCGAAGTCAGGCGAATCTCGTGGCTGATGCGGCTGTTGTTGTCCTCGCTGTCGAAATGCACCCTGGGGTCGGCGCAGCCCGTGAAGCCGTACCAGTAGTAGTCCTCGCAGGCGTGCTGCTGGATCCACGCGCCGAACGAGGCGTACTCCACGTAGTCCGAGTAGTCGTTCACGGCGAAGTCCTGGCGGTCGTAGTAGGACACGGCGTAGATGAGGTCGCCGATCCCCGTCTCGCCGGAGAGCGTGAATCCCATCTGGTCGCTGTCGACCTCCCGCCATTCCGGGCCGAGGCGCGCGACCTCGAGGTCCCCGCGTCGCTGCGGGTCGTGGTTCCACGAGCCCACCGCGTCCAGGGACTGCGTGAACGCCGACAGCGTCGCCGTCCAGTTGTCCGTGAGATCGACGAGCAGCGATACCCGGCCGCCCTGCGTCTCCTCCTCGTTGTAGTCCTCGCCGGCGTAGCGGTCGTTGTTGACGGTGACGCCGTTGCGGAAGGTGAACTCCGAACGCCGGTTGTCGATGAAACCGTTGCTCTTGTCGTACCAGAACACGCCCCGCAGGGCGGCGCGGTCGGACAGCGGAACGTTGACGAAGCCTTCGGCGGTGTAGGTCGCGTCGCCGTCGCTGATGCTGCCGCCCGTCAGGTCCACGCCGTACTCGAACTGCTCGGGGTCCGGCTGCTTGCTGATGATGCGCACGGTCCCGGACACCGCGGAGGCACCGTAGTACGTGCCTTCCGGCCCGCGCAGCACTTCGATGCGCTCGATGTCGTAGAGGTGCAGGTCGGGCGCCCCGCCATTCCGTCCGGTCACCGGCTGTTCGTCGAGGTAGTAGGCCGTGGTCGCCGCGTTGGTGCGGAACACGTGCGGGATGCCGCCGTCCGACACCCCCCGGATGTGCATGATCTGCGTCCCCGGCCCCACGCCGATGTAGGAGATCGACGCGCTCTGGTCCGCGAAATCCTCGAAGCGGCTGATGTCGAGCCTGTCGATGTCGTCGGAGGTGAACGCCTGGATACTGACCGGCGTGTCCTGGATGTTCTGCTCGCGCTTGCGGGCGGTGACGATGATCTCTTCCACCGTGGGTTGCGCGCCGGCGTCCTCGCCGGCTACCGGGACGGCGTACAGACCCGACACGGCCGCGATCGCGGCGGCGATCTTCGTCTTGCGGAATGCGGGCACGGGGCCCGACGCCTGGATGGTGCGCCTCGACATCGGCTCTCCCCCGAGTCTCTGACTGGTCAAGCGAACGAGCTTAACCGAGGGGCACGGACAGGGGAAGCTCTGGGGGCTCGCCTGGGGCTCGCCTCATCGCTGCCCCGTGAGCCCCGCCGACGGCACGTCGATGAGGCCCAGACCGGCCCGTGCGCGCTGGCGGAGGTAATGCTGAAGCGCCTCGAGGTGCGCATCCGAGAGCCCCGGGAACGCCGGCATGCCGTTCCCGAGCAGCGTTCCCTCGCGCACCACCTCCTCGAACGCACCGTCCGAGAGCACGATCGGAGACGCGCGCAGGTCGGGAGACGCCCCGCCCGAGATGGCGTCCGGTCCGTGGCAGGTGGCGCAGTTCATGTACACCTGGAGGCCGTAGTTCGCCAGGTCGTCATCGATCTCGAAGCCCGGATCGTCGAGGGGCACCGGCGGCGCGGGCGGCGGAGAGGCCGGCATCGCGGCCTCGCCCTCCAGCGAGAACGCCAGCAACCGCCGGGGGTGCACGCCGTAAGCCCAGCCGAGTCCGTGCTGTTCGTCGGTTCCACCGACCGCGGGCCCCGAGCCCCATCCGACGAGCACGGCAAGGTACTGACGGCCGCCGATGGCGTACGTGATCGGGGGCGCCGAGACGCCGAGTCCGACAGGCTGTCGCCACAGCGCCTCGCCGGTGGCGGCGTGATAGGCGACGAGGTCACCGTGGAGCGTACCCTGGAACACGAGGTCGCCCGCGGTCGTCAGCGTGCCAGGGTTCCAGGCGATTTCGAACGGCACTTCCCATACCCGCTCCTGCTTTACCGGGTCCCACGCCTGCAGCGTGCCCTTCGGCTTCCCGGGAGCCCGTGGCACCACGAGGGCCGCCACTCCGAACCCCTCCTTGGGCACCGGCGCCTGCCAGTTCGGCGACTTCCAGAGCGCGAGGTCGATCCCGTCGTCGAAGAACTGGTAGGTCTCGTGGACGGTGGGGATGTAGACGAGGCCATGCTCGGGGTTGTAGGACATCGGCGGCCAGTTGTGCGCCCCCATCGCCCCGGGCGTGATGTGCACCGGACCGCCGTCGAGGTAGCGGACGCCCGGCATCTCGACAGGCCGGCCGGTCTCGAGATCCACGTGGCTCGCCCAGTTCACCTCCGCGATGGGTTCAGCGGATATCAGCTTGCCGTTGCTCCGGTCGATCACGTAGAAGAAGCCGTTCTTCGGCGCGTGCATGAGCGCCTTGACCTCGCGGCCGTCGATCTCGAGGTCAGCCAGCACGATGTCCATGTTCGAGTTGTAGTCCCAGGTCTCGCCCGGGGTCGTCTGGTAGTGCCAGCGGTACTCGCCGGTGTCGGCGTCGAGGGCGAGCACCGAGCAGAGGAACAGGTTGTCCCCGCCACCGGGGCTCCGGACCTTCTGGTTCCAGGGCGACCCGTTACCGGTCCCGATGTAGACGGCATTGAACTCCGGGTCGTAGGTCATCCCGTGCCAGGAGTTGCCGCCCCCGCCGACGTTCCACCACTCGCCGGTCCAGGTTTTCGCCGCCATCTCCATCGCGGCGTTCTCGAAGCCGTCCGCCGGGTTCCCCGGGACGATCCAGAAGCGCCACGCCTGCTCGCCCGTCTCGGCGTCGTAGGCCGTGACGTAGCCACGGGCCGGGCCGATCTCGGTGCCCCCGTTGCCGATCAGCACCTTGCCCCGGAACGCCTTCGGCGCCCCGGTGATGTACATCGCCTTCGAGGGGTCGATCGTCGTGGCGGTCCACACGTGTTCCCCGGTCCCGGCGTCGAGGCCGATCAGCCGTCCGTCGATGGTGGCGAAGTAGACCTTGTCGCCCCACATCGCCATGCCCCGGCTGCCGTGCACGAAGGCGATGCGCATGCGGTGCGCGGCGTGTTTCGTCACCTCCGGGTCGTAGGTCCACAGGAGTTCCCCGGTGACCGCGTCCACGGCCCGGGCGATGTTGCGCGAGCCGACGAAGTACATGACCCCGTCCGCCACCAGGGGCGTCGAGACGAGCCCCACGGCGTCGGGCACGTCCAGGTACCAGTCGAGCTTGAGCCCGGCGACGTTCTCGCTGTTGATCTCATCGAGCGGGGCGAAGCGCTGCTCGTTGTGGTTGCGGCCGTAGGTGAGCCACTCCGCCGTGTTGCCGACGTCCGCGATGGCCGCATCGTCGACGGCGAACGCCGCGCCGGCGCCGAAGAAACTCCAGGCGCAGAGCGCCACCCAACCCGTTCGGTTCATGCACCCCCCTCTCCCCCGTCAGGCCTCGAGGGACGCTACGCAGGGGTCCCGGGGTTGTCAACGCGGCCACTCGACACCACCGGACGCGGTTAGACAACTCCCCGCGAACGTCCGTACACTCTCCGGCCGGTGTCAGTGCCTTGGGGGAGGACGGATGCGAGGGGGAAGACGATGGGACCGCTGAACGGATTCCGCGTGATCGAACTGGCCGGGATCGGACCCGGCCCATTCTGCGGGATGATGCTCTCGGACATGGGCGCCGAGGTCATCCGCGTGGACCGGGTGAGCAACGCCGCCGCGCGGCCCCGCGACGTGCTGGCGCGCAATCGCCGCTCCGTCGCGGTCGACCTCAAGCAGCCCGACGGCGTCGAAGTCGTGCTCAAGCTCTGCGAGACGGCGGATGCCCTGTTCGAAGGCTTCCGGCCCGGCGTGACCGAACGCCTCGGGCTCGGGCCCGAGGACTGCATGGCGCGCAACGAGCGCCTGGTGTACGGGCGCATGACGGGCTGGGGGCAGGAAGGACCCCTCGCCCAGGCCGCCGGCCACGACATCAACTACATCGGCCTGGCGGGCGCCCTGCACGCCATCGGCGAGAAGGGCCAGAAGCCCGTGCCGCCGCTCAACCTGATCGGCGACTTCGGCGGAGGCGGCATGCTGCTGGCGTTCGGCCTCGTGTGCGGGATGCTCGAGGCGCAGCGCTCCGGCAAGGGCCAGGTGATCGACGCGGCCATGGTGGACGGCGCCGCGGCGCTCATGGCCATGTTCTTCTCGATGGGCGACCGCTTCAACGACAGCCGCGGCACGAACCTGCTCGACTCCGGCTCGCACTTCTACAACACCTACGAGACGAAGGACGGCGAGCACATCTGCATCGGCTCCATCGAGCCGCAGTTCTACCAGTTGCTCGTGGAGAAGTCGGGCGTCGACCCGAACCGGTTCGGACCGCAGATGGACACCGGCCAGTGGGACGACTTCAAGGACGAACTCGTGGAGGTCTTCAAGGCGCGCACCCGCGACGAATGGTGCGAGATCATGGAAGGGTCGGACGTGTGCTTCGCGCCCGTACTGTCGATCTTCGAAGCGCCGGACCACCCCCACAACAAGCACCGCGACACGTTCGTGGACGTCGAGGGCATCGTGCAGCCGGCGCCGGCGCCGCGCTTCAGCCGGACCGCCCCCGCGATCTCGCACGGCGCGCGCATTCCCGGAGAAGATTCCGCGGACGTGCTCGCCGACGCCGGTTTCAGCCAGGAGGACATCGAAGCACTGCGGGAGAAAAGCGTCATCCCCGCGGCCTGAGCGCAAGACGCTCCCGGGTGTTTCTCGTCGCGCCCGGGCAAGAACGACGCCCCCGGCCGGGGAAGGAGGCCGGCGGCAGGCGAGAGAGGGAAAGCGCCATGAGCGTGGAGTATCTGGACTCGCCCGGCTTCCATGGCTTTCGGGTGCGTCGACAGATCGACAACAGGACCTACCAGGAGTACTTCTCCCTGAAGGAGGGCGGCCGGCGCATGCGCGGGGCCGCACGCACCCGGGTGCGCCGCGCGGCCGAGGCGCGGGACGCGGAGCTCGCGTCGTCCCAGCGCGATGCCCGGGAGCGCGCCGCCAGGGAGGTGCACTTCGACGACCGGGGCCGCGTACGCGGCATCCTCTACCGCAGGAAGAAGGAGAAGAACGGCCGGACCACGCCGCTCTTCCAGATCGGCATCCACTCCGCCCGCGAAGACCGGCTCGTCAACACCACCGTCTCGATCTGGTCGCACGGCCTGGACGAGGCCTGGCGCCGGGCCGTCGACTTCTATGCGAGGCACAAGGGGATTCCCAGGCACTCCTCCGCCTATCGGCGGCTGCTCGCCGCGAAACCGGACTACCCGGAACTCGCCGAGCGCTACGGGCCCGTGCGTTCGCGCCATCGGCCGGCATCCGCCTCCCGCGCCCGCGCCACGCCACGCCCACCCGTGCGTGCCGGGGTCAAGACGTCCGCGGGATGAACCGCTACGCCGAGGAGTACCGGCGCTCGCTGGATGCACCGGAGGACTTCTGGCGAGAGCAGGCCCGGGAGATCGACTGGTTCGAGTTCCCGAAGACCATCCTGGACCGCGACGCGAACGGCGCCTGGCGCTGGTTCCGGGGCGGCAAGCTCAACACCGCCTGGCTCGCCCTCGACCGCCACGTCGCCGCGGGCCGGGGCGACACCGTGGCACTCACCCACGACTCGCCGGCGACCGGCCAGGTAACGAAGTTCACGTACTCCGAGTTGACGGACCGCGTGGCCCGGGTGGCCGGCGGGCTCGCCCGCCTCGGCGTCGGCAAGGGCGACCGGGTGGTCGTCTACATGCCGATGGTGCCCGAAGCCGTCATGGCGATGCTCGCGTGCGCGCGCCTCGGCGCGGTGCACTCGGTCGTTTTCGGAGGTTTCGCCGCACGCGAACTCGCCGCGCGCATCGATGACGCCGAACCGAAACTCGTGCTCTCGGCGTCCTGCGGCATCGAGTTCGACCGCGTGATTCCCTACAAGCCGCTCCTCGACGACGCACTCGCACTCGCGACCCACCAGCCCGACCGCTGCGTGATCCTGCAGCGCGCCCAGGCGGCGGCCGAGCTTGTGCCCTACCGGGACCTCGACTGGGTCGAGTGGGAAACCGCGAGCGCACCGGCCAACGCCGTCCCCGTGGACGCCACGGACCCTCTCTACATCCTGTACACCTCCGGGACGACCGGGAAACCCAAGGGCGTGCTGCGCGACAACGGCGGGCACGCGGTCGCGCTCCACTACACGATGAACGCCGTCTACGGCCTCGACGCGGGCGATGTCTTCTGGGCCGCCTCGGACGTGGGCTGGGTCGTGGGGCATTCGTACATCGCGTACGCGCCCCTCTTCAAGGGCTGCACGAGCATCCTCTACGAGGGCAAGCCGGTCCGGACGCCGGATGCCGGGGCATTCTGGCGCGTCATCGCCGAGCACCGCGTGAAGTCGTTCTTCGTCGCCCCCACCGCGTTCCGGGCCATCAAGAAGGAGGACCCGGACGCCCGTCTCAAGGATGCGTACGACACGAGTTGCCTCGAGTACCTCTTCGTGGCCGGGGAGCGTCTCGACCCGCCCACCTATCACTGGCTGCGCGACATCCTGCCCGGCATCCCCGTCATCGATCACTGGTGGCAGACGGAGACCGGCTGGGCGATCTGCGCGAACATGGCGGGATACGACCTGCACGAGACCCGCGCCGGCAGCCCGAGCTTCCCCGTGCCCGGGTACGACCTGCGCATCCTCGACGACGACGGCCGGGAACTGCCGGCTGGCGAGGAGGGCAACGTCGTGGTGGCCGAGCCGCTGCCGCCCGGCTGTTTCCCGACGGTCTGGGGCGACCACGAGCGCTTCGTCGAGACGTACTTCCGGCAGTATCCGGGCTTCTACCTGACGGGCGACGGCGGGTACCGGGACGCCGACGGCTACGTCTACATCATGGGACGCGTCGACGACGTCATGAACGTGGCGGGGCACCGGCTGTCCACGGGCCAGATGGAAGAGGTCGTCGCCGACCACCCGGCGGTGGCGGAATGCGCCGTCGTGGGTGTCCGCGACGAGGAGAAGGGGCAGGTGCCCCTCGGACTGCTGCTGCTGAAGGACGGCGTGAACCTCGACGCGGTCACCCTCGAGCGCGAACTCGTACAGATGGTCCGGCAGGGCGTCGGGCCGTTCGCCAACTTCCGGCGAGCCCTGGTCGTTCCGCGCCTGCCGAAGACGCGCTCCGGCAAGATCCTGCGGCAGGTGCTTCGCAAGATGATCGACGGCGAGCCGTACGTCACCCCTTCGACCATCGACGACCCCGCCATCCTCTCCGAGATCGAGGAGGTGCTGGTGGGCGCCGGGGTGATGACCGGGTCCTCCTGACCGCTGCCACGCCGCTCCGGGGCCGCGGACCCGGGGAGTATGATCCGGCCACCGCAAACCCACGGTGCGTGGACATGCTGCAGCGACTCTTCGACTACCTCCGCTGGTTCCTGCGGACGCTGGTGCGCCAGTTCTTCGATTACCGCTGCATGCACAGCGCGGCGGCGCTGACCTTCACGACGCTCCTCGCCCTGGTCCCGGTGATGACCGTGACCTACGTGTTCCTGTCCGCCTTCCCGGAGCTGTCCGTACTCGGCAAGAGCGTCGAGGGCTTCGTGTTCGAGAACTTCGTGCCCGACGCCGGCGCCGCGGTGGCCCGGCAGCTCTCGGAGTTCTCCGCGGAGGCCGCCGAACTCGGCGTGCTGAGTTTCGCCATGGTGCTGGTGACGGCCCTCCTGGCCCTGTTCAGCATCGAGGAGGTGTTCAACGTCATCTGGCGGGTCCCCGCGCCGCGGACCGGCCTGCAGCGGCTGCTCGTCTACTGGGGCGTCCTGACCTTCGGTCCGCCGCTCCTGATCGGGGCGCTCCTCGCGACGTCGTACCTGTACGCGCTGCCCCTGGTCACGGACCTCGACACCATGGGCGTACGCGAGTTCGTGATCGCGATGCTGCCGACGCTGGCGATCACCGCGACCTTCACGCTCCTCTACTTCGCCGTGCCGAACACGCCCGTGCCTTTCCTGCACGCCCTGCTCGGCGGCGTGCTGACGATGTTGCTGTTCGAGGCCGCGCGGTGGCTGTTCGCCCAGTTCGTCGTGCAGTCGGTGACCGCGGTGGTGTACGGGACCTTCGCGGCCGTCCCGTTCTTCCTGATCTGGCTGTACCTCGTCTGGTCCATGGTGCTGGCGGGCGCCGTGTTCGTCCGCACCCTATCGCTGCCTGCGGAGCATGTGGCCCCCAGCGGTCAACCGCGCGTCCTCCAGTGCGCGCGCGTACTCGCGATGCTGAACGAGGCCCACATGGAAGGCGCGCCGGTGAACCCGGACACCCTCGTCGAGAACGCCGGGCTGCGCCCGGGAGACCGCCAGGACATCTTCGCGGTGCTCGAGCGCGAGAAGCTCCTGCGCCGGACCGACGACGGGCTCCTGACGCTCGGGCGCAGCCTGAAGACCGTGACGCTGTGGGACCTCTACCGGCATCTCCCCGAAGCCCTCGACCCCGCCGCCCTGGAACCGGCACCGGGCCTCGAGACCGTCGTCGGCCGCCTGCGCGAGTTCGCCGAGTCCGGGACGCGCCAACTGGACGTGAGCCTCGATGGCCTGCTGTCGCCTACATAGAAGCCTGCTCGCCCGCGCCGCGTGGCTCGCGCTGACCGGCCTCCTGGCCGCATGCTCCGCCGGCTCGACGCCGCTCGCGGACGGGACCCACGCGGACTGGTCGCACTGGCGCGGCCGCCCCATCGTCCTGAACTACTGGGCCGAGTGGTGCGCCCCGTGCCGCCACGAGATCCCGGAGCTGAACGCGCTGCACCGGGAACGGGCCGAGACCGGCACGGTGGTGCTCGGCGTCAACTACGACGGCATCACCGGCGACCGCCTCACCGCCCTCGTGGACCGCATGGGCATCGAGTTTCCCGTCCTGGTCGACGATCCCATGCACCGCTGGGACTACGCCAGGCCCGAAGTGCTGCCCACGACGGTGATCGTGGGGCCGGACGGAGGCGTGCAGGAGATACTCGTCGGACCGCAGACCCGGGACAGCATCCGGGCGGCCCTGGAGGGCGACGGACCGGACTCCCGACTCCCGGATTCACCGCCGGACGTGCCCGGCGAGCGCGTGTAGGAGCGAAACCCTAAAGCGCTAGTTGCCGCATCACGTCGGTGGGACGGCCGGCGGGACTCCCTCACGCCGCCAAGGACGGCGCGCCCGTGTGCCGAAGTTGACTGCGGCGGTCCCGAGCGGCGCCCGGCACCTCGGCCGGATCGATCAAACCGATGCGCCGCCAACCCTTGGACAGCAGCCAGCTCCGCGCCGGGGCCACTTCGCGTTCGCGATCAGCGTCCGCATACCGCCCAGGTGGCGGCGCGCGGCCCTTCCAGCCATCGAACCAGAGCCCGGAGCTCGCACCGTCCAGCACCACCGGCGGCACCCGCCGACGTCGCTGCCGGAAGTGTTTGCGCGCATTCAGCAGCACGTACGCCACCGCCCAACGCACCTCTGTCGGCGTGCGCTTCACCGCGTGGTGGAAGCGATCCGCCTGCACCCGTCCCACTCGGTGCATAGCAGACAACCCAGATGGGGATGTCTGTCGAGACTGCATCCAGCATATCCCTGTCGAGGTGACCCTGCTGCATGCCAGGGTCATATCCCCAGGCAAGAATGGCAGCAGGTTCCTCTCCCGGAGTTTCGTTTCTGCCTGCAACCAGGGATTTTAATCGTTCCAGTACGGCATTCCG
>JAJDTI010000092.1 GCA_022827245.1 Pseudomonadales bacterium | reverse complement strand
CGGCGGCAGCAGGCGGAACAGCGCCACGTCACACGTGCCCCCACCGAAGTCGAAAACCAGCAGATTCACCGGACGGTCGAACCCCGCCGCTACCCGCTGACCTTCCTTGACCATGTACGCGATGTATGCGGCCGTGGGTTCGTTCAAGAGGCCGCCATGATTGGAGACCTCCAGACCGGCGAGCCGTGCTGCCGTCAATGTGTCTTTTCGCTGGGCCGCCTGGAACGACGCGGGAGTGGTCACCACGACGGAGTTGACGGGTTGCTCACTCTCGTCTTGTGCAGCCTTCACCAAATAACGCAGGACGTGAGTCGCGATTTCCCTCGGCGTCCGAAACCCCTCAGGTGCGCGGTGATACGTGCGCCGCGTCCCGATCTCGTTCTTGCAGTCCCAAAACAGACTCTTTCGTTCCTCCAAGCCACGGCGCTGCAGCTGAGGCCTGAGCAACTTCGCGCCCTCGCCGACAACCGGTGTGCCATCGACAACCGCCACCATGGAAGGCACAAGCGTGTCGAAGTAGTCGCCTTGAATGGTCGGCTGTTTGACTTCGATCATCCGGACTTCTGGCAACCTCGTCGCGCCTGCTTCGACGACGATTTCGGAAACCGACGAGTTCGTCGTCCCTAGATCAATGCCAATCACCCGACGGCGTCGATCCGCGACAGCGATGTCGACATCTCGCGGTGTGATCAGGGCCAACTCGCTGCCTGCCATGGACCGTGGGTTCTCCGGTGGCCAAGAGGGCCGCTAACCATAGCCCATGGCACTACTATCAGCCACCGTGACAGCCCGTACCATGCCCGTCTTCGCCTTGCCTGCGCCTCCGCCAACCCGGTTCAGCGCGAGTGCCTGCGGCGCTTGATCGACCCGCTCGCGAAGTATCCCCACTCGCCCATCAGCAGACGCCGTTTTTCCATCAGGTCCGACCTCGCATACGCTCGCTCCACCGCCGATCCGACCTTGTGGGCCAGACTGAGTTCGATCGCTGCGTGATCCATGTCCGTGCACTCAGAGGCCCAGTCGCGAAACGCCGACCGGAACCCATGCACGGTTGTACGTTCGGCGAGTCCGGTCGCGCGCAGGGTCTTCATGAGCGTCATATCCGACAGCGGCCGTCCCCTGCGTGTCGGCGAGGGAAACACCAAGCCCGAGTCGTCCCGAAGGCGAGCCGCACAAACGAGGACCTCCTTGCTTTGGTCGCTGAGCGGTACACGATGCTCTGCCCCAGCCTTCATCCGCGTCGCCGGGATGCGCCACTCGCGTCCGTGGAGATCGATCTCGTCCCACATCGCGTTGCGCGCTTCGCCGCTACGGCTTGCCGTCAGAACGAGGAACCGGAAGCACTGCTTGACCACCGGCGACCCGTCCCCCGCATCTACCACGGTCAATGCGTCCGGGACGTCCCGGTAAGGTATCGCCCGGAAGTGCGCCCGGACCGAAGGCATCGCTGGTAGTGCGCCGTTGATCGCCTCGCCCGCCCAGTTGTGCTCGATGTATCCGTGAGCTTGGCACCAGGACAGCGTGGCGCGTATGCGCTGACGGAGCTTCCGCGCGGTCGCGGGTTTCGTCACCCATATCGGTTCAAGGACGCGTAGAAGTTCCTCCCGCCCGATCCGGTGCACTCCCATGTCGCCTAGTACCGGAAACGCGTACTTCGCCAGCGACTGAATCCAGTTGCGCGTATGCTTGCCGTTGCGCCAGCGCCGCTTGTTGGCAGCAAAGGTCTTTTGGGCGGCTTCGCGAAACGTCGGAATCCTGGCACGGCGCTTCGCCGCGAGCGGGTCGCCGCCCGAACGCGCGACCCGACGATTGTCGAAGGCCAACTCGCGAGCCCGCGCGAGCGTGACGAGCGGGAAACCCCCGAGCCCGATGTCATGGCGCCTACCGTCAATGGTGACCCGTTGAATCCAGCTCTTCGAGCCTCCGGGGGCCACCTTCAGGTACAGCGTCCCGCCGTCTCCGTACATGCCCGGCTGAGCAATGCTGCGTACCCGCGCCACTGTCAGTCGACTCGCCATTCGGTATTTTTCCCCACGTTTTTGCCAACGCAAGTCGCGAGATCATATGCGCCTTCTTGCAGAGATGCAAGACTGTAATCGCTTAGCAAATCAGTAAGTTATGGTGAATTTGGGAGATTCTGGGAAACGCGCCGAAAGTTAGAAATGGTGGCCAGGGGTGGAATCGAACCACCGACACGCGGATTTTCAGTCCACTGCTCTACCGACTGAGCTACCTGGCCCCGGGCGGCGAGCGGCGTATTAAATGCGACTGGACCGTGACCGGTCAATTGGCGCGGTCAGCCCCGCGAGAGGCCCTCCGCCATGCGCAGCACGGCGCGGCAGAGCATCTCGGTGCGGTCGAGATCGATGGTGTCGGGCCAGCGGTCGTCGGGATGATGGAACCACCGCTGGTCGCCGAGCAGCGACACGTAGCGGCCGCCGGCGTCGTGGACGTTGTGCGCCTCGCCGAACGGCGGGCTCCCGGCCTCGGTGACGCTGTCGGGCGGTGCGCCCTCGGCCTCCAGCGCGTCGAGTCCAGCGCGCAGGAACTCGGGGGAAGCCTGGAAGCGGACGCGGGCGTCGATGGCCGCGAAGTTGGCGCCGAGATGGATCCACGCGTGCGCGCCGCCCGCGAGCGACGGGTGGGTCTTCGTGTAGTGGCCGAGACCGGCGTGCCCGAGTTCGTGGCCGGTGGTGGCGACGAACACCACGTCGCGCTCGGCCGGTGCGGCGGCGAAACGCCGCAGGCACTCGAACCACACCGCGATCCCGCCGCCGCGTTCCGCCGTGCACGTCCACCAGGCGCTGCGCGGCGTGAGGACGACCAGGGGCGCGAGGTCTCCCCGCGTTCCGGCAACGCGCGTGGTCACGTTGTGGACGGTCGTCGCTTCCAGGGTGCCGTGCGCGAACAGCCGCGCCGGCGCGCGCTCGTGCGCGGCGGCCTGCAGCCAGTCGCGGTGTTCGCTGCTCACCTGCAGCACCGGCGGGCCGAATGGTCGGTCGTAGTCGGGGGCGTTCAGCACGGCGAGACCGGGCACGATCCGGTCGGCGGCGGAATGGGCGACGATGCCGGCGGGTCCGCGCCGGCGCGCCGCGACCATGCGTCGCGTCGCCGCGTCGCCACCCCTCGACGTGAACGGCGTGACGCCGATGCCGGCGCCGTTGCCTTCGTTTTCCTCGAGAGGCGCCAGGGGCGCGGCGAGCCCCGCGGCGTCGGTCAACCCGCCGTCGAAGAGCGGTACGCCCTCGGCGCGCCGTTCGCCGCAGGTCACGGCGCACTCGTGCAGTACGCGGCGTTCGAAGGCGAACGACTCGAGACGCGGTTCGGCGCCGGCGGCGCGGATGGCGTCGGCCAGCCAGTCGGCGGTGACCTGGTCACCCTCGGTCCCGGTGCGGTGATCGGCGATGGCGTCCCAGCTGCGGATGTCCGATTGGATGCGTGATCTCATGAGGTCCTCCGCGGCGGTCCGCGTCCGTCTTCAGTCCAGGTCCCGGAGCAGCGCCTCGCGAACGTCGTCGCCGACGTCGACGCGGCAGGGCAGGGCGTCGTGGTCGATGCCGAGCGCCAGGTCCGCCCCCGTCCTTAGCGCTCCGACCCGGTCCGGCCCGAGTTCGAAGCGCAGGAAATGGACCGCGGCGGTCTTGTCCTCCGTGCTGCGCTCCATGTCGTCGTTCGCCGCCGCGAACAGGCGTTCCCGCCCGGCGACCTCCGCCCACACCCGGTGCTCGATGCCGGCCATGCCGGCGAGTGCCCGCCGCCGTTCATCGGCATCCTGGTACTCGAACATGAGCGTGGCCTTCCAGTTCGTGCCGTCCGGGATCAGCGGATTGTAGGCGGCGATCTCGGCCTCGATCTCCGCGCGTTCGAAGATGCGCTCGGCGCGCAGCATCTCCTGCACCTGGTAGTGCATGGTCAGGAAGTCCTCGAACAGGAGCGTGGCGTGCCGCCCCAGGCGCACGCGTCGGGCGCGCTTGTGGGCGAGGACCCGGGCGCGGAACGCGGGGCGTTCCTCGGCGTAGCGTTCGAGCGACCACAACGCCGCGCGGTCGAGCTTGCGCATCAGATGCCGTAGGCCGTGCGCACCATCGAGATCGGGTGCACCGCTTCGGATCCGTCGTCCAGGCCGTGGGCGATCATCCGCCCTGCCAGCGGGCAGTCGGAGCCGTAGAGGTCGGCCTCGGCGCCGCGCACGCGGTTCACGACCGGCCGCGCGATCTTGCGCGCCGCTTCGAAAGTCTCGGACTTGACCGCATAGGTGCCGTCGTGGCCGGAGCAGCGCTCGATGAAGGCGACCTCCGTTCCGGGGATGGAGGCGAGGAACTCCCTGGTCCTCGCGCCCGCGTTCTGCACGCGCTGGTGGCAGGCGGCGTGGTAGGCGACCTTGCCGAGAGGCGTGCGGAAGTCCGTGCGGACGAGTTCCTCGCGTGAGCGCAGGACCAGGTATTCGAACGGGTCGAAGAAGCGCTCGGCCAAGCGCGCGACTCCTTCCTCTTCCGGGAACATGAGCGGCAGTTCCTGGCGGTACATCAGCGTGCACGAGGGAATGATGGACATCAGGTCGTAGCCGTCGTCCACCGCGGCGAGCAGCAACGGCAGGTTGCGGGCCTTGAGGTCGGCGACCGCGTCGAGATCCCCGAGTTCGAACTTCGGCATGCCGCAGCACTGGGCGCCGTGCAGGACCCGTACGGGAACGCCGTTGTGGTTGAGCACCGCCGCCAGGTCCTCCACGGCCGTGGGTTCGTGGTGGCCGTAGCAGGTCGTGAACACGGCCACCTTGCCGGTGGTGGTGGCGGACGGGCGCGCCTCGATACCGGAACCGACTTCCGCCGGGATGCGGCTGGCGAGCTTTCGGCCCTGCAGGTGCGGCAACGGGGCGTCCGGGTGGATGCCGAGGCGCTCGCCGAGCCGGCGCAGGGGCTTGCTGGCCGCGGCGGCGTTCGCAACCGCGGCGACCCCCGGCAGCGCGGCGGCGTCGAACAGCGGGCCGGTACTGGTGATGAGCCGGTCGCGCCAGCGGGTCTTCGTCCCGGGGTCGCCGAAGCGCTGGGCCTTGGCGCGGAGCATGAGATGAGGGAAGTCCACCGCCCACTCGTGGGGGGGCAGGTAAGGGCACTTGGTCTCCGCGCACAGGTCGCACAGGTAACAGTGGTCGGCGACGTTGCCGTATTCGGCCTTGTCGACGCCGTCCACTTCCAGCGTTTCGGACTCGTCGACCAGGTCGAAGAGGGTCGGGAAGGCCTGGCAGAGGTTCACGCAGCGCCGGCAGCCGTGGCAGATGTCGAAGACGCGCTCCATCTCCGCCTCCAGCGACTCGCGGTCGCGGAAATCGGGGCTGCGCCAGTCTATGGGTTGCCGTTCCGGGGCTTCGAGGCTGCCTTCTCTCGTGGGCATGGAGTGGGCGCGGTTGGCGGCGGGGCTGTTCCGGGCTAGCGGGGCCCCGCCGTCGGGGGAGGCTTACTCGACCGTGTCCAGCGCCTTCTGGAAGCGGTTGGCGTGGCTGCGTTCGGCCTTGGCGAGCGTCTCGAACCAGTCCGCGATCTCGTCGAAGCCCTCGTCGCGGGCGGTCGCGGCCATGCCAGGATACATGTCGGTGTACTCGTACGTCTCGCCGGCGATCGCGGCGGCCAGGTTGTCCTTCGTCGTGCCGATCGGCAGCCCCGTGGCGGGGTCGCCCACGGGTTCCATGTATTCGAGGTGGCCGTGCGCGTGTCCGGTCTCGCCCTCGGCGGTGGATCGGAAGACCGCGGCGACGTCGTTCTCGCCCTCGACGTCAGCCTTCTGCGCGAAGTACAGGTAGCGCCTGTTGGCCTGGGACTCCCCGGCGAACGCGTCCTTGAGGTTCTGCAGCGTCTTGCTGTCGTTCAGGTCCATGTGCGGTTGTCTCCTTCGAGCTTGTCGGCTTGCTGCATCAAGTATACGGGTTTGGTCCGGCAGTTCCATGCGACAGCCCCGTCCGGAGCGGGCTGGAGCCGCCAGCGGGGGATACCGCTCGGCAAGCCGTCCGAGGTGTAGAATCCGCGCGCCCCGACCACCCCGCGGGACTCACGATGCAGGCCAAACGCGGCGTCGCGACGGAACTCGGCGCGCTCGGCGTGCTGGCTGGACCGATCATCCTGACGCAGCTCTCCCAGATGGGCATGGGCGTGGTGGACGCCATCATGGCGGGCCGCGTCAGCGCCGTGGACCTGGCGGGCATCGCGCTGGGCGGGAACTTCTACTGGCCCGCCATGCTGCTGCTGTCTGGCATCGCGATGTCGGTCACGCCGCTCGTCTCGCAGATGCACGGCGCGGGACGTGAGACGGAGGCGGGGGCCGTGGTGCGCCAGGCACTCTGGGTCGCGCTCGGGGGCGGTCTGCTGCTGGTCGGGGCGATGCAGTTCGGGGAGACGGCGTACCGCCTGATCGGCGTGGATCCGGCGGCGATTCCGGTTGCCGCGGCGTATCTCTCGGCCATGAGCGTCGGCCTCGTGCCGGTCCTCGGCTACTTCGTCCTGCGCAACCTGTGCGACGGGATGTCCTGGACGACGCCGGCGATGGTCGTCGCCCTCTCGGGCCTCGCGCTCAAGGTGCCCCTCAACTACCTCTTCGTCTTCGGCGGACTCGGCGTTCCCGCCATGGGCGGAGTCGGGTGCGGCGTGTCGGGCGCCATCGTCATGTGGTGCGAGTTCCTCGCGATGATCGGCGTGGTGCGGTACTCCCGGGTGAGGCGGGCCGGCGTGTTCTCCCGCTTCTCGGCACCGGACCTGCGCGTCATGTGGCGCCTGATGCGGCTCGGACTGCCGATCGGCATCGCCATCTTCTTCGAAGTGGCGGTGTTCTCGGTGGTGACGCTCCTGATCGGCCGCCTCGGCGTCGAAGCGGTCGCGTCGCACCAGGTCGCGTCGAACGTCGGTGGGATCACGTTCATGGTGCCCCTGGCGCTGGGTATGGCCGCCACGATCCGGGTGGGCTACAACGTGGGCGCCGACGACCTCCCGGGCGCGCGCCGTTCGGCCTTCGTGGCCGTGGGCGCGTCTGCGGTGTTCGCAGTCGTGGCCGCCGCGGTCCTCCTCTGGTTGCGCTACGAGATCGTCGGCGCCTACACGACCGACCCGGCGGTCATCGACATCGCGGCGGGCCTGCTCCTGTTCGTCGCGCTCTACCAGTTCGTGGACGACACCCAGGTCACCGCCGTGGGCGCCTTGCGGGGCTACAAGGACGTCCGGGCGCCGATGCTCACCGCGCTGGTCGCCTACTGGGCAATCGCCCTGCCTTTCGGGGCTGCCCTGGGATTCGGCGCGTTCGGGACTCCGTGGGGGGTCGAGGGGTTCTGGGTCGGCCTCGTGGTCGGTCTGGCCGTGGCCTCCGTCGTGCTCCTCGCCCGGCTGGGCTGGCTGTCCCGGAACGAACGGCGAATCCGGATGTTCGCGCTGGGGTGACCGCGTCCGCCGTCACTTCCCGAGCAGCTTGCCGAGCCACCGGTCCACCGCCAGCCTGCCGCCGCCCGAAAGCAGCAGCGGGACGAACATGAACAGGTAGATCACGGGGAGCTTGTAGTTGCCCGTGCAGTAGCCGTCTGCGCAACGTTCGCTGATCCGGTAGCCGTCGAAGAACTCGCCGATGGAGCCGATGCTGACCGAGCGCCACACCCGCTCGCCGTCGATGACCTCGGCCACCTCCGGCAGGTGCGCCGCGTAGATCGCCACGAGCGTGATCACGATGAGGCTCGCCGCGACGTAGCGCGTCGCCAGGCCGATGATGAGCAGGGCGGCGCCCACGAGCTCGAACCAGGTCGCGAGGAACCAGTTGGCCTCCACGGGCAGTACCGAGAAGGGGAACGGGAACTCCACGGAGCCGAACCAGTTGCTGCCGTTGAACTTCGTCAGGCCGCTGGTGAAGTACTCGTAGCCGAGGAGGAGCCGCAGCACGAGCAGCGATACGTATCCGCCGGCGACGTTGAGATAGCCGCGCACGCGGGCTTCGAACTTGAGCAGGGGGTCCAGCGGTGTTTCCATTCGAGGAGCCCTTGTTTGCGACCGGTGGTTAGGTTGCCGAACGATCCCACGCTTGTCGATAGACGGGAGCGCGGCTGTTTCGAGAGCCTCGATCCCGCGCTACCGCGGGACTGGCGCCGGCTGGCGGCGGCGCTCGCGGTCCGCTGGCGCGAGACGCCGCCGGCCCGGGTGGCGCTGGCCGGCGGTCAGGGGGCGGGGAAGTCCACCCTGGCCCGGGCGATCGTCGCCGCCTGCGCGTACTTCGACCTGCGCGCCGTGGCGATGTCGATCGACGATTTCTACCGTACCCGGGCGGCGCGGCAACGCCTGGGACGGGACGTCCATCCGCTGCTCGCCACCCGCGGGCCTCCGGGTACCCACGACGTGGGGCTTTGCGAGTCGGTCCTGGATGCCCTCGGCCGCGCGGGGGACGTGGCGGTGCCGGTCTTCGACAAGGGGGTCGACGACCGCGCCGACCGCGCGCGCAGGGTCATGGGGCCGGCGGATGTCGCGTTGCTGGAGGGATGGTGCGTGGGCGCGCGTCCGGAATCCGCGGATGCCCTGCTGGAGCCGGTGAACGGCCTGGAAGCGGAAGCGGACGCGGACGGCCGCTGGCGCCGCCACGCCAACGACGCGCTGGGCGGCCCGTACGCGCGGCTGTTCGCCGGATTCGACTGCCTGATCTTCCTGCGCGTGCCGAGCCTCGCCGCCGTTCGACGGTGGCGCCTGGACCAGGAAGCCGACCGTCCGCCGGACCGTCGCCTCGATGCCGACGAGGTCGAACGGTTCGTCGCGCACTACGAGCGGCTCACGCGCTGGATGCTGGAAGACCTGCCCGACCGGGCGGACGTGCTCGTGGAGCTGGACGAAACCCACCGGGTACGCCGAACGACTTTTCGTTAGGGAACGAGGCATGCGATGTCGCGGGGGCGGTTCAGTCGACGTTCAGCCGTCCGGGCGCGAGACGGCCCTCCGTGTCCGGCATGGCGCCCCGAAACCGTTACAATGCCTCCAGGAAGAGCGGATCGGTAAGGGCAGCGACGTGGTTGCGTCCACGAAACGGCATGTTCGAGCCGGGGCGACGGCCCTGTTGCTGGCGATCCTTGTCCTCTCCCCGGCGGCTCCCGCCGATGCCGCCGAAGGCGCTGTCGCGCGGCGCGCCGCGAACTTCGCGACCGATCGCGCCGGCATCACGCGGGCGCATGCGGTCGGTGAGGTCCGACGCCTGTTCGATGGCCGCATCCTCTCGGCGACCGCGGTTGAGCGTGGCGGCAGGCTGGGCTACCGCGTGCGTCTCCTCACCGACGAAGGCCGGGTGCGCAACGTGTACGTCGACAGCGGCGGAGTACGGCCGGAAGGCTGACGTGCGCGTTCTGCTCGTCGAGGACGAGATGCTCCTCCGGGCGCAGATCGACAGGTTCCTGCGGGACTTCGACTTCGTGGTGGACCGGGCGTCGGACGGCGAGGAAGCCCTGTACTACGGACGGGAGTACGACTACGACGCCGCGGTGGTCGACCTCGGCCTGCCGAAGATCGAGGGCCTCGAGGTGATCGAGCGGCTGCGGGCGGAGGGCAGGGACTTCCCGATCCTCATCCTGACGGCGAGGGGCGACTGGCAGGACAAGGTCACGGGCCTCGAAACCGGGGCGGACGACTACCTGACCAAGCCCTTCCACATGGAGGAGCTGCTTGCCCGGCTGAACGCCCTCATGCGGCGCTCGCGGGGTCACGCCTCGCCGGTGATCTCGAGTGGGCCACTGGTCATGGACACGGCGCGAAAGAGCGTGCGCATGGACGGCGCCGCGGTCGACCTGACCGCGTTCGAGTACCGGGTCCTCGAGTACCTCGCCATGAACGCGCCGCGGGTGGTCTCCAAAGGGGAACTCACCGAGCACCTCTACGAACAGGACCTCGACCGGGGGAGCAACGTCATCGAGGTGTTCATCGGCCGACTGCGCAGGAAGCTCGATCCCGCCGGGACGTCGCATCCGATCCGCACCGTGCGCGGCCAAGGGTATCGGTTCGCCTCGGACGATTAGGCGACGCGATGCCGGGAAGCCTCCAGACGCGGCTCATGGTCACCGTCGCGGCGGTGCTCGGGACATTTCTCGTGGTGACGGGCGGTCTGCTCGAGCGGTCGTTCGGCGCGAGCGTGCTCTCCGGGGCGGAGGAGCAGATGCGCCTGGTCGTGTATGCCCTGCTCGCCGCGGCGGAGGACCGGGACGACACGCTCGAGTTTCCCGACGAACTGGGGGATCCGCGCCTGTCGATGCCGGATTCGGGCCTGTACGCCTACGTCGACAGGGCTGACGGCGGGGTGGTCTGGCGGTCGCCGTCGCTACTGGTGACGGGGATGGACGAAACGACGGGACGAAGGCCGCGGCCGGGTCGGGGGAGTTTCGAGACGCTGGAAGGGGACGGCGGGTCCGAGGCGCTGTTCCGGTACGGCTACACGGTGGTCTGGGAGGACGCGAGCGACGCCGAGCTGACGTTCTGGGTGCTGGCCGAACAGGCGCCCTACCGGGCGGAAATCTCCAGTTTCCGGCGCGATCTGGCGGTCGGACTGGTGGGCGCGACGTTGCTGCTCATCGTGGCCCAGATGGCGGCCCTGCGCTGGGGCCTGGGGCCCGTGCGGCGGATGACGGAGCGCATCGGAGCGCTCCAGGCGGGTCAGCGCGGCGACATCGGAGAGGACTATCCGCGTGAGCTGTCGGGGCTCGCCAGTACCCTCAACCGTTTCGTCGAGCGGGAGCGGGACAACGGGGAACGCTACCGGCGCGCAATGGGCGATCTCGCGCACAGCCTGAAGACCCCCATCACGGTCCTGAACAATGCGAGTGCCGGGCTGCCGGCGGACGAGAAGCGGCTCTTCGGGGAGCAGCTCGAACGGATGGAGCACACGGTCGCGCACCAGCTCTCCCGCGCCGCGGCGCTGCGGCCGGTTGTGCCGCGGGAGACGGTAGAGGTCGGGCCGCTGATCGAACGGCTGCGCAGGACGCTCGACAGGGCCTACGCGGGGAAGGGCGTGGCCGTCGCGATATCCGGGACGGCCCACGTCCGCGGCGATGAGCGCGACCTGCTCGAGATGCTCGGCAACCTGCTCGAGAATGCCTACAAGTACTGCCGTTCGAGGGTGCGGGTCGCGGTGCGCGACGCCGCCACCGTGTGCGTGGAGGTCGAGGACGACGGCCCGGGCGTGCCGGTCGAAGCCCGCGCCCGGGTGCTGGAACGGGGAGCCCGGGCCGACTCCGTGCACTCCGGCCAGGGGATCGGCCTCGCGGTGGTCGTCGAGCTGGTGGAGGCGTATGGCGGACGCCTGGCGATCTCCGACAGCAAGCTCGGCGGAGCGCGCGTGACGCTGGAGATCCCGCAGGGATAGCCCTTAGGGAGCGGAGCCGGTCCGGTCAGCCGTCCACGACCTGGCGCAGCGCGGCGAAGAAGCGCGCCCTCAGGTCCGATTCCCCGTCCAGCCCGGCCGCGTGGCGGCACCAGCGTTCGAGGAGCCCGTCGACGTCGATGCCGGCGCGCTCCCGCGCACCCATGCCGGCCTGCAGGCGTTCCATCTGCACCTCGAGCCGCAACGGCTGCTCGCTCTCGGGCGATTCCACGCCGGCGCCGACTTCCGCTTCGACGGTCGCCCGGCGCAACGCCTCCTCGTCGGCCTCCGGCGTCGCCGCGTCGAGACGCGCCGCGAAGAGACTGCGCATGGACTCGGCGCGGCGCTCCCAGTCCGCCGTGGCGTCGGCTTCGCGCTCGAGCGTCGCGAGTTCCGCGTCGAGCGTTGCGACCTGCTCGATGTACGCGAGCTTCTCGAGAATCGGCTTCCGGTTGCGGCGCAGCCTCACCTCGCGCTCGACGTCGGAGAGGGCCCGGCGCAGCCGCCGGTCGATCTCGCCCGGGAGCCGCGGGAGCGCCTCCGCCCGGCGCCGGTAGTCGGCGAGCTGCCGCGCATCCATCACTTCCGTCGTGTCGGCGGCGGCCTCCTGTTCCAGCTCCTCGATGAGCGCGTTGGCGTCCGTGACCGCGACGGTCGTTCGCGTGCGGCGTTCGTCCCGTTCCACGTCGCGGGCCTGGAAGACGTCGTCGCAGATGCCGCGGAAGTCCTTCCACAGTTGCTGGTCCACCCGCCGCGGAGTGGTGCCGACGCGCTTCCAGTCGGCCTGCAGGCGCTTCATGAGATTGATCTGGTCGGGCAGGGGCGCGCCGCTCTCGATCGCCCCGCGCGCCTCCTCAACGATCGCCTGCTTGGCCGCGACGTTGCGGTCCCACTCCACCTTCAGGTGTCCGTAGATCGCGTCCGTGACCGCCTTGAAACGGGCATCGACCTTCTTGCCGGGGGAGCGGTCGACGGGATGGTAGTTGCGCCATTCCGTACGCGCCTGCCGGAGGATCTGCTCCACGCCGCGGTAGTCGGTGTGCTCCCAGTCGTTCTCCGCCACGAATGTCTCGAGTTCGCCGCAGATGACCTCCCGCTGCTCCAGGTTGAACCGGCGTTCCTCGGCGAGGGCCGCGAAGTGCCGGCGGCAGGGCTCGAAGGCGCGCTCCGCCGCGGCGTTGAAGCGGTCCATCAGGGCCCGGTCGGTGGCGGAGCGCAGGCGACCCAGGGCCCGGACGCGGCCGCGGAGTTCCTTGATGCGCGCCATCTGCGCGTCGGGCGCCAGCGGGTGCTCCGCGATGGCTTCGATCTCCTCGCACAGCACCTCCCGCTTGCCGCGCTCGGCGAACGACTGCCAGTCGGTGAGTTCGCGCAGGCGCGCCGAGCGGCTGGCGAGCCGCCCGGCCGGTCCGTCCTGCGCGGAACGGGGGAGGCGGTGGATCCATCGGTTCGCGGCGACCTGCATGCGCGAGGCCTCGTTCACCTCGCCGGCCTCGACCGCCTGCTCCATCGCCTCGATCGCGTTGGCGATCTCCGTCTGGACCGCGGAGAAGGTCTCGTGACAGCGTTCGTCCAGGGCGCGCAGTTCCGTCTCGCGGGCGGCCAGCTCGTCCATCCAGCGCGGGCGTCCGACCTCCTCGGGCCACTCGACGCCGGCGAGCAGTTCGGCCGCCTGCCCGGCGTTCCGGCGCGACTCCGCCTGCACGCGCCAGACCGCGGCGTAGTCCTCGTCCGTCTCCGGCGCCTTGAAGGCGGTGTCGGCCGCGAGCAGTGGAGCCGCGTCGGTGCGTGTCCGGTTGGCTCGCTCGAGTGCCTCGATCAGTTCGTGGACGCGGTGGTAGCGATCCCGGAACACGCGGGCTTCCGCCTCGGAGGGCGGTTCGCGGTCGGCGTGTTCGCTCCAGCGCGCCTGCAGTTCCCGCAGCCGCGTGGTGAGGTCATCGGTCTGCTCGAAAGCGCCGGGGTCGGCCGTGATGCGGTGGTCGAGCGCGGTCAGGTCCGAGAGCAGGCTCTCGAACGATTTGAGCGCCAGGCCGTCCTCGCCGGACGGTGGACCCGCCGCGACGGCGAGTTCCGGCAGGTGGAATCGCGCGCGCAGCGCCTCGACCGGCGCCCCCGGATGGTGGAAGGGCTCGAGCGCCGCGGCGTTGCGCTCGAGCCCCGCGAGGATCGTGTCCCACTCGCGCCGCAGGACATCGCACTTCGCCGCGAGCTGGGCGTCGTCGGGGCGTACCCGGTCCGCGGAGGCCAGCAGCGACTCGGCGCGCTGCACGAGTTCGTCGCGTTCCTGGCGCAGGCGCTTGAGTTCCGCGAGGCGGTCTCGTGCGATGCGGTGGACGGCCTTGTCGCGGGTACGCGTGAAATGCTCGAGTGACGTGAGCCGGGACTCGTCCTGGATGGCATTCGCGAGTGACGTCCGCGTGTCCAGGTCCTGCACGGCCAGCAGCGCCCGCGCCGCCTGCTCGGGGTCGGCGATGGCTTCGAGGGACTGCGCGTCCGGCTGCTTCCGAAACCGCGCGACCAATACCTGTGGGTGCCGGGCGAAAACGTGGTCGGAACCGAGTTCGGCGAGGCGGTCGGCGATGGCCGCGACCTGGTCTCCGCCTCCCGGTGGCGGTGGCTCGTCGAGCATCGCGCCGAGTGTCTCGGGCGAGGTGATCCGCGCGATGGCCGCGGCGCGTACGGCCGGGTCAGGGTCGTCCCGCGCGACTCCCGGGAAGGTGGCCTGTTCGGACGGGTCCAGCGCGAGCACGGCCTCGCGCCGGCGCGAGGCATCCGCGTCGGTCAGCTTCGGCTTGCGTCTGAACAGTCTCGACAGCATGGGCTCGGTCCGTCATGGGGCGCTACAGGGAGTTGTGCGTCCCGTCACAGAGGGGCTTCCCGTTGCTGTGCTTGCACCCGCAGAAGTAGAGGGTGCGACTCGCGTCAGCCTCATAGGGCAGGGGCGTGAACTCGGTCCCCTGGTGGGAACCGTCGCAGAACGGCTGGTTCGCGCTCTGCCCGCACGCACACCAGAAGTACTTCCTTCCGGCTTCGACTTCCACGGGGAACGGGGCCTTTTGCGCGATATTCGGGGTTGCCATGACGACTCCTTGCGTTCAACTGTCTGCCCCGGTCGGAACCGCTTCCCGCGAGTCCTCCGGTGCGTTTCGCTCGCATCCGTCTCCGACGGTGCCTGGGCCTCCTGCCCACCGGTGCGCGTCCCATCCGGCCGTACTTGAGCGGTCGGGGCGCTATTCGAACTGCCGGCTCTCCCACCATGGAAAGAAGTCGGGCAGGTCGCGGCTTACTTTACCCGGAAACGACGCCGGGCGTTTCTCGAGAAACGACTCTACACCCTCCGTCGCGTCCGCGGACCGCCCGGTGTGGAACACGGCGCGCGAGTCGACCTTGTGCGCTTCCATGGGATGGTCGGCGCCGAGCATCCGCCACATCATCTGGCGCGTCAGCGCCACGGACACCGGGGAGCAGTTGTCGGCGATCTCCCGGGCGAGGCTCCTGGCGGCGGGCAGCAGGTCTTCCCGGCCGTGCACGCTGCGCACCAACCCGGCCTCCCGGGCCTCGTCGGCGGAGAAGATGCGGCCCGAGAGGGTCCATTCGAGCGCCTTGCCGATGCCGACGATGCGGGGCAGAAACCAGCTCGAGCACGACTCGGGCACGATGCCGCGGCGGGCGAACACGAACCCGAAGCGGGCGGCATCGGCCGCGATGCGCATGTCCATGGCGAGCGTCATGGTGGCGCCGACGCCGACGGCGGGCCCGTTCACGGCCGCGATCACGGGCTTCTTCGACTCGAAGATGCGCAGCGTCACCAGCCCTCCGCCGTCGCGCTCGAGCTGCTCGTCGGCGAAGGTCGCACCGCCCTCCCCGAGGTCCGCCCCGGCGCAGAAGCCGCGGCCGCTGCCGGTGACGATGACCGCCCCGACCGCGTCGTCGGCGTCCGCCCGGTCGAAGGCGTCGCACAGCTCCTCCTGCATGCGGTCGGTGAAGGCGTTCAGCCGTTCCGGCCGATCGAGGGCGATTGTGAGGATACGGTCGTCGACCTCGTAGGTGATCTGCTCGTACACGACGGAAGACCTCCTTTGGTTCCTTATGTTGCCGCAGGGGTCGGGCGTTTGCCAACGCGCGGGCGCCGGTCCCGGAGGGCAGGCGCGGAGGTTCCGGGCCCCAAGTGACTGATAGTAGTATGGCCCCGTGCGGTCGCCGGTCGTCGGCTGACGCCGCGAGCATTTGGGGGAGACTGCCATGGCGCGTTGGGACAGGGACTCCACACCCGCGATACCGGACTGGTTCTGGCAGGCGGTCGAGACCGGGCGGGACGAGCACACCGTGGAGGTCGAGGAGTGCGACGTCTTCTACCGGTCCTGGCCCGGAGACGTCGAACGGCCCGCCGTGCTGCTGATTCACGGCATGAACGCCCACAGCGGCTGGTGGGACTTCATCGCGCCGCAGCTTCTCGACGAGTACCGCGTGGCGGCGATGGACCTCACCGGCATGGGCGACTCGGACTACCGCTACCAGTACGATGCCGCGACGTACGCGGCCGAGATCGTCGGCGTCTGCGACGCGGCCGGCTTCGACGACAACGTGCTCGTGGTCGGACACAGCTTCGGCGGCATGATGGCGGCCAAGGCGGCCAACCTGTTCCCCGACCGCTTCGGCGCGCTCGTCCTCGTGGACTCGGGCATCCGCCACCCGGACGAGCCGCTCAAGGACCCGGGCGTGCTCATGGGCGGCGGCCGTGCGAAGACCTACCCCGACCGGCGCACGGCGGAGGGACGTTTCCGGCTCTATCCGCCCCAGCCATGCGAGAACCGCTACATCGTGGAGTACATCGCCAAGCACTCGCTGATGCGGGTGGACGGCGGCGGCTGGGCCTGGAAGTTCGACGAGGAGCTGCCGCTGACGCTGAAGGACGGCGAACGGCACCCGGAGGACTACAACGCGTTGCCCCTGCCCGTCGGCATCATCTACGGCAAGCAGAGCGAGTCCTTCAGCGCGCGGACGCTCGAGTACATGCTCGAACTCCTCGGACCGGACGTCCCCGTGGTGGGCATCGAGGATGCGCAGCACCACGTCTTCCTCGACCAGCCGGTCGCGTTCGTCGAAGCGCTGCGGGACATGCTCGGGACGCTGCGCGCGCGCATCCCGGGGGCCTGACCGGCGGTCAGTCCAGCGGTCGCAGGAAGCCGTGCTCGCCGGGGTCGCCGCCCTCTGCGCGCGTGCGCACCAGGTCTTCGATCCGGGCCCGGAGCCGGGCGGCCTTGCGGGCCGACTTGCGCCGCGCCAGGACCCGTGACCAACGCGAGAGCGGCAGCAGGTCCGCGTTGCCGAGCCCGTCGATGACCACGAGGCGGACGGCGCCGCCGGCGAGGCGGCGCGCGACCACGTTGTGCAGCAGCAGCTCCCGGGAAGGCACGCGCTCGCGGACCCAGTAGGCGGTGAACTCCCCGAGGGCGGCCTCGAGGCACTCGTCGAACCCCCGCTCCCAGACGTACTGCTTGAGCGGTGTGGCGATCGCGCCGTCGTCGTCCCGGATCAGGTCGAGCGCGACGCCGCGGCCGAGATCGGTCTCGACCCAGCCCAGGAAACGGGGGACGAACGCCGCGAGGCTCCCGCCGATGCGTCCGTGCAACCCGGTCAGCGTACGCGCCTCGGCACGGTTGTCGTCGAAGGTGGCGGCCGGCTTCAATCGACCCTTGAAGCCCTTGCGCCGGCGCTTGACCGCCAGGTCCACGTCGGTCCTCGGCACCTTGATGCATACCTCCGGCCGCGCGGGGTGCACGTAGACCAGTCGGTTGCCGCCGCGGGCGAAGGGCGTGGCGGTGGAGAGGCGGATCAGGTCAGCCATGCGTAGGGTTGGCTGAAGGGTTGCTCCATGGCGGCCTCGACGATGAAACGCGCGTACAGCGTCGCGTTCATCGACTCGTGAAAGAAGCGGCGCGTGTTGGACGCCCAGAGGCGCCGCTTCGCGTCGTCCCGGTGAAAGGCAAGGACCGCCGCGAGCAGGTCCTCGCGGTCCCGGTAGTAGACCAGCGTCTCGGGCGGGAACAGGGTGTCGAAGCCGTTGTCCGCATGGGTGAACACGAGCAGTCCGTTCCCGCCCATCTGCGCCATGCGCGCCGACGAGTACCAGTGCTGGCCTTCCTGGCGGTTCAGGTTCAGCCCCATCCGGGACTCGGCGAGGGCGCGGTCGTAGTCGAGGCCCCAGACGCCGGGGTTGCCGAAGCAGCCGTGGGTACGGAACACGACCTCGCCGGGCAGCGCCTCCCGCAGCCATCCGACCAGCGCGAGGCGGTCGGTGTGCGCGTTGCTCTTGCCGCAGAAGACGAGGTCCACGGGAAGGTCGGCGGACGCCGACGCGTCGAAACGCTCGATGGTCGGATCCACGGGGTTCGGCATGTGGTGCAGGCGGACGCCGGTCGCCCCGAAGGCCCGCTCCAGTTCGCGCCGGCCGGTCGACACGAAGACGGCGTCCACGACCTCCGCCCGCCGTGCGATCCGCGCCCGGTTCTCCGGAACGAACAGCGGGTCGTTGTTGCAGTGGACGACGACGGTCGCGGGCCTGCGGCGGCGCAGTTCGGCGAGCGTGTCGTTCGTGACGACGTCGCAGTGCCCCGCGATCACGAGATCCGGCTCGACCGCTTCGGCCATCTCGAGCAGGCGCCGGTTCGCGCGGTGGCGACCGACCGGGCGCAGCCCCAGCGGCGCCTCGAAGGCGGCCACGTCGCGGTCGCTGAAGGCATGGACATCGTAGCCGGCCTTGACGAGCCCGAGCTCCAGCTTCTTCGCCCAGCTCACGCGCGTGGCGCCGTACCTGCGAAGCTGCTGGTGCGCGATGTGCAGGATGCGCATCCGGCAACGATACCCCGATCGTTGTCGGACGGCTCTACAATTGCGCCTTCGTGGCACGGGAAGCAGAGGCACGGGAAGCAGATGGCGAACGGCCCCAAGGTGGTGTTGACGCGGGCGTGGCCCGAGGAAGTGGAGTCCTACCTCGCGGAACGCTACGACCTCACCCGCAACGAGGCGGACGAGCCCATGAGCGAAGCGGCGCTGCGCGCGGCGCTCGCCGAGGCCGACGCCCTCTGCCCGACCGTCACGGACCGCATCCATGCGGGCCTCTACGAGGGCGTGGAGGTGCGTACCCGCATTATCGGCAGCTACGGCGTCGGCTTCGAGCACGTCGACCTCGAAGCCGCCGGGGCGCGCGGCATCGCGGTCAGCAACACCCCGGAGGTGTTGACGGACTGCACCGCGGACATCGCCATGGTCCTGCTCCTGGCCGCCGCGCGGCGCATCGGCGAGGGGGAGCGGCACGTGCGCGGCCGGGCGTGGACGGGGTGGCGACCGACCCACATGATGGGCACGCGCGTGACCGGCAAGACCCTCGGCCTGGTCGGCTTCGGGCGGATCGGTCGCGCGGTGGCGCGCCGGGCCCACTTCGGCTTCGGCATGAAGATTCTGTTTCACGATCCCTTTCCGGTCCCGGAAGAAGTGGCTGCGGAAGTCGACGCCACGGCGTGCGAGACCCTCGACGAGCTGTTGGGGGCCGCGGACTTCGTCTCCCTGCACTGCCCGTCCACCCCCGAGACCCGACACCTGATGAACACCGAGCGGATCGGACGCATGCAGCCGCACGCGTTCCTCGTCAACACGTCCCGGGGAGACGTGGTGGACCAGCTCGCCCTCGCGGACGCGCTGCGCGAAGGCCGGCTGGCGGGCGCGGGGCTCGACGTGTACGAGGGCGAGCCGAACGTGCCGGAGGAATTGATCGCACTCGAGAATGCGGTGCTGCTGCCCCACTTCGGCAGCGGCTCGCGGGAGACGCGCATCGCGATGGGGATGCGCGTCGCGGAGAACCTGGCGGCGTTCTTCGCCGGTACCGAGATGCCCGACCGCCTGGTCTGAATCGTCACACTCGCCGACAAGGAGAAAACAGTGAAGAGAATCGTATGGCTCGCGGCCGGCATGCTCGTCGCGCTGCAGGGAGCATGGGCAGGAGAGATCGACGCGAAGGTCGAGGCGGCGCTGGCCGCGGACATCCGCGAGGAGGCCGACCGGGAGCGGGACGCGAACCGCAAGCCGCTCGAGACGCTGCAGTTCTTCGGCCTCACCGACGACATGGACGTCCTCGAACTCCTGCCGGGCCGCGGCTGGTACACGAAGGTCCTCGCGCCGGTGCTGGCCGAGAACGGCAGCCTGGCGGTCGCGATCGGCATCCAGTTCGTCGCACCGCTCCTGGAACAAACCGGGTGGGACGTCGAGACGATCGAAACGGGGTCGTTCTCCCGGATAGAGGGGAGTCCGCGCTTCCGGATGGAGGGACTCGACTTCGGCGAGGCGCGGTTCGACCTCGTGCTGACGTTCCGCAACCTGCACAACCTCGATGCGGATACGCGGGCCGCCATGAATGCGGCGGTGTTCCGCGCGCTGCGCCCGGGCGGGCGGTACGGCGCCATCGACCACACGCGCCGCCACATGCAGGCGGACACCGACGAGAACTGGCGGCGCATGGACCCGGTGCTGATGATCCAGGAGATCGAGGCGGCGGGGTTCGAGTTCGTGGATTACTCCGACCTCCACTACCGGCCGGACGACGAACTGCGCTACGAAGTCGGACGGCGCACGGTGACGGGCAATACCGACCGCTTCACGCTCCTGTTCCGGCGACCCGAGTAGGCGGGCCGGGTATTTCGATGCCGCGCACGTAGGGGCGACGCTTGTCGTCGCCCGTGCCGGATTCGGATAGTATGTGATCCAAAAGCAGGCTTAGTCTGGGGACATTGGATATAATTCTATCCCTCCCGGAAACAGCCAAGGTCTCATGGCCCCTCTGCTCTCCCTGCTCACGGCCACCGACGTACAGGACCGATTGGCGGAGTTCCTCCGGGTCCGGCGTCGAGAGCGGCGACTCTCGCGCAGGGCCCTCGCCGAGCTCAGCACGGTACCGGCGGCGACCATCAAGCGCTTCGAGACCACGGGGCAGATCTCCCTGCGGCAGTTCGTCCTGCTTTGGCAGTGCCTCGACGAACTGCAGCGTCTTGCCGCGATGGCGGACGCGCCCGCGAGACCGCCGCGGACGATCGAAGAAGTGCTTGGCGAATGACCGCCGCTCCGGTTCGCCGGCTGGACGTTCTTCGCCGGCTTGCGAATGGGGAACGCGTGTGTGCCGGGACCCTGGCCTCGTCCGCGGACGGACGCGCCACGTACTTCCAGTACGACGCGGACTATCTTCGCGGGTACCCGGGCCTCTCGCCTTTCGCGCTTCCCGCGGACGGCGAACTGCATCGCGGGCCGGCGGCGCCACACGGAGGACTGCACGGCGTGTTCGCGGACTCGCTGCCGGACGGCTGGGGCCTGCTGTTGATGGACCGGGCGTTCCGCCGCCACGGCGTGCCTCGGCATCGGGTGACCCCGTTGGACCGGCTCGCCTACGTGGGCGAGCGGGGCATGGGGGCGCTGGAGTACGCACCGGCCATCGACTACGGCCGTGCCGAACAGGCAGCCGTGGACGTTGGCCTGCTCGGCGACCTTGCCCGGGCGATCTTCGAGGCCCGCGCCGAGGAAGATATCCCCGTGCCGGGGGCGCTGGCGCACGCGGGGAGTTCGGCGGGCGCCCGCCCCAAGGCGCTCCTTTACCTGCCGGACGATGGCGAACTCGCGGGCGCGAGCCTCTTGCCGGGTCCCGGACTGACGCCGGCGCTGGTGAAGTTCACCTCGGCTTCGCTACCCCTCGGACATGAGGAGAGCCTGTGCGAGGCCGCGTATCTCGGCATGGCGAGGGACGCCGGCATCGACACGCGGTCGTACCGGCTGATCGCGGCGCCGCCGTCCTCGCCGGCCATCGCATCGCTCGCGTTGACGCGGTTCGACTGCACCGCGGGGGGCGGGCGCCACCACATGCACACGCTCTGCGGCCTGCTTGACGCCGACTTCCGGGCGCCGTCCATGGATTACGAGGACCTGATCCGGGCGAGCCAGGTGCTCTGCGGCAGCCCGGCGGTGGGCCAGGCACAGTTCGCACGGGCGGTGTTCAACCTGTTCGCGCTGAACCAGGACGACCACACGCGGAACTGGGCGTTCCTGCAGGACGACGCCGGCCGGTGGCGTCCGTCTCCGGCGTTCGACCTGACCTTCAGCCCGGCGCCCCACGGCGAACATGCCACGGCCTTTGCCGGCCATGGCTCCCGGCCGCCGCTGCGTGCCATGCAGGCACTCGCGAGCCAGGCGAACTTCGCCACCTGGAACCGGGCGCGCGAGTGTATCGAGCGCGTCCTGGATGGCGTTGCGAAGTGGCGCGAGTACGCGGCCGAAGCGGGGGTCGGGGCCCGCACCGGAACCCTCGTGGCGAAGGAACTGGACCGGACTTACCGCGAGAACAAGGCGTTGCTTGCGGGGACGGCCGGTACCGGAGGACGCGGCTGATTCAACCTGCGGCGCAGACCCGGTCCGCGAACCCCTTGATGTCCCGGACCGTGGTCAGGTAGACCTCGGGCATCGCGGCGCGCATGACCATGTCCTGGGCGTGGCTCGTGCCGTTGATGGTCCGGCTCCCGGCGCTGACGCCGGCCCGGAGGAGCTTCCGGAAGTACGCGAGGCCCTCGTCCCGCAGCGGGTCGAGTTCGTTCACCGAGATGACGTGCGGCGGTAACCCTTCGAGTTCGTCCTCGCCCGCGTGCAGCGGCCAGGCGAGCGGGTCCCGGGCGTGCTTGCCGACCGGATCGTACAGCCGCGAAAGGGACGCCATCAGCGCGCAGCTCAGGCCGTATCCGTCGTTCTCGACCAGCGAGGGCAGATCGGGATCGCCCTCGGCGTAGGCGTTCGAGATGAAGGGACACTGCGCGTAGGCGCCTGCGACGGCGGCCAGGCGTCCGTCGCGCCTGGCCTTGAGGACGGTCGCGAGCGTGAGGTTGCCACCGCCCGACTCGCCGGAGACGACGACGCCGGAGACGCCGAGTTCCGCCGCGTGGTCGGCCATCCAGTACAGGCCGGAAACGCAGTCGTTCAGTCCCGCCGGAAACGGGTGCGGGCCGAGGCTTCCGCCGGCGTTGCGGAACTCCACGCCGGCGACCACGAGTCCCGTCGCGGCCAGTTCGGCGCGCCAGCGCGCGTAGAGCGGGCCCGTCGCGGACATCAGCACCATGCCGCCGCCGTGCAGGTGCAGGATGCCTGGCAACGGTCCGGCATGGTCGGCGGGGCGGGCGATGTGCAGCGCGATGTCGTTCCCGTCGACGCCCTGGATGGTGCGCGTTTCCGTGGCGACGCCGGACACCGCCGGAAGGCCCCTCGTGAAGACGTCGTTGACGGCCTCGTAGGCCGTCTCCGCCTGGTCGCAGAACGCGAGCAGCGCTTCGAGGCTCGAGTGCCTGTCCACGGGCGGAGGCGGCTGGTGGCCCGCCATGCCGAACGGGGCCATGGCGGCGAGCATGCGCGGGTCCGCGCGCGGGTCGTCCTGCAGCGCCATGCCGGGATGGCCGAGGCGACCGGGAAGGCGGGGGTTGATCTGACCGTCCATGCGGCGGACTCTCCTGAGGGGAATCCGGCGCGATGTTCCCCTATCTGCCGCGTCCGTGCACGAACCGTTCGAGGACGTTGGTGGTTACTGTCGCGACGTCGGAATCGCCGAGCCCGTAGGCCCAGTCGGTGCAGCCGGTGGTGAACACCTCGCCGCGGCCCCGGCGGAACGCGCCCATCACGGCGCGCCCGTGGGAGAAGCGGTCCCGGTTCTCCGCCGTGTCGGCGCCGCCGAGCCGTTCCGCGACCCAGTTCAGTTCGCCGATGTAGCTCTCGTGCATGGGGGGCGCGTCCCGGGTCTCCCAGAGACGCGCCGGGGCCGTGCCGAGGACCTCGAAGTTCCGCGGGGTGCCGTCGTTTCCGGTGGCGTGGGGCAGGCCGTCACGCAACTCGAGTTCGCAGCCGTCGCACTCGTAGCCCACGACGGTGCTCGCCGCGCCGAGGAGGTCGCCGTACCAGTGGGGCAGGGACTCGAAGGCCCAGTGCTCCGGACGCCAGACAGTGTAGCCGCCGGACCCGTCCGGGGCGTTCGGCATGTTGGCGTAGCCGCCGCGGGTGAAGGAAACGCCCGTCATCCGGTTCTCGGGACGTCCCACCAGGGGATCGGACCACATCGTGGAGAGGTTCGGGGCGCCTTCCCCATCGTACGCGGGATCGTCGCGAATGGCGTTCTTGTAGCCGACGACCCGGCCGTAGTCGTCCTCGAAGCGCACTTGCCAGAACGCCGTGTTGCCGGAGAAGAACGCCGCGTTGCCGCCCGCCTCGACGTAGCCCTCCACCGTGTCGCGCATGCCTTCGGACCAGTACTCGTCGTGGCCGACGGAAAGGTAGGCGGGCCATCCGTCCAGCAGGCCGCGGTCCCGGTCGAGGTCCTGGCTGGTGGCGAACCCGAGTCGCCAGCCGCGGGACTCGGCCCAGCGGACGAAGAGGTACTCCCAGTTCGCGTAGCCCGCCGCGATGCACCAGGGCGAGTAGCCGAGCGCGCGGTAGGCCGCGAGTTCCTCCGGGGACCACAGCTTGAAGCGGGCGACGCGCTGCTTCTCGGGGTCGCTCTTCTCGAGGAAGCCGGGCGGCAAGGGACGTCGCGTGGCGGAGATGTGGCTGCCGGTGTAGAAGCTCGGGCCGCCCCAGTCGTTGTACGCGGCCCAGGTGGAGGTCGAGAGCACCAGCATCGCGTCCGCGGGCTCCGCCGCGCGCACGACGAAGAAGGCGTCGGCGCGATGGTCGTCGCTGTCCGCGAGGCGGACCACGTACATGCCGGAGGGCCAGGCCGGATCGACGGTGATCTCGCAGGAGGCCGCCCACCGACAGCCGTGGCTCGCGAGATCGTCGGGCATCGCCTGGGCGGTCGCGGCCATTGACGACGACTCGAAAACGATCCGTTCGCGCTCGCCGCGCCGGACGATCTCGAAGCCGAAGCGGGCCGCGTCGGAGTGGCAGTACAGGGTGACCGTCTCGCCCGGCAGGGCGCTCTGCGGCCAGCAGTAGCCGGCGATCATGGCGCGGGCGCCAACTATGACTACGGAGCGTCGAGGGTCAGTCCCAGCTCAACGCGCCCCCGGTCTGGTACTCCGTCACCCGCGTCTCGAAGAAGTTCTTCTCCTTCTTCAGGTCCATGATCTCGGACATCCACGGGAAGGGGTTCTTGACGCCGGGGAAGTGCTCCGTCAGGCCGATCTGCGCCAGTCTCCGGTTGGCGATGAAGCGCAGGTACTCGGCCATCATGTTGGCGTTCATGCCGAGCACGCCCCGCGGCATGGTGTCCTGGGCGTAGCGGATCTCGAGTTCCGTGCCTTCCAGGATCATGCGCTCGGCGTGGCCCTGCATCTCCTCGTCCCAGAGGTGCGGGTTCTCGAGCTTAATCTGGTTGATGACGTCGATGCCGAAGTTCACGTGCATCGACTCGTCGCGCAGGATGTACTGGAACTGCTCGGAGGTGCCCGTCATCTTGTTGCGGCGGCCCATGGAGAGGATCTGCGTGAAGCCGCAGTAGAAGAAGATGCCCTCCAGCACGCAGTAGTACGCGATCAGGTTCTCGAGCAGCGTCCGGTCGTTCTCCGGCGTGCCCGTGTGGAACGTCGGGTCCGCGAGGGCGCGCGTGTACCGGAGCGCCCAGGCCGCCTTGGCCTCGACGGATTCCACTTCCCGGTACATGTTGAAGATCTCGCCCTCGTCCATGCCGAGGGACTCGATGCAGTACTGGTAGGCGTGCGTGTGGATGGCCTCCTCGAAGGCCTGGCGCAGGATGTACTGGCGGCACTCGGGGTTGGTGATCAGGCGGTAGATCGCGAGCGCGAGGTTGTTCGCCACCAGCGAGTCGGCGGTCGAGAAGAAGCCGAGGCTGCGCTTGACGATCTTGCGCTCGTCCGGGGTCAGGCCGTCCTCGGACTTCCACAGCATGATGTCCGCGGTCATGTTGATTTCCTGCGGCATCCAGTGGTTGGCGCAGCCGTCCAGGTACTTCTGCCACGCCCAGTCGTACTTGAAGGGCACGAGCTGGTTGAGGTCCGCCCGGCAGTTGATCATCGCCTTCTGGTCGACCGTCACGCGCTCGCGGCTCTCCTCGTCCTCGAGGTCCAGCTCGGGCGCCGTGGCAGGGACGGCTTCGGGGGACGCTTCCGCCGGCGCCTCGAGGACGACCTCGGGCACGGGCGCCGGCGCCTCGGCACGCGTCGAGGCCTCCGCTGCCACGGACGGCCGCGGCGGTGCCACGAACGGCGGCGGCTCCGGCACGGCAGGCTCGACGGCCAGCGCCATGTCGAGACCGGTGTTGACGGGTTCCGCGGGCGCGTCCGGCGCCGCCCCGTCCCGGACCGCCAGGTCCGCGATGACTCCGGCGGTCTCTTCGGTGTCGGTGTCGTAGTCGTCCCAGGAGAGTTGCATGGGCATGCTTCGTCAGCTCCTCGTGTTCGTTACTGACAGGCTTCGCAGTCGGGATCGTCGATGGCGCAGGCCAGCGGCGCGTTCTCCGTCGGGGTATCCGCCGCGGGGAGGCCGCCCCCGGCCTCCACCGCGTTCAGCACACCCGTCTCGAGGGTCGATTTCTCGGCGGCCGTGGCCCCGAGCGAACGCAGGTAGTAGGTCGTTTTCAGGCCGCGCATCCACGCCATCCGGTAGGTGACGTCGAGCTTCTTGCCGGATGCGCCGGCGATGTAGAGGTTCAGGGACTGGGCCTGGTCGATCCACTTCTGCCGCCGGCTCGCGGCGTCCACCAGCCAGCGCGGCTCGACCTCGAACGCCGTGGCGTAGAGCTGCTTCAGGTCCTCGGGAACCCGGTCGATGCGGGCGACGCTGCCGTCGTAGTACTTGAGGTCGTTCACCATGACGTTGTCCCAGAGGCCCCGGCCCTTGAGGTCGTGGACGAGGTAGGGATTGACGACGGTGAACTCGCCCGAGAGGTTCGATTTCACGAACAGGTTCTGGTACGTCGGCTCGATCGACTGCGAGACCCCCGTGATGTTGGCGATCGTCGCCGTCGGGGCGATCGCCATGACGTTCGAGTTGCGCATCCCGTGCATGCGGACGCGGTCGCGCAGCTTGTCCCATTCGAGGGTCGTGCCGAAGTCCGCGTCCAGGTATTCGCCCCAGCGCTCGTCGCGCAGGCGCTTCAGGGAGTCGATCGGCAGCACGCCCTGGCTCCACAGCGAGCCCTCGAAGCTCGCGTAGCTGCCCCGCTCCCGCGCCAGGCGGACGGACGCCTCGATCGCGTGGAACGACACCGCCTCCATGGAGCGGTCGGCGAACTCGACCGCGTCCTCGGACCCGTAGGGGATGCGCAACTGGTAGAGCGCGTCCTGGAAGCCCATGATGCCGAGGCCCACGGGCCGGTGGCGCATGTTCGAGGCGTGCGCCTGGGGCACCGAGTAGTAGTTGATGTCGATGACGTTGTCGAGCATCCGCACCGCCGTGCGCACGGTCTTCCGGAGTTTCTTGCCGTCGAGTTCGCCGTCCTTCAGGTGCTGGGCGAGGTTGACGGAGCCGAGGTTGCAGACCGCGATCTCGTCCTTCGACGTGTTGAGCGTGATCTCGGTGCAGAGGTTGGACGAGTGCACCACGCCCACGTGCTGCTGGGGCGAGCGGACGTTGCAGCTGTCCTTGAACGTGATCCAGGGATGCCCCGTCTCGAACAGCATCGAGAGCATCTTGCGCCACAGCTCCTGGGCCTGGACGCGCTTGAACAGCGTCATCTCCCCGGTGCGCGTCTGCTCCTCGTACGCCTCGTAGCGCTGTTCGAACGCGCGCCCGCACAGATCGTGCAGGTCCGGCGTCTCGTTCGGCGAGAACAGCGTCCACGTGCCGTCCTCGAAGACGCGCTTCATGAAGAGGTCCGGCACCCAGTTGGCCGTGTTCATGTCGTGGGTGCGCCGCCGGTCGTCGCCGGTGTTCTTGCGCAGCTCGAGGAACTCCTCGATGTCGAGGTGCCAGGTCTCGAGGTAGGAGCAGACGGCGCCCTTGCGCTTGCCGCCGTTGTGGGCGAGCGCGCCGGTCGTCATGTAGGACTCGTCGCCCTCCACCCTGAGGTCCATCACGAACGGCGTCGGGGGCAGGGACGTG
>JAJDTI010000085.1 GCA_022827245.1 Pseudomonadales bacterium | reverse complement strand
AGGAACCGATGCGCGTCCTCGACATGCTCGTCGACGTTCACGGCCAGCACCACGAGGCCCCGGTCGGCGAGTTCGCGGTGCAGGTCGGAGTAGAACGGCAGCGCCTCGCGGCACGGGGCGCACCAGGACGCCCAGAAGTCGAGCAGCACCACCCTCCCGGAGAGGTCCTCCAGGGCGACCGTCTCCGCCCCACCCAGCTCGGGGAGCGTGAACGGCGGCGCGGGTTCCCCCACCTGTACCGCGCGCGCCGGGGCGCCGAGACACAGGACCGCCAGCAGCAGCGCCGCGGCCAGCCGCGGGCCCTTGCCGGTCATGGGCCGCCGGCGACCCAGGACAGGGACACGGAGACCGCGTACGACGTAGTGAACTGCAGCGCGTCGTTCACGTCCCGCCACACGGGGACCCGCGCGGACACTTTCCCCGCGAGCCGGTCGTTGAACTGGAACTGCACCGCCGGCACCCCGTCGAGCCAGCGCCCGCCGGTGTTCGGAATCTGCGCCGCTGCCCGTTCGTCGCGCCCCGCGTCCCGGTAGCGCAACTCGAATCCGAGTCCCCAACGGCCGGTACGGTGCGTGGTCCCGAGCGCCGCGGTCCAGGTGTTGCCGAAGCGGTAGCTGCGGTCGTTCTCGCCGTTCCAGCGGTAGCTCAGCGAGGCGAACGTGCGCGTGTTCGCGGCCTGGCTCCAGGCCTGTTCCCCGTGCACCCACGCGACCGGCGCCCAGGCGCCGGTGGACGGCTGCATGTCTTCGGCCAGGGTGACGAAGTCGCGTGCGTCGTCCTCTCCCAGCGGGACCGCCGTCCCCAGGCCCAACGTCAGGCCGTTGCGCTCGAACGGACCGATCCGCTTCGGCGAGTACTTCAGCATCACGAGACCGTCTCCCAGGCCCCGTCCCGTCGTCGTCTGGCCGCCGACCCGCCGCTCGTGTTCGACCGCTGAAAGGAGCGCCGTCACGGACAACCGCCCGCCGAAGCCACGGCTCGCCTGCAGCACCAGCGCCCGGCTCGAACGCTCGCGCCCGGTTTCGTCGGGGACCTCGTCGGAGCCGCTGTACAGGTCGCCGATCTCGTGGAACTCGTACCCGCCGGTCACGAGCCAGCTACCGCCGGCCGGTGCGCCGGTGTCCATCGACCCCAGCAGCGGGACGGCGGCGCAACTGCAGGTCGCTGCCAGCGCCCCGGGCGGGCTCGCCAGCGCGGCGGCGACGGCGCAGGCCGCGACACAGGCCCGGATGCGGAGCGCGTTCATTCGCCGGCGATCTCGGAATCCGGATGGAACGCGCCCCAGGCGAACCAGAACGCGATGTGGGAGTCCACCAGCGGCAGCCGCTCGGTCGCCCGCGTCCCCTCGAGCGCCTCGCCGAACACGTCCCAGGTGTTGCCCTCGTCGTCCGTCACGATGGCCGGCAGCGGCGCGGACGCGGCCTCGAACGACAGCACCGTGCCGTCTTCCAGCGTGCGCCCGAACGCCACCGCGAGGTTCTTCTCCGCGCTGCCCGCGACGACGATCGGCACGTCACCGACCGTGTCGTTGTGCACGGTGACCCCGGGCCCGAAGTCGTCGATGCGCCAGGCGCGCGCGGCGTCGCCGACCCACACGCCGAGTACCCGCGTCTTGATCTGCATGCGCCGGTCCAGGGGTTCGACCTCGAACAGCAGGTTGCCGTCCGTGCGGTACGTGTCGTACGGGTAGTCGTCGTAGTCGCGGGTGTACCCCGTCTGGCGAGTGAGCAGCACCGAGTCCGGATACATCTCCCGCCAGGTGCCGAGGGTCGTCTCCACGACCGGCAGGACCTCGGGGACATCCCCGGCGCGCGTCCCCTCGACGGACTGCACGAGCATCTGCAGCCAGTGGCTGTCGGTCTCCCGGTCATAGGGGATGAGGTTCGAGTTGTACAGGAGGCCGGACACGCCGAACGTGGGGTCGCGGGCGGTCATCGACGACTTCCACAGCAACGCCGAGCCGGTCAGGGGGCAGTATGTGAGCGCCACGGGCTCGCCGCCCAGGGTGTCGTTGACGATCTCGTGCCAGTCGAGGATGTCGTGCGGCAAGGCCTTCACTTCGGACCCGGCCCGGTAGCCGACGACCAGCTTGCGGGCCGAGCCCCCCTCCCGGTCGGCGCGGAGGAACACCGGGTTGTCGATCGCCGGGATGCCGTCGCGGCCCGGTCCGCCGTCCACGACGCGCTCCCGGGGGATGAGCCACTCTTCGTCATCGTCATCGGTCGAGGCGGGCGGCGGTTCGACGCCGCCTCCGCCGCCACCGCCCCCTCCGCCACCGCCACCGCAGCCGATCAACAGGGCGAAGCACGCGGCGGCCAACGCATGATGCGTCCAGCCCTCCGGCACGTCAGCCGGTGACGGTATCGAAGAACGCGCCCATCTCCTCGAGGGCCTCCCGCGACTCGGGGAGCGTCGGCATGATCTGAAAGACATGGAAGGCACCTTCGTAGACGTGCAACTGCACGGACACGCCGACGGTTTCGGCACGTTCGGCGAGGCGCGTCGAATCATCGAGCAGCACCTCGTCGTCGCCGACCTGCACGAGCAGCGGCGGCAGGCCCGCAAGGTCGCCGAACAGGGGGGAGACACCCGGGTCCGTGAGGCCCGCGGACCCCGCGTAGGCGGCCGCCATGGGCCCGAGAATGTCGCCGCTCAGCATCGGATCCGCCGTCAGGTGGCTCTGCATGCTCGCGCCGCTGCCGGAGAGGTCCGTCCAGGGCGAGATGAGGATGGCGCCCGCGGGCAGGGGTCGCCCCGCGGCTTTCAGGGCGAGCATGCAGGCCACGGTCAGGCCGCCGCCCGCCGAGTCGCCGGCGATGACGATGCGGCCCGGCTCGATGCCGTTGCCGAGCAGCCGCTCATAGCTCGCGACCGCGTCGTCCACCGCCGCCGGATACGGGTGCTCGGGCGCCAGGCGATAGTCGATGCCGAGCACCGGCGCCCGGCAGGCGCGCGCGATGCGGCTCATGAGTTCGGTGTGGGAGTTCAGGTTGCCCGCCACGTAGCCGCCGCCGTGGAAGTAGAGCACGCCGCGGTCGTCCCGGACCCCCGGCGTCGCGACGTGGCGCGCCGGCACGCCGCCCGCGTCGAAGTCCGAGTGGGAGACATCCTCCGGCAGCCCGGCCAGGGAGTCCATCTCGTCCATGACGGCGCGCAACGTCTCGATATCCTTCACCGCATCGAGCCCGACGGCCCGCATTTCCGCCGCCGCCTCGCGCATCTCCTGGCTGGCCATGGCCGTCCCCGGATACAAGTGGTGTCGTGGAGTCTACGTGCGGGATCGGGGTCCCGCCATGCTCCCCTCCCGGCTGGACCGCCTGCACGATCTCGGACGGGCGGCCACGAGGGCCGCCCCTACGACCAGGTTGCCAGAAGCTCCTTCGGGCCGCGGAAGAAGGGATTGAAGGCGTAGTCGAGATCGTCGAGGTTCGTGAGGGTCATCTCCGGGAGCCGCTCGAACAGCGTCCCGAGCGCCACCTCGGTCTCCAGGCGGGCCAACTGCGCCCCGAGGCAGAAGTGGATGCCGCCGCCGAAGGACTTCGAGCGTACGAAGGGCCGCTCGATGTCCAGCGCGTCCGCGTCCTCGTACGCGTCCGGGTCGTGGTTCGCCGCGCCGAGCAGGCAGATGATCATCTCCCCGGGCTCGAGCGTCTGCCCGCCGACCTCGACGCGTTCCTGGACGACCCGCGGCAACTGCTGCACCGACGAGTCGAAGCGCAGGAACTCCTCCACGGCCTGCGGCATGAGGCCAGGGTCCGCCTTCAGCTTCGCCAGCTCGTCCGGGTTCCGGTAGAGCGCCACGAGCGCGTTGCCGATCAGGTTGACAGTCGTCTCGTGCCCGGCCTGGAACAGCAGGCGGACGTTCTTGGTGACCTCCTCCTCCGTGAGCCGCCCCTCCTCGCTCTCGGCGCGCAGGAGGTCCGTCGTCAGGTCGTCTTCGGGCGATTCCCGCTTCGCCGGGAACAGCGCGGTGAGGTACGAGTCGAACGCCTCGCGCGCCTCGCGCGACCGGGCCGCCCGGGTCTCCAGGTCCACGCCCGGCTCGATCCCCGTGCCCCACCGGATGATCTCGTTCGACAGGTGGCCGAAGCGGTCGCGGTCCGCGTCCGGAATGCCGAGCATGTCGCTGATGATGGTGGCGGGGATCGGGTAGGCGTAGTCGCGCATGATGTCCATGCCGCCACGCGGCTCGAGGTTGTCGAGCAGGCCGTCCACCAGCGACTGGACCACCGGGCGCATGCCCGCGACCCGATGTGCGTTGAACGCCTTCGCCACCAGTCCGCGCAGCCGCGTGTGGTCCGGCGGGTCGGTGTTCAGGATGTTGCGTTCCTCGACCGGCTGGGGGCGGCCCTGGGGCATCCGGTGCTCGCTCCCCAGCGGCGGCTGCTTGCCGAACCGGCGGTCCTTCAGGATCCAGTCGACATCCTCGAAGCGGGCGGCGTACCAGACCCCGTCGTTCCGGAAGATGCGTGCCTGGCGGGCAAACGCGTAGGGACCGTACGGGTCCTTGAAGAACGAGCGGAGGTCCGCACCCTCGAAGATATTTGAAGAACTCATTGCAACCCACTGTAAATTATAGGTGTATGGCTACGTCCCGCGTGGTGAGCGGCAGCCCATCCCCGGATGGTACCCGCAGTCGCACGCGTCACCAACGCCACCGTTGAGTCCCGCGGCAGGCTGCTATGCTCGCAGCGGATGGACCCCCACAACCCGAACGATCGCATCGTCCCGTTCTCGAGCAAGCTGGCGTTCGGCGTCGGCCAGTTCGCCGAGGGACTCAAGAACACGGGCTTCGGGCTGTTCATCCTCTTCTATTACAACCAGGTGCTCGAAATGCCCGGCGCGCTTGCGGGCGCGGCGCTCTTCATCGCGCTCCTGTTCGACGCCGTCACCGACCCGCTGGCGGGCTCGCTGTCCGACAAGTGGCAGTCGCGCCTCGGACGGCGCCATCCCTTCATGTACGCGTCGGCGCTGCCCCTGGCCCTTGCCTTCGTCGGGCTCTTCTCGCCGCCGGAGGGCCTGGGCCAGTGGGGGCTGTTCCTGTGGCTCACGGCCTTCGCGACCCTGACGCGCGGGGCCATGACCCTCTATCACGTACCGCACCTCGCCCTCGGCGCGGAGCTGACGCAGAACTACAACGAACGCAACCGCGTCGTCGCCTACCGGCAGTTCTTCGCCACGGCGGGCAGCGCCACGGTGATCGCTGTCGGCTTCGGCTACTTTTTCTCCGACGACATGGGCGGCCGCCTGGCCATCGAGAACTACACGCCGTTCGCGATCGTGCTGGCCGTGTTGATGGCCGTGACCATCTGGTACTCGGCCGCCGGCACGCAGAAGGAGGTGCCCTTCCTGTCCGAGCCGCCGCCGAGGCCGGCACGCAACGCGTTCCTGGTCCTGGGCAGCGACTTCCTGGCGGCGTTCGGCAACCGCTCGTTCGCCTGGATGATCTCCGGGGTCCTGGTCATCTACATCATGTCCGGCGTCCACGCCGCCCTCGACATCTACATGTACCAGTACTTCTGGGAGCTCGACGGCGGCCAGATGATGCGCGTCAACCTGGCGCCCATCGCGGGACTGCTGGTCGGCGTCTTCGTCGCGGCGCCGCTCCTGCCGCGCATCGGCAAGCGGGCCGGCGTCATTCTCGCGGTCGCCTCGGTGGCGACCTGCACGATCCTGCCGGTGGTGTGCAGGCTCCTCGACGCCTTCCCGGAGAACGGGACGGGGGCACTGTTCTACGCCCTGGTCGGCTTCAAGTTCGTGCAAGGGCTCACCATGCAGCAGGCGTTCATCGCCGCCGGGTCGATGCTGGCGGACGTGGCGGACGAGCACGAACTCGACACCGGCACGCGCCAGGAAGGCATCTTCTTCGGCGCCATCTCCTTCTCGGGCAAGGCGACCTCCGGCGTCGGCACGCTGATCGGCGGCATCGGGCTCGACATCATCGACTGGCCTACCGGCGCCGAGATCGTCTCGGCCACGGACATCCCGGCCGGGACGCTGGTCGATCTCGGCGTGCTCTACGGACCGGTGGTCGCCGGATGTGCGGTGATCACCATCTGGTGCCTCTCGCACTACAACCTCGATCGCGAACGACACGCGGAGATCCTCGGGAAACTCGCGGAGCGGCGGCGGGCCGGGGCCAGGCCCGGAGCCCTCGATACCGCTGCCGGAAGCGGCAGTTGAGGCGGCGGCGGGACGCCGCCGCCAGCCCCAGGTCCGCCCGGCCTTCACAACTGCCCGACACACCGGGTCTAATCGGGGTTTGACCCGCTACCGGAGCGACCATGGCCTGGGATTTCGAAACCGACCCCGCCTTCCAGCGCGAACTCGACTGGATGGACGACTTCGTGCGCGAGGAGATCGAGCCCCTCGACTTCGTGCTCGGGCATCCGAACGACTTCTCGGACCCGAACCGCAACCGGTTGATCCGGCCTCTGCAGGAAGAGGTGAAGCGGCGCGGCCTGTGGGCCTGCCACCTCGGACCGGACCTCGGCGGGCAGGGCTACGGGCAGCTCAAGCTCGCGCTCATGAACGAGATCCTCGGCCGCGCGAAGTGCGCGCCGGTGGCGTTCGGCTGCCAGGCGCCGGACTCCGGCAACGCGGAGATCCTCGCCCACTACGGCACGGAAGCGCAGAAAGACCAGTACCTGCAGCCGCTGCTCGACAACGAGATCTGCTCCTGCTACTCGATGACCGAGCCGCAGGGCGGCGCCGACCCCAAGGTCTTCACCTGCCGCGCGGAGGCCCTGGGCGACGAATGGGTCATCAACGGCGAGAAGTGGTTCTCGTCGAACGCCCGGCATGCCTCGTTCCTGATCGTCATGGCGGTCACGGACCCGGAGGCGCCCCCGTACGACCGCATGTCGATGTTCATCGTCCCCGCCGACACGCCCGGCGTGGACATCCAGCGCAACGTGGCGGTCGGCTACGAGAACCCGGGCAACCACGCCTACATCCGTTACGACGACGTGCGCATCCCGCGCGACCACCTGCTCGGCGCGCCGGGCCAGGGGTTCATCGTGGCGCAGACGCGTCTCGGCGGCGGCCGCATCCACCACGCGATGCGCACGGTCGGCAAGGTCCGGCGCGCCTTCGACATGATGTGCGAGCGCGCGCTGTCGCGGGAGACCCAGGGCGAGGTGCTGGCGCAGAAACAGCTCGTGCAGGCGATGATCGCCGACAGCTGGATCGACATCGAGCAGTTTCGGCTCTTCGTGCTGAGAACCGCCTGGAAGATCGACCGGATCCGGAACTACAAGGAAGTGCGCGCGGACATCTCGGCCGTGAAGGCGCAGATGCCGAAGGTCTACCACGACGTCTACGCGCGCGCCCTGCAGGTGCACGGCTCGCTTGGACTCTCAACCGAGATGCCGTTCGCGGCCGGCGTGCTCGACAGCTTCCACATGGGACTGGCGGACGGGCCGACAGAGGTCCACAAGGTCACGGTGGCGCGGCAGATCCTCGGGCGCTACCAGGGGACCGACGAGCTGTTCCCGGACTACCACCTCATCAAGCGGCGCGAACGGGCGCTGGAGAAGTACGCGGACCTCATCGAGCGGGAGGTGGCGGAGGCGTAGGGGAGGACTCACAAGCGTTTATCTGGAGACCGAGCCGCAGGCGTCGGCGTGTAGCCCCGGCAAAGCGCGAACGCCCCGCGACCCAACATCACGTTTTGCTTTGCGTCGACGTGATTCACGCCCGCGAGTGTCCGGTACGGCGGATTGCCGTACGATTCCGGGCCAGGATCCGCTGAGCGACGACCGTCATGCTCGACCACAACGAAACGACTGCCGGAGTCAACGAACATAAAACCGAGCGCGCCGTCATTGCGGACCGGCGGCGCACGATCCTCCACGATCGCGATCAGAAAGCCCTGCAGGCCGCTCTGGACGCGCCAGCGGAACCGACAGCTGTCCTGCAGGAGGCGATGGCATTGCATCGCGCCAGCGGAGGGACGGACGGAGACTGACTCCGACTCCGTTCCCGTCGCGTCCGTCGAGAATGCTCATCGCTATCGATACGGTCCGCGCAGCGCGACGCGACTCCGGATAAGCGTGCCGGCGGCGACGTCGAGACGGGCGGCCACGAGGGCCGCCCCTACAATCCGCCTCGAATTCGAGCGGGACGCCGGGCGGGGACGAGCCCCGCCCCTACCCGCCGATGCGGTAGCTGACGTTCACCCCCGCGGTCCGCGGGCGGGTCGCGTTGATGGCGAGCTGGAACGTGCCGAAGTGGCGGGCCTGGAGGGTGACCTCGTCGGCGACATTCTCCACGTAGGCCACGACCCTCCAGCGCTCATCTTCCCAGCCGACCTGCAGGTTGACCGTGCCGCTCGAGTCGATCACCCCGAGCGGATGGTTGTTCAGGTTCGAGTGGAACTCCGACTGCCAGAAGAACTCCACCGTGCCGAGCCACTCTCCACCCGCGAACGGGTAGTGCACGTTGAGCGCGCCGGACGCGGTGTGCTCCGGACTGTCGGGCGGCCGGTGCCCGTCGCAGTCCGCGCAGGCGGCCGCCGGAATGCCGCGGGACTCGGCGTCGAGGTAGCCCAGGGCGACGTGTACATCGAAGTACCGGTTGAGCACCCACAGCAGCTCGAGTTCCAGGCCCGTGCCCTCCACCTCGCCAACGTTGAGCACCGCGGCCAGTCCTTGCGTCGGGTCGAACACGTCTATCTGCCGATCCTGGTAGTCGTAGGTGTAGGCCGCCGCCGCCACGCGCAGGCGGTCGTCGAACAGACTGCCCTTGGCGCCGACCTCGTACGCCCACACCTCCTCCGCATCATAGGTGGCCATCTTGGCCCCGGGTGGCGGTAGCAGCGTCAGCGGATCGGCCGGCTCCGACAGACGCGTGGTTTCGAGCCCCCCGGCCTTGAAGCCCCGGCTGGCGGTGCCGTAGAGCATCAGGTTGTCGCGGGCGAAGTAGCGCAGCGCGACCCGCGGCGAGAAGTCGGTCCAGTTCTCCCCGCCGGATACGGGGGATGGCGTGTACACCCCGAGGATGAAGCCTCCCCCCAGGAACTCCATCTCCCCGTCCCGCTCGTCGCTCGTGTAACGCCCCCCCACGCTCAGGTCGAGGGCATCGGTGAGCTGCCACCGCGTCTCGCCATACACGGCCCAGCCCTGGTAGTCGCCGTCGATGTACGCGCGCTCGTCGAACACCAGCGGAAACGGAAGCCCGAACAGCCACCCGACGTCCCCGGTGAGGTGGTGCATGTCGTAGCTGATGTCCTCGTTGTAGAAGCTCACCCCGGTGAACCACGAGAGGCGGCCGCGGTCCCCGGAGAGCACGAACTCCTGGCTGAAATACTCGCTCTCCTGCTGCGACATCCAGTTGCCCATGTCGATCGGGGTCCCGTCCCAGTCCTCCTGGTAGTCGAACTTGTTGGCGTAGTAGCCCGTCAGCGACCGCAGGGCCATGGACCCGGGCAGGTCGATGTTGACGGTCAGGCTCGTCTCGGCCATCTGCACGCGGTCGTAGTCGCCCGTCGTCGTGTTCACCGTGCGTTCGTCGCCCCACTGCAGCGAACCGTCCGCGGTGAGCGGCATGTAGATAACGCCGGACTGCTCCCGGTCCTCGTAGGCGACCCGGAGCGTCGCGTCACCCCAGTCGGGCTCGTGGCGCAGGGACAGGCGTCCCGCGCTGACCTCGTACCAGAGGTGATCCTCGCCGGTCGTGAGGTTGCGCATGTAGCCATCTTCTTCCTTCTGGATCACGGCGGCCCGCAGGCCCCAGCGGTCGCCGAGCGGCACGTTCACCATGCCTTCGAGGGCCTGCCGGCCCCGCTCCCCGGCGCCGGCCGAGAAGAACGCCCCATTTCCGTCGAGGTCCGGCTGCGCGGTGATGACGTGGATCGCGCCGGAGGAGGCGTTGCGGCCGAACAGCAGGCCCTGCGGGCCCTTCAGCACCTCCACGCGCTCCAGGTCGTAATAGGTGCCGATGGCCGCGCCGTGGCGGCCGCGGTAGATGCCGTCCGTGTACAGGCCGAGCGCCGGTTCCGAGGCGGCCGTGTAGGTCCCGGCATTGATGCCGCGCACCGTGATGAACATGTAGTTGCTGGAGAGGGCCCCGGATACGCCCGGGACGGCCTTCACCAGGTCCTGCGAGTCCGTGATGCCGGTGTTGCGCAGCGCGTCCCCCGTGAAGGCCGAAATCGCGATCGGCACCTCCTGGATGGACTCGTCGCGCTTCTGGGCGGAGACGATGATCTCCTCGACGACCGGGCGGGCGGCGTCGTCCCCGTCGGCCGACTCCTCGGCAGAAACCCCGAGGCTGAGCGCGGCGGCGAGCGCCGGCAGCGCGCAGGCGCGCCAGTACGGTTGCGTTCCGTTCATGTCATCCCCCTCCCCCGATGGCAGGGACGGGTCTGTCCCGTCCCGCCTCGATCTCCTGCGTGGACACTGGGACGGGAGACCGCAAGGGTCTCCCCTACACCTCAACTTCGGCATTGTTGCACGATGGGGGCGCGCGGTCAGCCGACGCGCACGCGGCGGAACTTCCACTCGCCGTTCTGCTTGACGTAATCCTCGTGGTACCGCGCGGCCGTGCCCGGCCAGTTGCTCTGCGTCGTTCCGTCGCTCTGGGTCACGGCCGCGATGAGGTACCAGACCCCGTGTGCCCGATCCCCGTCGACCTCGATCAACGGGTTGGCGACGATGTGCTGCGCCCCGGCGATCACTTTCGGGAACCCGGCAAAGAGCGCTCGAATCGCTTCCCGGCCCTCGGCCTTTCCGACTCCCTCCCCGCTCCAGGTACCGTCTTCCGTGAACAGGGACGCCATGGCGTCCGCATCGTAGTCGTCGTGGTCACAGATCTCGCAGTACCGGGCCTTGAGCCGCTTGATGGCTTCGATGTCTTCGAGCCGCGTGACTCGTTTCTGAAGCTCTTCCAGTTCCATCCGATGGTTCCTCTCGTGTGCCAGTGTTTGCGCTTCAGGCCAGACCCCCTACGCGTACGGATCGAAGAGGGGGGTGACGCCATCTTCCCGTCGCTCGATATCGCGGTACTCGCCTCGCGCGAGCCCGAGCACGCGTTTCAGCTCCGGATGACGATCGAGCAGCTCTGGCGATAGCCGGGGCGAGTTTGGAATGTAGCTGTCGGCGTTGCGGCCCTGGATGTAGGGCCGGGTGTAGTTCTGGTTCAGCGAGATTCGTAGCCCGGGGCGGGTGCGCGGCAAGGCGGAGTGAAACGTTCCCCCCTGCCAGATCACCACCGAGCCGGCCTTCGCCTCGAGGCGCACGAGCGGATAGGGCGTGTTGGCGATGTCGGTGTCGTGGGGCAGGACCCGGTGGCCGAAGTGCTGGCTGGCGGGAACGAAAACGGTTGGGCCGTCGGCTTCGCCGGCCTGGTCGGTGCAGATCCACGTGCAGTTCAACCGATGGCAGATCTGACCGGCGCCCATCGGGATGCCTTCCACGTCCTGGTCGACGTGCAGCGGCAGATTGTGGAAGAGTGCGGAATCGTCGTCAGGGGCGTCGGCGGTCGGACCCTTCATGATGACCAGCATGTTCCTGAGCACCGCGCCCTGGCCCAGCATCAGTCGGACCAGCGCCAGGTTCGCCGGGTTGGTCGCTGCCTCGATGAACACTGCGTCCTCGTCGAAGAACGGATCGTAGAAGGCCGCGGTGATCCTCGAGGTTCGAACATCGATGGACACGTCGTTCCTTGTCTCGTAGGCGGCCACCATCGCGTCGCGCAGTCGTTCGTTCCACGCATCGGTGACCCCGAGGGTCGCGGGCGAGACGACGGTAAAGCCGTAGGTCATCAACTCCAGGGCGTTCTGGGCGAGTCCGTAGCACTCGATGTCGGACATGATCGAATCGAGGCTCGGCATCGCTTGCCGCTCCGCAATGTTCATCATCGTGCCTCTCGAATCTGGAAGTGAAAGCAAGCCGATGTTCGGGGCGCTCGCCGCGTGGCCGAGATGCAGCTCGACGGGCGGACGGGTGTCTCTAGAAGAAGTGGGCAGGCTCGAGGTACGCCGGCTGGGGACCCTCGGGCCCGAAGCCGGACATATCGTCCGCACCGACGAAGAGCGCAAACTGCCTGTTGCGGCGATCGAGTACTTCCTTCGGTACGGCACGCTGGTAGCTCTCGACCGTCTTGAGAGAGCGATTGAAGAAGGTCGTGTTCATGGTGAGCCGCAGCCCGTCCGTCAGCTTGGGGTAGGCGCCGCCATGCCACGTTGCACCCTTCCAGAAGATGAGCGAGCCCGCGGGCGCCTCCACCGGGACCATGTCCTTCAGGCCCTCGCCCGGATAAGGGAGCCGCCCGAGCCTGTGGCTGCCGGGCACCATCGCGATCGATCCGTTCTCCTTCGAGTAGTCCGTCAGGATGTACGCGCTGTTGGTCATGAGATTGCCGCCGTCCAGCAGCTTCCCGTCAGGCCAGCGTGGCGAATCGGAGTGCAGTGCGTCGGTCAGGAGGTCGGAATCGATCTGTCCAGCATCTTTCCACTTGACCAGCGCATCAAAGCTCGAGAGACGCCCCTGCCCCTTCAGGGTGTAGTCGACCAACGCCCCCAGGACCGGATTCTCGATCCACTCTTCGAACACCGGATCCTCGAACAGGAGATACAACATCCCGAAGAAACCCGGGCTGGACAGGTAGCTTGCGTTCCCGGCGCAGCCATTCCGATCGATGCTGTGCTTTACGCCGGTTCTCTTCTCCGCCACTCGAAGCAGGGCATCCCGAACGCGCACGGTGAACTCGGGCGGCGCCACGAGTTGCGGAGGGATGACCGTGTATCCACGGACCTCTATCTCGAGCAGGTAAGGCTCCAGGCCCAGCTCTCGGATCCGCGCCAGATGAGCGTCCCCGGCATCCAGGGCCCCGGGCGTGGTGAGGTACATCCCGGGCCGGTTGCCGACCGCCTTGAGGTTTGCCGGCTCGGGCGGTGCCGGCGGACGTACTTCCGGCTTCGCCGCCGCCGTTTCTGACTGGGTCATATCTACCTTGGCTGACGACCAATGCGTGTCGATCCACCGTACGCCCCGCCCTCGGGGGGCGTCAAGGCCACTCAAGCCGGTGTCAGGACGTGAGGCGGGAGACCACAAGGGTCTCCCCAGGGTCTCCCCTACGGCTCACGTCCCTCCTGCGCCTCGTGCGCATCCCAGGCGAGATCGATC
>JAJDTI010000107.1 GCA_022827245.1 Pseudomonadales bacterium | reverse complement strand
GCCCATGCGCGGCCCCTGGTCGCCGGGCTCAACTGCGCCCTCGGCCCGGAAGCGCTGCGCCCGCACGTGGAGGAGCTCGCGGGACTCGCGCCGACCTTCGTGAGCGTGCACCCGAACGCCGGCCTGCCGAACGCGTTCGGGGAGTACGACGAGACGCCGGAGTCCATGGCGGACACGATCGGGGACTTCGCCCGGCTCGGCTTCGTCAACCTGATCGGCGGGTGCTGCGGCACGACGCCTGACCACATCAGCGCCATCGCCGAGCGCGTGGCCGGACTCCCGCCCCGGCGTCCGCCCGCGGCAAAGGCGACGCTCTGCCTGGCGGGTCTCGAGCCCGTCGAGATCACCGGCGACTCCCTGTTCGTGAACGTCGGGGAACGCACCAACGTCACCGGGTCCGCACGTTTCCGCCGCCTCATCAAGGCCGGCGACTACGCGGACGCGCTCGAGGTGGCCCGGGGCCAGGTGGAGAGCGGCGCCCAGCTCGTCGACGTCAACATGGACGAGGGCATGCTCGACGGCGTCGCAGCCATGGAGCGCTTCCTGGACCTCGCGATGAGCGAGCCGGACATCGCCCGCGTGCCGATCATGATCGACTCGAGCAAGTGGGAGGTCATCGAGACGGGGCTGCGCCGGGTGCAGGGCAAGTGCGTGGTGAACTCGCTCAGCCTCAAGGACGGCGAGGCGCTCTTCCTCGAGCGGGCCGAACAGTGCCGCCGGTACGGCGCGGCGGTCATCGTCATGGCCTTCGACGAGGAGGGGCAGGCCGACTCCCTGCCGCGGCGCAAGGCGATCATGGAGCGCTGTTACCGGCTGCTCGTCGACCGGGTCGGGTTCCCTCCCGAGGACATCATCTTCGACCCGAACGTGTTCGCGATCGCCACCGGCATCGAGGCCCACGCGAACTACGCCGTGGACTTCATCGAGGCCTGCCGCTGGGTGCGCGACAGCCTGCCGGGCGCGAGCTGTTCCGGCGGCATCAGCAACGTGTCCTTCTCGTTCCGCGGCAACGACCGGGTGCGCGAGGCCATACACGCGGTGTTCCTCTACCACGCCATCGAGGCCGGCCTCACGATGGGCATCGTGAACGCGGGGCAACTCGCGATCTACGACGAGATTCCCGGCGCACTGCGCGACGCGGTGGAGGACGCGGTCCTGAACCGCCGGCAGGATGCGACGGAACGCCTGCTGGCGGTCGCCGAGCGGTTCTCCGGCGCCGGCGCGGTACGCGCGGAAGAGGACACCGAGTGGCGCGGGGCGCCGGTTGCGGAGCGGCTCTCGCACGCGCTCGTCCAGGGCGTCTCGAAGTTCATCGTCGAGGACACCGAAGAAGCCCGGCAAGGCGCGGAGCGCGCCATCGACGTGATCGAAGGCCCCCTGATGGCGGGCATGAACGTCGTCGGCGACCTGTTCGGGGCGGGGCGGATGTTCCTGCCGCAGGTCGTCAAGAGCGCACGCGTGATGAAGGAGGCCGTGGCGCACCTCGTGCCCTTCATCGAGGCGGAGAAGGCCGCCGGCGGCGCCGCCCCGCGCAGCAAGGGCCGGATCGTGATGGCGACCGTCAAGGGCGACGTGCACGACATCGGCAAGAACATCGTCGCCGTCGTCCTCCGGTGTAACAACTACGAGGTCCGCGACCTGGGCGTCATGACCCCGGCCGAGACCATCCTCGACACGGCGCGCGAGATGGACGCGGACATCGTCGGCCTGTCCGGCCTCATCACCCCGTCCCTCGACGAGATGGTCCACGTCGCGTCGGAGATGGAGCGCCGGGGCTTCGACATCCCCCTGCTCATCGGCGGCGCGACGACGTCCAAGGCGCACACCGCCGTGAAGGTGGCGCCGGCCTACTCCGGACCGACGGTCTACGTGACGGATGCATCACGGGCGGTCGGCGTCGCGACCAGCCTGCTCTCGACCGAAGCGCGCGACGGGTTCGTGGCGGAGGTCGAGGCGGACTACCGGACCGTACGCGAACGCCGGGAGGCATCGACGCGGCGGCCGCTGCTCGACTACCGGCGGGCCGTCGCCAATGCCCCAGCCCTGGACTGGTCGGCCTACGCGCCGCCGACGCCCCGCCAGCCGGGCGTGACGCGCCTGCCGGAGTACCCGCTTGCCGAACTCGTCGACTACATCGACTGGACGCCTTTCTTCCACACCTGGGGGCTGGCGGGCCGGTACCCCGGAATCCTGTCCGATGCACGGGTCGGTACGGAAGCCACGCGCCTCCACGCCGACGCCCGCGAGATGCTCGGGCGGCTGACGGCCGAAGGATGGCTGTCCGCGCACGGCGTGGTCGGGCTCTGGCCCGCGAACGCGATCGACGGCGACATCGCGGTGTGGACGGACGAGCGCCGCGCCGACCGCCTGGCGACCCTCCATCACCTGCGCCAGCAGGGAGACGTCGGCAAGCCCAGCCTGAGCCTGGCGGACTACGTGGGCCCGCCGGGCGTAACGGACTTCGTCGGGGGTTTCGTCGTGGCGGTCGGACCGGAGATCGACTCGGCACTGATGCGGTTCGAGGACGACGACTACGCCGCCATCATGCTGAAGGCACTGGCGGATCGCCTGGTCGAAGCGTTCGCCGAGCGCCTGCACGAGCGCGTGCGCAGGGAGTTCTGGGGCTTTGCGCCCGAGGAGCGCTTCGGCGCGGAGGACCTGATCCGGGAGCGCTACCGCGGCATCCGCCCCGCCCCGGGGTATCCGGCCTGTCCGGACCACTCGGAGAAGGCCACGCTCTTTGCCCTGCTGGACGCGACCGCGACGACGGGCGCCTACCTCACGGAGACCTTCGCCATGTGGCCGGCGTCCTCGGTGGCGGGCTCGTACTTCTCGCATCCGCAGGCGCGCTACTTTGGCGTCGGCCGCATCGGCGAGGACCAGTTGCGCGCATACTCCGAGCGCAAGGGAGTCGAGCCGGAGGAAGCGCGCCGATGGCTCGGCAATCTGCTCGAACGGTGACGTCAGCCGGATACGAAGTGGACAGCCATGGCGGTCAGGATCAACACGACCAGCACCGCGGCTACGGCATCGGGAATCGCGTCGGCGCTCGACCTGCGCGAATCCGGACTCCGTGACATGCCGAATCCTCCGATCCCCGCACCCGAGTGTAGCAGCCCGCCCCGGCGCCGCCCGGGATGAGCCGTCCACGACCCCTCGACACCGGGGCCGAGGTCGCGGCGTTCGTGCGGGGCGTGTCAGCCCTGCCGCATCCGACCACCCCCCTCGTGCGCGCGCTACGACGCGAACTCTCCGCGCGGCTGCGCGGCGTCGATGCCGAGTCCGTCCACCGCTTCGCGCTGGCGCTCGTGCAGGAAGCGCCGTCACTGCGGTGGACAGCCTGTGAAGCGATCGCGGGACACCGGCCGGCGTACGCGCTCCTGGACCGGGCGCGGCTCGAGGGACTCGGCGCGGGGATGGACAGTTGGCACGCCGTGGACGGCTTCGCGCGCACGTTGTCGGGCCCGGCGTGGCGAGACGGCCTGATCGACACCGACGTTGTCCACGCCTGGGCGCGGTCTCCCGACCGATGGTGGCGGCGCGCGGCGCTGGTCAGCACCGTCGCGCTGAACGTCCGTACCCACGGCGGCAGGGGCGATGCGGCGAGGACCCTCGCCGTCTGCGGGATGCTCGCGGAGGACCACGACGACATGGTGGTCAAGGCGCTCTCCTGGGCGCTGCGCGCCCTGGTCGTCCACGACGGAGACCGGGTCGGAGCATTCCTGCGCCGTCACGAGGCGGTACTCGCCGCCCGGGTGGTGCGCGAAGTCCGCAACAAGCTCGAGACGGGGCGCAAGAACCCCTGACGCGCCCGCCCGCTTCCCTCCCGAGGTTCTATTCATAGACCCATCGGTTAGTTCCTGCCCGGGCCGCGCACTGCTACAGTGCCCGGCCGCCCGCACGAGGGGGCGGCGGTCCTGGCTGGCATCTGGGCAGGAGCATCTGGGCAGAAAATGTATCGCTACGACGAATTCGACCAGCGCTTCATAGACGAGCGCGTCGCGCAGTACCGCGAGCAGACGGAGCGGTACCTGGCGGGGGAACTGACGGACGACCAGTTCCTGCAACTGCGGCTGCGCAACGGCCTCTACATCCAGCGGCTCGCGCCGATGCTCCGCATCGCGGTGCCCTACGGGACGCTGTCCTCGGAACAGCTCCGCGCCCTCGCCGACATCTCCCGCCGCTACGACAAGGGCTACGGCCACCTGACCACCCGGCAGAACGTGCAGATCAACTGGCCGGCCCTGGAGGTCGTGCCGGACATCCTCGGGGACCTCGCCAGGGTGCGCATGCACTGCATCCAGACCAGCGGAAGCTGCATCCGCAACGTCACGACGGACCAGTTCGCCGGCGTCGCCGCGGACGAGCGGGTGGACGCCCGCCCCTACTGCGAGATCGTCCGCCAGTGGTCCACGCAGCACCCGGAGTTCGACTGGCTGCCGCGCAAGTTCAAGATCGCCTTCAACGGGGCGGCAGCGGACCGGGCCGCCATCCACGTGCACGACATCGGCATCCGCGTGGACCGCGCGGGCGACGACATCGTTTTCGACTTCCTCGTCGGCGGCGGCCTCGGCCGAACGCCCGCGATCGGCAGCGTCATCCGGACCGAACTCCCGGAGCGCCACCTGCTGACGTACCTCGAAGCCATCATGCGCGTCTACAACCGCTACGGACGCCGCGACAACAAGTACAAGGCGCGCATCAAGATCCTCGTGCGGGCCATGACCCCGGAGGTCTTTCGCGACCGGGTGGACGCGGAGTGGGAACACCTGAAGGACGGTCCGAGCACGCTGACGCGCGAGGAGATCGACCGCGTCCTGCGCTGCTTCGAGCCGCCCGCCTATCCCCGGCGCGAGGATCAGACGGCCCTGCTCGCCGAACGGCGGCTCGCCTCCCCCGGGTTCAACGCCTGGGTGCGGAACAACGTTGCCCCGCACAAGGTCCCAGGCTACGCCGTCGTCACCCTGTCGACCAAGCTGACCGGCGTTCCGCCCGGCGACGTGTCCGACGTGCAGATGGACGCGGTGGCCGACTGGGCCGACCGCTACGGCTTCGGCGAGCTGCGCATCGGGCACGAGCAGAACTTCGTGCTCCCGGACGTGCCGCAGGAGCACCTCTTCGAACTCTGGGAGCACGCCGACGCCCATGGCCTCGCATCGGCCAACCTGGGCCTGCTGACGGACATCGTCTGCTGCCCGGGCGGCGACTACTGCTCCCTGGCCAACGCGAAGTCGATCCCCGTCGCCGAAGCGATCCAGCGCGAGTTCGACGACTACGACTACCTGCACGACCTCGGCCCCATCGATCTCAACATTTCCGGCTGCATGAACGCGTGCGGCCACCACCACGTGGGTCACATCGGAATCCTGGGGGTGGACAAGAAGGGCGCCGAGTTCTACCAGATCGCCCTTGGCGGCCATGCCGGAGACGATGCCTCCCTTGGCAAGATCCTCGGCCCGTCCTTCTCGCGCGACGAGGTGACCGGGGTGATCGGCAAGATCCTGGACGTCTACGTGGACAAGCGGGTCGAGGAAGAGCCCTTCCTGCACTGCGTGCGCCGCATCGGCATCGCGCCGTTCAAGGAACGGGTGTATGCCAGCGCTGGTTAAGGGCCTGCGGGTCGTCCCCGACGAGTGGACCCTGGTCGGCTCCGGGGACGTGCCGGACCCGGTTCCGGAGCGCACGATCCTGGCCCTGGAGGACTGGCTCCCGCAGCGCGCGGCGTTGTCCGGGGGCCGTGCCGGTGTCTGGGTAGAAGGGGACGCGGAAGCGGAGGCGGTCGGACCGCACGTCGCCGACCTGCCGCTGATCGCGGTCCACTTCCCGGCCTTCGCCGACGGGCGGGGGCTGTCCCTCGGCGCGCTGCTGCGCACGCGCTACGGTTTCCAAGGCGAACTGCGGGCCTACGGCGACATCCTCCCGGACCTCGCCCAGTACCTGCACCGTTCCGGATTCGACGCGTTCCTGCTCGCCGACCGGCGCAGCGCCGAAGTCGCCATCGCGTCGGTCGGCTCCATCACGGACCACTACCAGGCCTCCGTCCGCCAGCCCGTACCCGCGTTCCGCAGACGGTAGCCGCCGCCGGCGTCCGTCGGGACACGGCGCCCGGCGGGCGTGTCACAATCGCGCCCGGCCCCTGGCGCTCGCGGAGGCGCTTGTCAGTTGAGTCTTGGCGTCGTCGAATCGTTCTTCCTGATTTTCTCGGGCGCGGCGCTCCTGGCGACGGTGGCGCTCTACACGCGTCAGCCGCTGCTGGTGGCCTACATCGGGATCGGCATGCTTCTCGGGCCCCACGCCCTGGGGTGGATCCCGGACGCCGCCTTCGTGGAGGACACGGGCGAGATCGGCATCATCTTCCTGCTGTTCCTGCTCGGTCTCGACCTCCCGCCGAACAAGCTCCGCACGATGCTCGGCGCCTCCGTCGTCACGGCCCTGGTGAGCACGGCGGTGTTCTTCGCGGTCGGTTTTGCCGTCATGGCGTCGTTCGGCTTCTCCGTCGCGGAGGCCCTGGTCGGCGGCATCGCCGCGGTCTTCTCCAGCACCATCATCGGCATCAAGCTGCTGCCGACGACGGTCCTGCATCACCGCCACATCGGCGAGATCGTCATCAGCCTGCTGCTCATCCAGGACCTGCTCGCGATCGTGGCGCTGCTGGCCCTCGCCGGGTACCAGCCCGGGTCCGGTGACTTGCTCGACCACCTCCTGCTCGTGGCCGTGGCGTTCCCGGCCATCGCCCTGGCCGCGTTCGGGGGCGTGAAGTACGTGCTGCTGCCGCTGCTGGCCCGGTTCGACGCCTTCAACGAATTCGTCTTCCTGCTGGCGATCGGCTGGTGCCTCGCGATCGCCACGGCCTGCCACTTCGTGGGCATGTCCTTTGAGGTCGGCGCCATCGTCGCCGGCGTGTCGCTCGCGAACTCGCCGATCGCGCAGTACATCACGGACACGCTCCGCCCCCTGCGCGACTTCTTCCTCATCCTGTTCTTCTTCTCGATCGGCGCCGCCGTAGAGCCGATGCTGCTCGTGCAGGTCGCCGCCCCGGCCCTCGTGCTCGGCGCGGCGCTGCTGGCGGTCAAGCCCGTGACCTTCCGGGTGCTGCTCACCTGGCAGGGCGAGAACCGCGACACCGCCCGCGAGATCGGTGTGCGGCTAGGCCAGGCGAGCGAGTTCTCGATCCTCGTCACCGGGGTCGCCGCAGCCAGCGCCCTCGTCGGCATCGAGGCGGCTCACGCCATCCTGGCCGCCACCGTCATCACGCTGGTCGCGTCCACCTACCTCGTGATCTTCCGCTACCCGAGCCCCATCGCCGTGTCCGCAAGCCTGCGGCGGGATTAGCAGGGGTCGTCCTCTACCTCGCCAAGTCGAGGACTCCGCGGCCCACCATCTGCCCGGCGAGGATGCGGTCGATCGCGTCGGAGAGCGTGTCGAGGGTCAGTTCTTCCTTGAGCGCGGCCAGGCTGTCGATCTTCCACGCGCCGGCCAGCTTCTCCCAGATGTGCGTCTTTTCCTCGATCGGCAGTTCCACGGAGTCTATGCCGAGCAGGTTCACGTGCCGGAGAATGAACGGGAACACCGTGGCCGGGATCTCAGGCGAGGCCACGAGGCCGCACGCCGCGAGGCTCGCCCCGTACTTCAGGCCCTTGACGGCGTTGAAGAGGATGTCGCCGCCGACGGTGTCCACCACCCCGCCCCAGGTCTCCCGCAGGAGGGGACGGCGGCTGGCCTCGGCGGCGGCTTCGCGGGAGACGATCTCCGCCGCGCCGAGCTCCCGGAGGTACGCGTGCCGCGCTTCCTTGCCGGTCACCGCGTGCACCTCGTAGCCGAGTTGCGCGAGCAGCGTCACGGCGACGGAACCGACCCCGCCAGTCGCGCCGGTGACCAGCACGGGCCCGGAAGCAGGCTTCATGCCCGCACCTTCCAGCTTGTCGATACAGAGGGCCGCAGTGAACCCTGCCGTGCCGAGGATCATGCTCTCCTCGAGGCCGAGGCCGTCCGGCAGGGGCACGGCCCACGCCGCGGGGATCCGCACGTGCTGGCCGAAACCGCCCGGCGTGTTCATGCCCAGGTCGAAGCCGATGGCGACGACCTCCTCGCCCGGGTGGAAGTGGTCGTCCGAGGACTCGAGGACGACGCCGGCGGCGTCGATGCCCGGTGTGTGGGGGAAGTTGCGGGTGACCCCCGGATTGCCGGTGGCGGACAGCCCGTCCTTGTAGTTGAGCGAGGAGTACCGGACCTCCACCAGGAGCTCGCCGTCAGGGAGTTCCGCGTCGTCGCGCTCGACGATCGACCTCGTGAACTGCCCGTCCTCTTCCCGCGTTACCCGAAACGCCCGGAACGTACCCATGTATCAGTCTCTCCCGTCATTACCACCCGCTCACACCACGCGCTCATGCCACCCGCTCACGCGTCGCCGCCCGGGGTCAGCCGCCCCGCCGCGGCGCCACCGCCCAGGAACCGGCCCAGCGGTCCCTTTCCGAGCATGGCGTTCCACTGTTCGAGCAGGCGCTCCACCGGCTTGCGGGGCTCTACCCACTTCACCTCGAAGACGTCGCGCTCGCCGCACGCCGCCATCAGGTACTCGTCGGAAGTGCGGAGCTCGTCAACCAGCTTGCGATCGATGGCGCGCTGGCCGTACCAGGCCTCGCCGGTGGCGACGACCCCGAGGTCCACGTCGGGGCGGTTGTCCCCGACGAACTCCTTGAAGAGCGCGTGGATGTCCTCGAGTTCCTCGATGAACTTCTCGCGTCCCTTCTCCGTGTTCTCCCCGAACACCGTGAGCGTGCGCTTGTACTCGCCGGCGGTGAGCACCTCGACGTCCACATCGTTCTTCTTGAGCAGCCGGTGCACGTTGGGCACCTGGGCCGCGACGCCGATGGATCCGACGACGGCAAAAGGCGCTGCGACGATCCTGTCCGCGACCGCCGCCATCAGGTAGCCGCCGCTCGCCGCGATCTTGTCGATCGCCGCCACGAGCCGGATGCCCCGGGCCCGGATGCGCGATAGCTGCGAGGCGCCGAGACCGTATGCGTGGACCAGTCCGCCGCCGCTCTCGATGCGCACGACCACCTCGTCGTCCTCGCGCGCGGTCGTGAGGACCGCGGTGACCTCGTTGCGCAGCGCGCGGATACCGGTCGCTTCCAGGTCTCCCTTGAACGCGATCACGAACACCCGGGGCCGCTCCGTGGGCTCCTTCCGGGCCCGCTTGATCTCCTTGTGCTCTTCCTTGAGCCGTTTCTTGTACTCCCCGGGCGCCGACATGGCCTGGGCGAGCGCGTTGGCGAGTTCGCGCAGGCGGTCGTTGAGCCGGGTGACCTCGACGTGCCCGCCCGGCGCGTGCCGGTGCCGCCGCATGCCGGCGGCGGCGACGGCGGCCACCGTGACGACGATGGCCACGACGACCGTGACGGCCTTGGCCAGGAAGGACAGGTAGTCGAACAGGTAGTCCATGTCGTGCAGGGAAAGGGGTTGGCCGCGGGTGGGAAAAAGCGCGCTAATCTACCACAAAGCCCCTTGCCTGCGTCCCGGGAGGACCGCCGTGCCGGACGGTCGAAACGAATTCCGCGACACCCTCGCCGATCGGTTCGACGGGTCCGTCCTGGGCGGCCATGACGTCCGTGTCGCCCTGGCGGTGGACGGCTGGCGGCCCCTCGTCTGTTCGATCAGCGCGGCGGGTCTCGCCTTCGACGACACCGTCGTCCCGGAGGCGGCGTTCTACTTCGATTCCGCCCAGACGGCCCTGGGGCTGCTCTGTGGGGACGCAGACGTGATGGACGCCTTCATGGAGGAGCGTTTCCGGTCGGACGGAAGCATCACGCTCGTGTTCGTGCTGCTCTCGGTGTTCCGGGGGATCCCGCTCGACGTGCCGCCCTGACCGCCCGCGTCCCCGCGGCCGCGGCTACTCCGCGGCCGCCGTCATCTCGTCGATGAACGCCTGGATCAGCCAGCCCGAGATGGCCGTACCCCCCGGCGTGTTCGGCGGCCGGGCGTAGTGGAACCAGTGCGCCTCGGCGATCTCGTCGTCCTGGCACACGATGTCGCCCCCCGCGTAGTCCGCGTGGAAGCCCAGCATGAGCGAGTTGGGAAACGGCCAGGACTGGCTGCCGAGGTAGCGCAGGTTCGTGATGGCGATGCCCACCTCCTCCTCCACCTCGCGATGCACGGTCTGCTCGATCGACTCGCCCGGTTCGACGAAGCCCGCGAGGGTGCTGAACATCCCGGTGGGCCAGTTCGCGTTGCGCGCCAGCAGCATCTCGTCCCCCCGCCGGACGAGGACGATGATGCTCGGCGACAGGCGGGGGTAGCTGACCATTCCGCAGCGCGGGCACTCCTTGGCGCGGTCGGTGCCGTGGTCGACCGTTTCCGTCCCGCAGCGCCCGCAGTACCGGTGGTCGCGGTGCCAGTCGACGATCTGCTTGGCCCGGCCGGCCAGGTAGAAGAACGCCGGATCGACCCGTCCCAGCCATGCGCGCAGACCGACGCGCGCAAACCCTTCCGGCACGTTGCCCGATGCCGCCAGGGCGAAGCAGGGCCGCCCCTCCCACCGGCCCAGGAAGGTCCGCCAGGAGACCTCCACGTCGAGCCAGCGGAACTCGTCCCGCGTGACCGGGCGCGGTATGCCCCGCTCGCTGATGCACAGGATCTCCTCCCCCAGGTAGGCGAAGTACAGGGCGTCGTCGCGCTCGGCATCCGCCGGCGCCGCGACGAGGGACTCGAAGGAATCCGGTTCGGTCGGCCACATGACGCTTCTTCTCCTTCTTCCCGTCAGGCTTCCGCGCTCGCGGCGGGTGGCTGCCGCCAGACGCATGGCCGGCCGCACAGGGCGTCGAGGGCATCGAGCTTGGCTTCGTGCGCCCCCCGCTCTTCGGCGGTGGCCCGCACGACCAGCAGCGGAGCCCGTTCCACCGGCAGGCGGAACACCGCGCCCTCCTCCGTCTCTCCCGCCACGGGATCGTCCCCCGGGAACAGGGAGGCCTGTCCTCCCGTCATCAAGAGGTAGACGTCGGCCAGGATCTCCGCGTCGAGCAGGGCCCCGTGCAGCTCCCGCTGCGAATTGTCCACGCCGTATCGCCGGCAGAGCGCGTCCAGGTTGTTCTTGCGGCCCGGGTGCCGGTCCTTCGCGAGCGCCAGCGAGTCGGTGATCGAGCACAGCTCGGCGATGCCCTGCGGCCCGCGCCCGAGCAACCCGAGTTCGTAGTCGATGAAGGACACGTCGAAGGGCGCGTTGTGAATGACGACCTCCGCGCCCCGCACGAACTCGAGGAACTCGTCGGCGACATCTCCGAAGCGCGGTTTGCCGGCGAGGTCCCGGAGGGTCAGGCCATGCACCTCGACCGCGGCGTCGTCGATGTCCCGCTCCGGATCGATGTAACGGTGGAAGCGGTTGCGTGTCAGGCGACGGTCCACGATCTCCACGGCGCCGATCTCGACGATGCGGTGCCCCTGTGCGGGTTCGAGTCCCGTGGTCTCCGTATCGAGAACGACCTGGCGCACTAGCTCTGCGCCGACTCGCGCAGCATGTCGTCGATGGCCGCGTTGGCGGCCCGGTCCACCCGTTCGTTGTCGGCGTGGCCGCTGTGGCCCTTCACCCACACCCATTCCACGTCATGCGGGCCGGCCACCCGGTCGAGCCGCTCCCACAGGTCGCGGTTCTTGACGGGCGTCTTCGACGCGGTCTTCCAGCCGTTGGCCTTCCAGCGACCGATCCACTCGGTGACCCCGCGCCGGACGTACTCCGAGTCCGTCGTCAGGCGGACCCGGCGGGCGCCATTCAGCGCCGCAAGACCCTCGATCGCCGCGGTCAGCTCCATGCGGTTGTTGGTCGTGTGGGGTTCCGCCCCCTGCACGAGCCGCTCACGGTCCCCGTGGCGCAGCGTTGCCGCCCATCCGCCGGCCCCGGGGTTCCCGCGACAGGCGCCGTCCGTGAAGATCTCGATGCGTGGCCCGGTCACGGAGACGCCGCATCCTCCGGGGGCCCCTGGCGCGCGGCGGTCCCGCCTCCCGGGGCCACGGCCACATGCGTCGCGCCCGGCACGGTCAGCGGCGGCGTGCGTTCGGGGCTGCGGGAAAACACGTGCGTACCGGGAATCCGCGCCAGGGATTCCTTCGTCGCCAGGGTCAGGTACACACCTCCGAGCGGCGCCTGCGTGCGGTTGAGCCAGCCGCTGAGCCGCCGCCACCGCGGATGGGTCAGTTTCAGGTTCAGGGTCGCCCGGTAGTTCAGGTAGTGCACCCTGCCCTCGCGGACGAAACCGAGGACCGCGAGCCACTCGTTGAGCCGGAACGCGCTCACGGGACCCGTGCGCCGCCTGAGACGGCTTACCGCCCAGAGCGACACCGGGTTGAAGCTGCAGACGAGCAGGCGTCCGCCCGGACGGATCACGCGGGTGACTTCCCGCATCGCGGTACGCGGGTCGCGCGCGTACTCGAGTGCGTGGTGCAGGACGACCCCGTCCACGCTGTTCGACGCAAGCGGGAGCGACTCGGTGCGCGCCACGAGGGAAGCGACGTTGTCGCGCGGCGCCACGGGCATCGACGCACCGGCAAAGAGCCGGCTCTTGACCATGCAGCGGGAAGTCGCGTTCGTGGCTTCCGGGACCGGTCCCAGCCAAAGCAGGCAATCGCCGTGGAAACGCCGGACGCGCTCGCGAAGCAGGTCGGTCTCGCGATGCAGCAATTCCCGGCCGGGCTCGGACGCGAACCAGTCCGCGAGGGCTCCGAAGCCGGCCTTGCGTTCCCCGTTCCGTTGCAAATCCCGACGCTATCCCGCAAAGTCGCCCACGAACCGGCGGCATTTTCCATCGCCGCCGCGCCATCCGCAAGGCAAACACTGGCAAAGGACATCCGGATCGCATGGATCGGGCGGTTTGAGCATCGTCACAACAGTCAGGCCGCGCGCCCTCGACAGGTCCTCCCGCGGGCGTGCCGGCGTCCGGCGCGGGGCGGCCGTACTCGCTACCCTGGCGGCGGCGATCCTGGCACCGCCCGCTACCGGCACCGCGATGCTCTCCCCGGACGGAACGGACGCGGCGCTCCTGCGTTCCGTCCCCGACTGGCTCGTGCGCCCTCCGGAGCCGGCGCCTCCGGAGCCGCTTCCGCCGCAGACGGACAACCCGCTCCCCGGGTTCCTCGATACGCTGCGTGCGAACTTCGTGCTGGACCACGCCCTCGAGCGGCCGCAGGTGCGGGCCGAGATCGCCTGGGTCCGGCGCAATCCAGAGTTCCTGGACCGGGTGATCCCGCGCGCGGAGCGACACCTTCCGGGCATCTGCGAGGTCGTGCTGGCGCGGGGGATGCCGGGGGAACTCTGCCTGCTCCCGGTCATCGAGAGCGCCCTCAACCCGTTCGCGAGGTCCCGGAGCGGGGCCGTGGGCCTGTGGCAGTTCATCCCCGGTACGGCGCGGCGGTACGACCTGAAGATCGACTGGTGGGCGGACGAACGCCGCGATCCCGTGGCGTCCACCGACGCGGCGCTACGCTACCTGAGCGACCTCCATGGGATGTTCGGCGACTGGCTTCTCGCGCTGGCCGCGTACAACTGCGGGGAACACCAAGTGGCACGGCGGCTGGACGCCGCTCCGGACGGGAGTTCGTTTTTTGACCTCAAGCGGCTGCCCCGCGAGACGCGGGCGTACGTCCCGCGCCTGCTCGCCTTCGCGGCGATCTTCGCGGACCCGGACGCCCACGGCATCCGGCTCCCGGGCCGGCTGGGCCGTAACGAGGCGTTAGCCGCGACCTACGCCCCGGTGACCCTCGCGGGCCAGATGGACCTGTCCCGCGTGGCCGAGGCCAGCGCCCTGACCCTCGAGGAACTCTACCGGCTCAATCCCGGACTCAACCAGTGGGCCACGCATCCGGAGGGACCGCACCGGATCCTCGTCCCGGCGGCGCGCTCCGAGGCGCTCGGACGCGCGCTCGCACAGGTGACCCCCGAGGAGCGCGTCCGCTGGGTGCGGCACCGCATCGCCCCGAACGAGACCCTGGGGCACATCGCGCTGCGCTACCGCACCGACGTGGCCACGCTGATGCGGACGAACGACCTGGCACGCACGTTGATCCGGACCGGCGACACGCTCCTCGTGCCCCGCTCCGGGCGCAGCGCCGGTTTGCCCCCGGCGCGGGGCCGACCGCAACGCAGCAGCGTTTACGTGGTGCAGGCCGGCGACTCGCTGTGGGAGATCAGCCGACGGCTCGGCGTACCGCTCGAGACGCTCATGCGCGAAAACGGCATGAGGCCGAAGGAGCTGCTGCGCATCGGCCGGCGATTGACCCTGCCTTCCGCGGGGGCGGTGGCGGACCCGACGGCCGGATCCGGCACGACCCAGCGGGAGACCGTACGGTACCGGGTGCGTCGGGGGGACTCGCTCGATCGGATCGCGCGCGAATTCGGCGTGTCCGTGCGGGACATCGCGACCTGGAACGCGCTCGACCCGAACGCCTACATCTTTCCGAACCAGGAACTCGTGCTTCGGCTCGGCGCCCGCGGATAAGGCCAGCCCCTCAGGGCGAGACAGTCCCGAGATCCAGCCCGGCGTCCACCCGTAGCGACCCCAGGAGCGCGCTCATGTCTCGCTCGCGGGCCCAGGCGCCGAGTTGCGTGCGCATCGCGGCGCGTTCGCTCTCCGTCATCGCTCCGAAGTCGCCGGGTTCGATGCGCGTCACCGTCACCACGGCGTGTCCGTCGCCCGGAATCTCGACGTTCGTCGCCGCCCTCTCCCCGGCGGACGCCAGGGAAAGCTCGAATGCGGCGCGCCCGACCGCAGGCGGCAGGTCGGGGGCGGCAGCCGTCACCGACTCCCGGACGTTCCATTCCAGGCCGTAGTCGGCGGCGATGTCCGCTACCGCTTCACCCGACGCCGTGCGGTCGAGCGCCGCCGTGGCAGCCGACCGCGCCGCGTCGTCGCCCCGTTCCGCGAGCAGTTGCGAGCGGATGTCGTCCCGGGCTTCCTCGAGCGGGATTTCGGCCGGGGCGTGCCGCGTCGCGACGCGGGCCACGACGGCCGTGTCGCCCGTCCGGATGGCCGGGCTGTTGTAGCCTTCGTGCAGGACGTCCGCCTCGAAGACCGCGTCGCGGAGGGTGGCGTCGGCGAACGGGCCCGTCGCCGCGTCGCGGGTCACTCCCTCCACCCGTTCGACCGGCAGCTCGAGCGCGGCGCCGACCCCCTCGAGCGTGTCCGGCTCCTCGAAGGCGATCTCGTCCATCTGGCGCAGCCGTTCGTCGAACGCGTCCTGCGCGCGGCTGCGCTGCAGCTCCGCCGACAACCGCTCCCGCGCCTCCTCGAACGTGGGCGGCTCCGTCTCCTCGATCTCGAGGAGGCGGATGAGGTGCACGCCGAACGCCGTGACCACGGGTTCGGAGAGTTCGCCGACCTCCAGGTCCCACAGCGCGCTCTCGAACGCGGAGTCGAAGACGTCACGACCGACCAGCCCCAGGTCGCCCCCGTTCGCGGCGGACCCGGGATCCTCCGACAGCTCCCGCGCCTTCTCCTCGAAAGCGTCCTCGAGGGAGTCGCCGCCCTGCAGTTCCCGCCGGAGTTCGGCGAGTTGTGCGATCGCGTCCGGCTCGGACCGGTCGTCGCCGACCTCCAGGAGGATGTGGGCCCCCCGGCGACGGCGAATGTCCCCTGCGGCCATGCGGTCCCGCTCCTCGGCCGCGAACGCCTCCCGAACGTCGGCCTCGGTCAACTCGATGCCGTCCGCCATGTCGGCGAGCGAGAGGCTCACGTACTCGACGTCCAGCGTTTCCGGGGTCATGAACCGGTCGACGTGGTAGTCGTGATAGGCCGCGATGTCCTCCTCGGACACCTCGATGTCAGCCGCGAAGTCTTCCGTACGGAACGCGAGCCACGCGACGTCGCGCCGCTGGGTGAGGAGGCTCGCCGCCTCCCGCACCTCCCGATCGGTGGGCGCCCCGGTGTCGCCGATGCTTCCCGCGAGCTGGACGATCAACGTGTTGTTCGCGAGTTCGTCCTGGTAGGACGATGGCGAGAAGCCGGAACTGGCGAGCACCGCCCGGAAGCGGTCCTCGTCGAAGCTCCCTTCCACCTGGAACTCCGGGTTCCGGAGGATGTCCCGGTTGAGCCGGTTCGCCGACGCCGCGAGCCCGAGATCCTCCGCCGTCTGCCGCAGGAGCGTCTGGTCCACGAGCAGGCCCAGGGTCGACTGGCGCAGCAGCGACTCGTCGATGAGGGAGGGGTCGGCCGCCTCGCCCATCTGGCGCAGGATGTCGCGGCGTCGCCGCTCCATCTCAACGCCGAGCAGGGCCTCGGTGATGTCCTCGCCGTTCACGGTGATGGCCACCGGCTCGCCCACGGCGAACAGGTTGAACGCCCCGAACCCGAACACGGTCAGGACGAAGGCGATGATGCCGACCATGATCTTGGCGCCCATCGACTGGGCGCCGTCGCGCATTCTCTGCAGCATCGATCAGGTCCCCCCGGTCAGGGACGCTCGGCCCGGCACGGGCTTGGCTCGCGCCTGGCGCATGCGTGGCGGCTGGCGGCGTCGAACGCCGACGTTCGACGCCCGCGACCGGCCCGGGTCAGTTCAGGGCGTCCCGGAGCGCTTTGCCGGCCTTGAAGGCGGGAACTCTCGCGGCGGCGATCTGGATGCTCGCGCCCGTCTGCGGATTGCGCCCGGTCCGCGCACCCCGCTCTCGAACGGCGAACGTGCCGAAACCGACGAGCGTGACGGGTTCGGCGTTCTTCAGGGAGTCGGCGATCGCCTCCAAGGCCGCATCCAGGGCCCGGCCAGCCTCGGCCTTCGAGATGTCCGCGGACTCCGAAATCCGTTCGATGAGTTCCGATTTGTTCATTGAAATCCCTCGTTGATGCGAAACGCTGTTCTTCTGTAATGCCTTGGGCAGAGTTTCGCCTTCGGCGGGGTCGGGGCCGGCAGGTGGACCTGCCTTCGCGACCGGTTATACCAACGCCGAAAAATCCTTGTCAAACATGAAGTGCGATTCAGTGCGGATTGATCGGGACGCCCTGTCTCGTACCGTCTCCGGCGGCGCGCACGGTCTCCTGGCCGAGGGCCGGCACCGGGGGCCGCTCGAGCGCCGCCGCGATGACGTCGTCCATCCAGGCCACCGGGGTGATCGTCAGCTCGTCCTTGATGTTCTCCGGCACTTCCTTGAGGTCCCGCTCGTTGCCCTCGGGGATGATGACGCGGCTGACGCCGCCCCGCCGCGCGGCCAGCAGCTTCTCCTTCAGGCCGCCGATGGTAAGCACGCGCCCGCGCAGCGTGATCTCGCCGGTCATGGCGATGTCCGCGCGTACCGGGATCCCGGTCAGGACGGACACCAGGGCGGTGCACATCCCGATCCCCGCGCTCGGTCCGTCCTTGGGGGTGGCGCCCTCGGGAACGTGGATGTGGAAGTCGTGCTTCTCGTGGAAGTCCGACGCGACCCCGAGCACTTCCGCACGGCTGCGCACGAAGGTGAGGGCCGCCTGGATCGACTCCTGCATGACGTCGCCGAGGGAGCCGGTCTTGGTCTGGCGTCCCTTGCCGGGCACCGCGACCGCCTCGATGTTGAGCAGTTCGCCGCCGACCTCCGTCCACGCTAGCCCGGTCACGACCCCTACGCGGTTCTCCTCTTCCGCCCTGCCGTAGTCGTATCGCGCCACGCCGTTGTAATGCTCGATACGCTCCGGTACGACCGTCGCATCGACGTCCGCGGACGTCGTGGCGTGCTCCTTCACGATCTTCCGGCACAGCTTCGCGATCTCGCGCTCGAGTCCGCGGACCCCGGCTTCCTTGGTGTAGTAGCGGATCAGCTGCACGATGGCCGCGTCCGTGACGGCGAGGTCGTCCGCCTTGAGACCGGTCAGGCGCTTCTGCTTCGGCACGAGGAAGCGCGACGCGATGTTGACTTTCTCGTCCTCGGTGTACCCGGGCAGGCGAATGACCTCCATCCGGTCGAGCAACGCCGGCGGGATGTTCATGGAGTTGGACGTGCAGATGAAGAACACGTCCGAGAGGTCGTAGTCGACTTCCAGGTAGTGGTCGTTGAAGGTGTTGTTCTGTTCGGGATCGAGGACCTCGAGCAGCGCGGACGCCGGGTCGCCGCGAAAGTCCATGCCCATCTTGTCCACTTCATCGAGGAGGAAGAGCGGGTTGCGCACGCCCGCCTTGGCCATCTTCTGCACGACCTTGCCGGGGAGCGCGCCGATGTAGGTCCGGCGGTGTCCCCGGATCTCCGCCTCGTCCCGCACGCCGCCGAGCGCCATGCGCACGAACTTCCGGTTCGTCGCGCGGGCGATGGACTCGCCGAGGGAGGTCTTGCCGACGCCGGGGGGCCCCACGAAACATAGTACGGGGCCCTTCACCTTGCTGACCCGGCCCTGCACGGCCAGGTACTCCACGATGCGTTCCTTGACCTCCTCCAGCCCGTAGTGGTCCTCGTCCAGGATCTTCTGGGCGGCGTTCAGGTCGCGCCGGATGCGGCTCTTCCTGCGCCAGGGGACGGTGAGCAGCCAGTCCAGGTAACCGCGCACCACGGTGGCCTCCGCCGACATCGGCGCCATCATCCTGAGCTTCGACAGCTCGCCGACCGCCTTGTCCTTGACCTCGCGCGGCATGCCCGCCTCTTCGACCTTCTGCGCGAGTTCGTCGAACTCGCCCGGCGTGTCGTCGATGCCGCCCAGTTCCTTCTGGATCGCCTTGATCTGCTCGTTCAGGTAGTACTCGCGCTGGCTCTTCTCCATCTGTTTCTTGACGCGCCCGTGGATGCGCTTCTCGACCTGCTGAAGCGCCACCTCCTTGTCCATCGCCGCCATGACTCGCGCGACGCGGGCTTCGAGGTCGAACGCTTCGAGCACCGCCTGGCGCTCCTCGACCTCGAGCGACATCTGGGCCGCGATCGTGTCCACCAGGCGCCCCGGCTCCTCGATGGCCGACACGGCCGCGAGGGCCTCCTGCGGGGCCTTCCTGGCGGTCTCGACGTAGGTCTCGAACTTGGACTTCACCGCCCGCACCGCAGCCTCGCGGGCGTCGCGTTCCATCTCGGCCTCCGGCACGGCCTCCACGTCGGCGGCGAGGTGCGCTCCGCTGTCGGCCAGGCGCAGGATCCGCGCGCGCGCACTCCCCTCGACGAGCACCTTCACCGTGCCGTCGGGCAACTTGAGCAGTTGCAGGACCGTCGACAGCGTCCCTACCGGGAACAGGTCGTCCCGCCCCGGGTTCTCCTGCGCGGCGTCGCGCTTGGCGACCAACAGGATGCGCTTGTCCGACGCCATGGCGGCCTCGAGGGCAGCGATGGAGGACCGGGTGCCGACGAACAGGGGATGGACGCCGTGCGGGTACACGACCATGTCCCGCAACGGGAGGACCGGCAGGTCCGCCTGGGTATGCTCGCTCAGGGGATCGCTCACGGGATCACTCGCGCCGGGAAGCGGGCCGGGTTCAGCGCGCCGCGGTCAGTCTTCCTGCGCCGCCTTGGCACGATCCACGTTTTCGTAGAGCAGCATCGGCTCGGTCTCGCCGCGAATGACGCTGCCGTCGATGACGACCTTCTTCACCGACTCCGTCGACGGCAGCTGGTACATCGTGTCGAGCAGCACCGACTCGAGTATCGAGCGCAACCCGCGGGCGCCGGTCTTGCGCTCCATGGCCTTCACGGCCACCGCCGTGAGGGCGTCCTCGCGGAAGTCCACCTCGACGCCCTCCATGTCGAACAGCTTCGCGTACTGCTTGGTGAGCGAGTTCTTCGGGTCCGTGAGTATCTGCACGAGGGCGTCGCTGTCGAGTTCGTCGAGGGTCGCGACGACCGGCAGCCGGCCCACGAACTCGGGAATGAGCCCGTACTTGATGAGGTCCTCCGGCTCCACCTGGCGCAGCGTGTCGCCGATGTTCTTGCCTTCCTCCTCGCCGCGGACCTCCGCGCCGAACCCGATGCCGCTTCTGGCGGAACGGTCCACGATCACCTTGTCGAGGCCCGAGAAGGCGCCGCCGCAGATGAACAGGATGTTGCCGGTGTCGACCTGGAGGAACTCCTGCTGGGGATGCTTGCGCCCGCCCTGGGGCGGCACGGAGGCGATCGTCCCCTCGATGAGCTTCAGGAGGGCCTGCTGGACGCCTTCTCCGGAGACGTCGCGCGTGATCGACGGATTGTCGGACTTGCGCGAGATCTTGTCGATCTCGTCGATGTAGACGATGCCGACCTGGGCCTTCTCGACGTCGTAGTCGCACTTCTGCAGGAGCTTCTGGATGATGTTCTCGACATCCTCCCCGACGTATCCGGCCTCGGTGAGCGTGGTCGCGTCGGCGATCGTGAACGGAACGTCGAGGAGCCGCGCGAGGGTCTCCGCCAGCAGTGTCTTGCCGCACCCGGTCGGGCCGATCAGCAGGATGTTCGACTTGGAAAGCTCGACCTCGTCGCGCTTTTCGCGCGGCTTCGCCTTCGTCTTTGCGGCACCCGAGGCGGCACCCGAGGCGCCACCCGAACCGCCGTTGCCCGAAGTCGAGGCGGAGCCGTTGTAGTTCAGCCGCTTGTAGTGGTTGTAGACCGCGACCGAGAGGACTTTCTTCGCGTGCTCCTGGCCGATGACGTACTCGTCCAGGATCCCCTTGATCTCTACCGGGACCGGCAGCCGGTCGGCGTCCTTGCCGTCGCTGCCTTCCTGGACTTCCTCCCGGATGATGTCGGTGCAGAGCTCGACGCACTCGTCGCAGATGAAGACGGAAGGCCCGGCAATGACCTTGCGGACCTCGTGCTGGCTCTTGCCGCAGAACGAGCAGTAGACGAGCTTACCGGAGTCACCGCCCCTGCCGGAGTTACGATCCGCCATACGTTCCCTTAGTGCTCCCTTAGTGCTGCCCTTGGCGCTGCGCCGCCTGCCCCTCAACCTTGCTTGCAAAGGCGAGATTTTGCAACCCGCGGCTGTTTCATGGACGGGCGGCGCCGCGTTACGAGGAGACCGCCGTGAGTTCGGCCCGCGGGTGCTGCACCGAGTCGATGAGCCCGTACTCGACGGCGTCGTCCGGGCTCATCCAGTAGTCCCGGTCGGTGTCCTGGGAGATGCGCTCGACATCCTGTCCGGTGTGGCGCGCCAGGATCTCGTTGAGACGCTGGCGCACGGCGACGATCTCCCGCGCCTGGATCTCGATGTCCGCGGCGACGCCGCGCGACCCGCCCGCCGGCTGGTGCAGCATCACCCGCGCGTTCGGCAGCGCCATGCGCTTGCCACGCGTCCCGGCGGCGAGCAGGAACGCCCCCATGCTCGCGGCCTGGCCGATGCACATGGTCGAGACGTCACAGCGTACGAACTGCATCGTGTCGTAGATGGCGAGGCCGGCGGTGACCGACCCTCCCGGCGAGTTGATGTAGAGGTGCACGTCCTTGTCCGGGTTCTCGGATTCGGCAAACAGCAGTTGCGCCACGACCAGGTTGGCGACGTTGTCGTCGACCGGTCCGACCAGGAACACGATGCGCTCCCGCAGGAGCCGGGAATAGATGTCGTAGGCCCGCTCGCCACGGGCGCTCTGCTCCACGACCATGGGCACCAGGCCCAGGTTGCGGACGGATGGGGGGATTCGGTCTTCCACGGGCAGCCTCCGGTCAGGTGTCCTCGTCGTCGGTGGGGTCAGCCCCCTGCGCCTCGTCGCCTCCATCGTCGCCCTGACCGGCGCCGGCCGGCTCATCCGCGGTCGGCTGCCCGGCCATCACGTCGTCGTGCGAACTCGGAACGGCCGCGACGTCCGCCACCGACAGGACGTAGTCGACGACCTGCTCCCGGAGCACGTCGGACTCGACGCGTTGCAGCAGGGTGTCCTGCGAATAGTACCAATTGACCACCTGCTCCGGGTTCTCGTAGCTGGAGGCCAGTTCCTCGATGCGTCCCCGCACCTTGCCCGCGTCCACCGTCAGCCCTTCCCGCTCGATGACGGCCCGGGTCAGCAGCATCTCGCGAATGGACTTTTCCGCCTCGCGCCGGGCGATCTCCATGGCCGCTGCAGGGGGCGCGGGGGAATCGCCGTCCGCACCGAAGAGTTGGGGGAGTTCCGAGCGGATCTGCCCGAGGCGCTCCTCGACCAGGCAATTCGGTATCTCGAACGCGTGCAGATCGACCATCTGCTGCATGACCTGGGTCGCGACCTGCGCCCTGATGGTCGCGGCAAGGCGGCCGCCCATGTCCTTGCGCACCTCCGCGCGAAAGGCCTCTTCGCCGCTGTTTTCGCTGTCGTCGCTTTCGCTGTCGTCGCCCTCGCTGTCGTCGCCCTCGCTGTCTTCGGCACGTTCGCCGCTTGCAGCGCTTGCGCCCGCGCCCACATCGAACGAGGCGAAGAACGCCTCATCGAGGTCGGGCAGCTGCCCTTCGGCGATCTCGCGGACGGTCAGGTCGAACTCGGACTCGCTGCCGCGCAGGGTCTCGTCGGCCATGGCGTCGGGAAACGTGGAAGTGATGCGCTTCGTCTCGCCGGCGGCCATGCCGAGCGCCGCGTCGGCCACGTTCGGGAAAAAGAACTCGTCTCCCGCGATGAAGGACATGCCCTCGTGGTGGAAGTCCCCGTCGCCGCATTGCGCCAGGTCCGCGGTGATGCGGTCGCCTTCGCGGGCCGGGCGCTCCACCGCGCTCCAGGTCGTGCGGCCCTCGCGCAGGCGGTCGACCATCGCGTCGATGTCGGCGTCCGTGACCTCCGCTTCCGGCCGCTTCACCCGCACCCGGGAAAGGTCACCGACTTCGATCTCCGGAAACACCTCGAAGGTGGCCGTGAACTGGAACCCTTCCGCGGCTTCGAGGTCTCCGGGGTCGAACGTCGGCGTCCCCGCGGGTTGCAGGTGTTCCTGGAGCAACGCCTCGTGGAAGCTCGACTGCATCAGCGCCACGGCGACCTCGGCGCGGATGCTGGTGCCGAAGCGGCGCCGCACCTCCTTGACCGGAATCTTGCCAGGGCGAAATCCGTTCAGACGGACCGTACGCGCGGTCTCGCGCAGCCGCTTTCCGAACTCTTCCTCGAACGGCTCCGGGTCCAGCCGGATGTGCATCCGGTGTTCGAGGCCGCCCGTGTTTTCGACAGATACTTGCATCGCACTCAAGGGCCGGACCGTTCCGGCCGACCGGCACGCCGCGCAGGGTCGAAGCGCGGCGCGCCGCAATTGGGGTGGACGATGGGGTTCGAACCCACGACCACTGGATCCACAATCCAGAGCTCTACCGGCTGAGCTACGCCCACCATCGCTGCACATTGTAACTGAGCGGGGTAACTGAGCGGGTCCACCGCGGGCTCGCTCGGACAGGGATGGCACGCCCGGCAGGACTCGAACCTGCAACCGCCGGCTTAGAAGGCCGATGCTCTATCCAGTTGAGCTACGGGCGCAGCCCTGGCGCGTCCGCACAGTTCGAAACCACTTTAGTCAGACGCGCTATCTCTCTGCTATCTCACCAATTACCAGACGGAAAGTGGTCGGGGTAGGGAGATTCGAACTCCCGACTTCCTGCTCCCAAAGCAGGCGCGCTGCCAGACTGCGCCATACCCCGCCGCGCGGCCGCGCGATCATACTGGCGCGCCTGCGGGCGGTCAAACCGCAGGCGGTGGCCGGCCCGCCGGACGCGGTCACGGCGCGTCCGCCTCCGTGTAGACTGCGTTTTTTGGCCCCACTGGACCGATGAGCGCACGCATCCTCGACGGGAATGCCATCGCGGGGTCGATCCGCAAGGACATCGCCACGGTCGTCGCGACCCGTGTCGGGCGCGGCATGCGACGGCCCGGGGTGGCGGTCCTGCTCGTCGGCGACGACCCGGCGTCGGCGATCTACGTGAAGCACAAGCGCCGGGACTGTGTCGAGGTGGGCTTCAAGCACGACATCCGCCGTCTGCCGGCGGACACGCCGGAAGGCGCGCTCGTCGACGCGATCGAGGAACTCAACGGCGACGGCACGATCGACGGCATGCTCGTGCAGCTCCCCCTCCCGGCGCACCTCGACGCGCCGCGCATCCTCGAGCGCATCGCGCCGTCGAAGGACGTCGACGGCGTGCACCCGTACAACATCGGCCGGCTGGCCCTGCGACAGCCCACGCTGCGATCCTGCACGCCGAAGGGGATCATGGCGCTGCTCGAGCGGACGGAGACGCCCCTCCGCGGCCTCGCGGCGACCGTCCTGGGCGCCTCGAACCACGTCGGCAGGCCGATGGGGCTCGAACTGCTGCTCGCGGGCTGCACCGTCACCACCGCGCACAAGTTCACCCGCGACACGCCGGCGCACGTCGCCGCCGCCGACATCGTCGTCTCGGCGACCGGACAGGCCGGGCTGGTGCGCGGGGACTGGATCAAGCCCGGGGCCATCGTCGTCGACGTGGGCATCACCCGCGACCGGAACAACCGGCTGCACGGGGATGTCGAGTTCGAGGCGGCCCGCGAGCGCGCCGGGTGGATCACGCCGGTCCCGGGCGGCGTGGGCCCGATGACGCGCGTCGCCATGCTGCAGAACGTGCTGCAGTCGGCGGAGGGCAGGTGAAGGCCCTCTTCCTCTCGGACCTGCATATCGACGTCGACGCGCCCCGCGTGCTGCAGGGGTTCCGTGACTTCCTGACGCGCGAAGCGCCCGGGGCAGACGCCCTCTACATCCTCGGGGACCTGGTCGAGGTCTGGGTGGGCGACGACGATGACGGCCCGACCGCCGCGGCGGTGCGGGAAGCCCTCGCGGCGGCCACCCGCCATTGCCCGGTGTTCGTGATGCACGGCAACCGCGACTTTCTCCTCGGCGACGCATTCGCTGCGGACACCGGCGTCACGCTCATTCCCGATCCGCACGTCGTCCAGCCGCGGGCGGACGGACCGCGTCTCCTGCTGGCGCACGGGGACGCGTTCTGCACGCGGGACGCCGCGTACCAGCAGGCCCGCGCGGTGCTGCGCTCGCCGCAGTGGCAGGCGGACGTGCTGGCGCGCACCCTCCCCGAACGCCGAGCCCTCGCGCGGAGCCTGCGCGAGGAGAGCCGACAGGCGAACGCCAACAAGGCCGAGAACATCATGGACGTCACCGAGGAGGAAGTCGTCGCCGCGATGCTGCGCCACGACTGCCCCATGCTGATTCACGGGCACACGCACCGTCCCGGCGTCCACGATGTCCCGCTCGCACCCGACGGACGGAAAGGCCGCCGCTACGTCCTCGGAGACTGGGGACGCTGCGGCTGGACCCTACGCCTGGGCAGCGAGATGGCCCTCGAGTGCTTCGCCCTCCCGCAAAACCCGTAGGGGACTGGCACGAATCCGACAGTGCGCGCATGCGCGCACCTAGCGACCGCAAGGGCCGCCCCAAAGCGCCAATCTGACTCAGCTACGCCGGCCCGGACGGCTCGCCGCCTCCCCTATGCGGCCAAGGCCGGCGCGCGCGTGCCCCGAACGGGACCGCGCCCGTCCCGCGAGCCACCCGGCACCTCGGCCGGATCGATCAGGCCGATGCGCCGCCAACCCCTGGACAGCAGCCAGCTCCGCGGCATGGCGACTTCGCATTCGCGACCAGCGTCTGCATACCGCCCGGGCGGCGGCGCACGCCCCTTCCACCCGTCGAACCACAGCCCCGAACTCGCCCCGTCCAGCACCACCGGCGGCACCCGCCGACGCCGCCGCGAGGCTCTTCATACCGTTCGCCAGGCACACCTTGCCCTGCGCCTCCACCAGGAATTGCGCGTGGTCGTCCTGGATCGAGTAGTGCACCACCCGGAACCCTGGCCGCTGCGCACACTCACTCAGCGTCTCGCGGAACGCTCGCACGAACCGCCCGCAGCGCAACGGCGGCACATCGTCCAGCACGCGCACGGAGACCAGCACCGGGCAATGCCCCGGCACCCCACCCCGGTCGCGGTGCGGAACCCGCGAATGACGCGTACGCGGCCGACCCGCACCGGGGCGCGCGCCACCACGGCCACAGGGGCGAAACTCGATACTGGCCTGGCGCGATTGCCGGCGACGTTTCGATGCCACGAGAGGGGGTTCCCGGGAGGCTTACGCTCAGGGGAAAGCCTATCTCGAATAACTGTACGTGTAAACAGTACACGAGCACATGTCAACGCAAAGCAGAAATGTCCCCTTTTCTCCAAAGCAGAAATGTCCCCTTCCGGATCAGGAAGTTGGACCGGGGTTGTGGTGTGCACAGGGGCAGGGGAGCGTTTTCCACGGGCCGTCCACGGGCGCGATCCCCCAGAACACCAGAGCGCCGGTGGGCGGGCGGTGGAAAACGCGGGGTCGCGCCATCGCACGCCTTGATTAGGGCGATGTTCCGTCGCGGAGCATTCGCCCGGGACACGCGTCAACGCCAACGGTGCGGGCCGGTCCCCAAGCGGATCGTGGCGACCCGTGGACGCTTCAAAAAGGGGCGATGTTCGTAACGACCTCGGGAAGCGCCGCGCCCGCACCCGCCGCCCACGGACACGGCCATTTCCGGCTGCAGTCCGCGCTGGCTCCAGGTTGGCGCTTGTGAGGGCTGCCCTTACCCGGCCGGTGGGCCGCTGTGGAAGCGCAGCACTCGGTCGGGCTCGGTGACGAGCCGCCCCTCGACAGCCAGCATCTCTTCCGCGCGCGCCTCCACCGGCGCGTCGGCGCATGATCGCGCCAGGGTGAGGTAGGTCTCGAAGTGACGCGCTTCCGAGGCCAGCAAGCCGGCGTAGAGCCGGCCGAGGTCGCCGTCGAGGCGTTTCGCGAGCAGGGCGAAACGCTCGCAGGAGCGGGCCTCGACGATCGCCCCGGCGATGAGCGTGTCCACCAGCCGCGCCGGCTCGTGCGATGCGGCGAGGCCGAACAGGGCGCCGGCGTAGCGGGAAGGCGACAGCCTTCGCGGCGCGATGTCGCGGCGGCGCATGGCCCGCAGCACTTCCTCGAAGTGGCGCAGTTCCTCTCGGGCCAGCCTGGCCAGGGGCGCGAGGATCTCCTCGTGCGCATCGTAGCGATAGAGCATCCCGATCGCCGTGCCCGCGGCCTTCTTCTCGCAGTTTGCGTGGTCGATCAGCAGGGTGTCGACCGCATGGACCGCCGCGTCCGCCCAGGCGTCGGGGGTCGCCGTGCCAAGGAAAGCCCGGACGGCGCCGAGGTCGGGGGCGCGACTCACTCTGCCGGGATGCGGAAGTTCCGCTCGTATACGGCCGTGGACCGCGTCAGGAACTCGCGGGAGATCGTGGCGAAGAGCTGCGCCGGAGGAACCGCCGCGCCCGCCGGCGACGTCGCGAGTCCGAGCGCCGCGAAGTCCGGCGCGCCCCGGGTCCGGCGGAGGGTCTCGTACGCCAGCGTCAGCAGGCTCTGTTCCGGCACGGGAACGATGTGCAGCCGGGTGGCCGCCGCCTGCAGCGCGTCCGGGTCGACCACCGACAGGAAGCCCCCGACGCTCGCGTCGCGCAACTCGGCGAGGCGCCGCCAGATCGCCAGGCGCTGGTCCGGGTCGTAGCCGTTCCAGTCCACCACCTCGTGGGCGAAGCGCTTGCAGCCCCGGCACACGAGATCCCCGAAGGTGGTCGAGCACACGCCGATGCAGGGACTGGTGCGTTCCCGCCGCGGCCTGGGTTGTGTCTCCCCCGACATCGACTTCAGGCGTGGCTCGACAGCTCGATCACGGGCTGTTCCTCGAGGGCCGCCTCGCGCAACTGCTTCATGCGGTCGTTGCGACGGCGCGACAGTCGCGCGAGGTAAGCCTCGTCGATGTCTCCCGTCACGTACTCGCCGTTGAAGACCGAGCAGTCGAACCCCCGCAGCTCCGGGTTGCCCTCCCGGGCGGCCAGGATCAGGTCTTCGATGGTCTGGTAGACCAGCCAGTCGGCCCCGATCAGCGTGCCGATCTCCTCCTCGCTGCGGTTGTGCGCCACGAACTCGTTGGCCGCCGGCATGTCGATGCCGTAGACGTTGGGGTAGCGGACCGGCGGCGCCGCGCAGGCGAAGTACACCTTGCGCGCACCCGCCTCCCGGGCCAACTGGATGATCTGCCGCGTCGTCGTGCCGCGCACGATCGAGTCGTCGACGAGCAGCACGTTCTTGTTGCGGAACTCGAGCTCGACGGCGTTGTGCTTGCTCCGCACGGACTTCCGGCGCTCCGTCTGGCCCGGCATGATGAACGTGCGCCCGATGTAGGGGTTCTTGACCAGGCCCTCGCGGAACTTGACGTCGAGCTGGTGGGCCAGTGGCAGCGCCGCCGTGCGCGCCGTGTCGGGCACGGGAATCACGACGTCGATGTCGTGCTGATTGCCGGGGTAGCGGGCGAGGATGCGCTCGGCGAGGCTCTCCCCCATGCGCAGGCGGGCCTTGTACACGGAAATCCGGTCGATGATCGAGTCGGGTCGGGCGAGGTAGACGTGCTCGAAGATGCACGGCGAGTAGGCGCGCTCGATTCCGCAGCGCCGCGTGTGGAGATTGCCCTCGATGTCGATGTAGACGGCCTCGCCCGGCTGCACGTCGCGCACGACCTCGAAGCCGAGGATGTCGAGGGCGACGCTTTCCGAGGCCACGATGTACTCGGTGCCGCCTTCGGTCTCGCGGCGCCCGTAGATGAGCGGACGGATCCCGTGGCAGTCGCGGAAGCCCACGATGCCCCCGCCGATGACCATGGCAACGGCCGCGTAGGCGCCGCGGCACCGGCGGTGCACGCCCTCGACGGCTTTGAAGACGGCGTCCGGCTCGACGCGTACCGCACCGGCCTTGTTCAGTTCGTCGGCAAACACGTTCAGCAGGATCTCGGAGTCCGAGTCGGTGTTGACGTGGCGCCGGTCGGCGCGGAACAGGTCCGCCTCGAGTTCCGTGGCGTTGGTCAGGTTGCCGTTGTGGCCGAGCGCGATGCCGTAGGGCGAGTTCACGTACATCGGCTGCGCCTCGGCGGAACTCGAGGTCCCCGCCGTCGGATAGCGGACGTGGCCGATGCCCATCGTGCCCACCATCCGCTGCATGTGGCGCTGCTCGAACACGTCGCGCACCAGGCCGTTGCCCTTGCGCAGGTGCGCCCGGACGCCGTCGCAGGTGACGATCCCCGCCGCGTCCTGGCCGCGATGCTGCAACGCCGTCAACGCGTCGTAGAGCTGCTGGTTGACGGGCGTATACCCGAGAATACCCACGACTCCGCACATGGCTCCCTGTCCTCCCCCGTTACCCGGACGGTCCGACGAACCGCCGCACCGCGACGTGCAGGAGATCCAGGACGTCCCGTTCGAACGCCAGGAGCTCCGGGACCAGCGCGGACTCGAGCCACCAGGACGTGGTCTCCGCGAACGGCCGCAACGCGATCAGCGCGACGAGGACGACGAGGCCGCCCCGCGCGGCGCCGAACAGCGAGCCGAGCATGCGGTCGGTCCCGCCGATTCCCGTGGAACGCACCAGCTTGGCCAGCATGCGCTGCAGGATCGCCCCCGCGATCAGGACCGCGACGAAGACGATGGCGAACCCGGCCGCGGTGCCGAGGCCGGCGCCGACTTCGAGCAGGCCGGCGACCGGCTCCCCCAGCAGGAGGGCCGCGACGAAGGCGGTCACCCAGACGATCACCGACATTACCTCGCGCGCCAGGCCACGAACGAGACCGATGGCCGTGGACAGACCCACGACCGCCACGATGATCCCGTCCGCTCCCGACATTTCAACTGGTCAACTCGACGGAGGCATGGCATTCAATGGCTGAACCGGACGAGCCGGGGCTCGAGGTCACGGTAACGGTCGTCGAGCTCCTGCCGCAACCGTACCGCCGCGTCGCGCTCGATCATCGGCCCGACGGCGACCCGTGTCAGCTTCGTCGCGCTCGCCTTGACGTTCGAGAGCAGCGCATCGTAACCGTCGTTGCGCAGGCGATCGCGCAACGCCACGGCGTTGTCCCGACTCGAGAAGCTGCCCATCTGCACCGCCCACGCTTCCGCTGGCGCCGGCGGCGCCGCGGTCTCTTCGGCCAGCACCGGGTCGCCGATCCGGGTCCCGGTCTCGCGCCGGTACCCTTCCGGGTCGATCTCGGCCCGCAGGGCGTCACGCGCCGCCAGCAGCCCGGCACTGTCCGGGGGCGCCGCCCGGTCCTCGAGGGCGGAGACGTCGATGGGTTCGGGCGTGACCGGAGGCAGTTCGAGGGGCTCTATGCCAGCGCCGTCGAACAGCATCGGAAAGGCAATGACCGCGACCGCTGCGAGAAAAACGGCGCCGGTGATCCGGTTTCGGGTCTGCTCTGTCAGCAATTCAGTCTGGCGCGAGTGCGGGCGACCAAGTCGAAAGAGCCGCAGACAAGAATAACATCGTTCGGCCCCGTAGTAGAGCGGGCGGCCTCCAGCGCGGCGTCCGGGTCCGGGATCACCCGCGGCGTCACCACGCCTTCCAGCCGGCGGCGGAGATCGTCGGCGGGCAGACCCCGGGGCAGCCGGTTGTCGGTCACGATCCACCGCGCCACCCGCGGCAGCAGCGGTCCCACCACGCCGGGAGCGTCCTTGTCTTCCAGCATCCCGAGGACCGCGCAGGCCACGCGGGCCGGCAGGTGCGCGGCCAGGAACCGCGCCGCGTGGGGGTTGTGGGCCGTGTCCAGCATCCATCGGCGCCCCTCGGCGCGCACCGTCTCGAGGCGGCCCGGCACCACGGCGCCGCGGCAGGCGGCGGCCACGGCCGCCGTATCGAAATCCGGATCCATCAGCGCCCACGCCTGCAGCGCGGTCGCCGCGTTGCACGAGGGAACCCGGGGGCGCGTGTCGACGTGCACGGTGCGGCCGCCGGCAAGGCGCACCGTCCAGCCGCGCGCATCAACCGTGTCGTCGTAGTCGCGGCCATAGGCGAACAGCGGCGCCCCGAGCGCCCGTGCGCGGGAGCGCACGGCCTCCGGCACATCCGGCTCCCCGTACACCACCGGGCGGCCCGCACGCAGCACGCCGGCCTTTTCGGACGCGATGGCCTCGCGCGTGTCGCCGAGGTACTCCTGGTGGTCGAGACCGACGCTGACGATGATCGCGACGTCCGCGTCGACCACGTTGGTGGCGTCGAGGCGCCCGCCCAGGCCGACCTCGAGCACGGCGGCGTCCGTCCGCCGCGTCCGGAAGACGTGAAGCGCGGCCAGGATCGCGAATTCGAAGTAGCTCAGCGCCGTGTCGCCCCGGGCTCGCTCGATGGCCTCGAACGCGGCGACGAGCGCTGCGTCCGTCGCTTCCCGGCCATCTACCCGGACGCGTTCGTTGAAGCGGGCGAGGTGCGGCGACAGCGTCGTCCCGACGGAGTCTCCCGCGGCCAGCAGGAGGTGTTCCAGGAACACGCAGGTCGAACCCTTGCCGTTCGTTCCCGCCACGATGACGTTGCGGAGTGCAGGCGGGGTGACACCCGCGCGTCGGGCGACGCGGGCGACGCGCTCGAGCCCCTGCAGGACGTCCCGCGGATGTTCCGTGCCGATCCGTTCGAGCCACTCGGCGAGGGGCGCGGGCTCAGCCATGCGCACGTATGCAGCCCGCGTCCGTCATGCACCGCTCCAACCGCGTGCGCTCACGGCGCGTCCAGGGCGCTCCGCAGTTCGCCGAGCCAGGCCTCGAGCCGCGGCGGGATCGACTCCGGCGTGTCCGCGAGTTCTCCCATGATGTCGACCAGGGCGCTGCCGACCACGACGCCGTCGGCAACCCGTGAGACGGCGCGCGCCGAGGCCGCGTCGCGAATGCCGAAGCCCACCTGGATCGGCAGGTCGGAAACCTCGCGCAGCCGCACGACGTTGCGGGCGACGTCGTCCACGTCGAGGTGCGTGGCGCCGGTCACCCCCTTCAGCGACACGTAGTAGAGGAACCCGGACGCGCGCGCGGCGATGCGCGCCGCGCGCTCCGTCGTGGTGGTCGGCGCCACGAGAAAGACGAGGTCGAGGTCCCGCGCGCGGAACGCTTCCTGCGCCGCGGCCGCTTCCTCCGGGGGCAGGTTGACGATGATCATCCCGTCCACGCCCACTTCCGAGGCGCGTCGCGCGAAGCGTTCGTAGCCCATGCGCATCAGGGAGTTCAGGTACCCCATCAGCACGACCGGGGTGCCGGCGTCGTCCCGGCGGAACTCCTCCGCCATCGCGAGGACATGCTCGAGCGTCACGCCATTGGCGAGCGCGCGCTCCGAGGAGCGCTGGACCGGCGGCCCCTCGGCTTCCGGATCCGAGAACGGCACGCCCAATTCGAGGACATCCGCCCCTCCGCGCACCAGGCCGTGCAGCGCGGGCACGGTCGCGGACAGCGCCGGATCGCCCGCCGTCACGAACGCGGTCAGCGTCTTGCGGCTGGCGGCCCGCTGCGCCGCCAGCCGTTCCGCCAGCCGACTCACGCGGGGGCTCCGCCGTCGGGGCTCCCGTCCACACCGTCCGCGCCCGCATCGAGCAGCCCCGCGACCACGGGGACATCCTTGTCTCCGCGACCGGACAGGTTCGCGACGATGATGTCCTCCCGCGGGCGTCGCGGCGCCTCCGCGATCACCCAGGCGAGGGCGTGGCTCGACTCGAGCGCGGGCATGATGCCCTCGAGGCGGTTGAGCATGCGGAACGCTTCCAGCGCCTGCTCGTCGGTGACGGCGACATACCGGGCGCGCCCGCTGTCCTTCAGGTGCGCGTGCTCCGGGCCGACGCCCGGGTAGTCGAGGCCGGCCGAGATGGAGTGGGTTTCCATGATCTGCCCGTCCCCGTCCTGCATGAGGTACGTAAGCTGACCGTGCAAAACGCCGGGCGACCCGGCGGCAAGGGGCGCCGCATGCCGGCCCGTCTCGAGGCCGAGACCGGCCGCCTCCACCCCCACCATGTCCACGCCCTCGTCCTCGAGGAACGGGTGGAAGAGCCCCATCGCGTTCGATCCGCCGCCCACGCAGGCGACGAGGACGTCCGGCAGCCGACCTTCCGCCTCGAGACACTGCGACCGGGCCTCGCGGCCGATCACGGCCTGGAAGTCCCGCACCATCATCGGATACGGATGCGGCCCCGCCACGCTGCCGATGATGTAGTGGGTGGTGTCCACGTTCGTCACCCAGTCCCGCATCGCCTCGTTCATGGCGTCCTTCAACGTCCGCGACCCGGACTCGACCGACACGACTTCGGCGCCGAGCAGCCGCATCCGGTACACGTTCAGGCGCTGCCGCTCGATGTCCTCGGCGCCCATGTAGACGCGGCACGCGAGCCCGAGCCGCGCGGCCACCGTTGCCGTCGCGACGCCGTGCTGCCCGGCGCCGGTCTCTGCGATCACGCGCGGTTTCCCCATCCGTTTCGCCAGCAGCGCCTGTCCCACCGTGTTGTTGATCTTGTGGGCGCCCGTGTGGCTCAGGTCCTCGCGCTTGAGATAGACCTTCGCGCCGCCGAGTTCCGCGGTCAGGCGCTCCGCCGGGTAGAGAGGCGTGGGCCGGCCGACGTAGCGGGCGAGGTCCGTGGCGAGTTCGTCCTGGAACGCACGGTCCGCGGAAAGCTCCCCGTACAGCGCGTTCAACTCGTCCAGGGCGGATATCAGCGTCTCGGCGACGTACCTGCCCCCATAGGTCCCGAACCGGCCGTCCGCGTCCGGCGCGTCGTACGGCGGCCTATTGGAGCGCGGCACGCTGCACCTCCGCGACGAACGCGCGTACCTTCGCCTCGCTCTTGACCCCCTTGACGCCACCTTCCACGCCGCTGCTCACATCGACTCCGTACGGACCCAGCCGCCGGATGGCGGCGCCCACGTTGTCCGGTGTCAGGCCGCCGGCCAGAAGGAGGGGCCGGCGCGAGGACGTCGGCCACAGCGACCAGTCGAACACGCGCCCCGTCCCTCCGCGGGCGACCGGATCGTACGTGTCGAGCAGGAAGCCCCGTGCCGTTGGGTAAGCATCCTCCAGCCCCTCGATGCAGAAGCCCGTCCGTACACCCTCCGCCTTCACGTACGGGAGCCCGAACCCGCCGCACGCGGCGGCGTCCTCCCGGCCGTTGAACTGCAGCAGGTCCAGGGGCACGGCGGCGAGGACGCCCTCGACCTCCCCCGGGGCGGCATCGACGAACACGCCGACGCGCGTCACCAGCGGCGGCAGCGCCTCGGCGATGTCGCGCGCGGCCTCGGCTGACAGGTAGCGCGGACTCGACGGCACGAAGTTGAGCCCGACCGCATCGCAGCCGGCCGCGGCGGCGGCGAGCCCGTCCTCGATCGAGGTGATTCCGCAGATCTTCGTTCGCACGCGCACGAGGCGGTCCGTCCCGGGAACATCAAGGGGCGGGGAGTTTGCGGACTTGCGCACCTCCGGGCAAGTCCGTCACGCCCCGTCACGCCCCGAGCAGCGTCGGCGGCGGGCGGTAGGGAACGTCGATGTCCGGATACGTGACCCGGGTGAGATACAGCCCGTCGGGCGGCGCCGTCGGGGGGGCCAGCGTGCGGTCCCCCGCCGCGAGCAGGTCGGCCACCAACCCGGTGTCCGCCTCGCCGCGGCCGATGTGCGCCAGGCATCCCGCAAGGTTGCGGACCATGTGCTGCAGAAAGGCGTTGGCCTCGATGTCGATGACCACCTGTTTCCCATGGCGGACCACGGAGACGGCGTCCACCCGCCGGAAAGGCGTGTTCGAATCGCACGCCGCGGCGCGGAACGCGCTGAAGTCCCGTTCTCCGAGGAGATCCTGCGCGGCATGGTGCATCGCGCCGGCATCCAGCTCCGCCCGCGTCCAGGTCACCCTGCCGCGCAGCAGCACCGGCGCGGTCTCGGACTCCAGGTAGACGTACGCGTAGCGCCGCGACACGGCGCTGAAGCGCGCGTGAAAGCGCCGCTCGACCAGGCGCGCCCAGACGACGCCCACGGCGCCGTCCGCTCCGCGCAGCAGCGCATTCGTGCCGCGCTGCCAGGACTCCTCCGACCGCACGGCGGAGGTGCGGAAGCTCACGACCTGTCCGGTGGCGTGCACTCCGGCGTCCGTCCGGCCGGCCACGGCGAGCCGGACGGGCGTGTCCGCGACCCCGGACAGGGCCCGCTCGAGCGCCTCTTGGACGGTCGGAACGCCCACCTGCCGCTGGAAACCGTGAAAGACCGCTCCGTCGTACTCGACACCGAGCGCTACGGTCTGGGGTGCGCTATTCGAGTCCGTCAAGGAGTTCCTGCGCCGCCGCCCGCTCCGTGGCGTCGCCTTCGGCGAGCACTTCTTCGAGGACCTCGCGGGCGGTTTCCTCGTCGCCCATGTTCACGTAGGCCCGGGCGAGGTTCAGCTTGGTGTTCGGGCTGTAGCCGCCGGGACCGGTCGGGCCCTCCGCGGGATCCTCCTCCTCCAGCGGGTCGTACGCCGCCGCATCCTCGTAGGTCTCGGCGGGCTCGTAGGGCTCCGCCGGCGAGTCCTGGGCGGCCAGCGGCGGCTCCTCGAAGTCACGGTCCGGATCGGCGTCCGCCACGAGGTCCTCGGCCGTCGAAGACGGACTGCCGTAGGCATCGGCGGTCGCCTCGAGCGCGCGCACGCGGCGGCGCTGATAGAGCACGCCGACCACGGCGGCGGCCAGCAGCACCGCGACAGCGCCCCAGGCAATGAAACTGAAACGCGCGGGCGGAGCGTCCGCGTCTCGCGACGCCGCCCGCCCCTGCGGCGTCGCCGTCGCGGCTTGCTGCAGCGTGTCGACCTGCTGCTCGAGGGTCGCGACGACCTCCTCCAGCGCGGCGATCTCCCCTTGGGCAAGGGCTAGGTCTCCGCGCGCGCGGTCGAGGTCGGCAACGAGCGCGGCGTTCTCTCCGGCCAGCCGGTCACGTTCGGCAAACGCTTCTTCCAGGGCCTCCGGTACGGGGTCCGGCTCGGGGTCGGGCCGGGAGACCGGCTCCGCCTCCGCCGGGGCGACCGCCGCGTCCGGCGGCTCCTCGATGATGGGGACCGGCGCCGGGTCGGGGATTTCCGCTTCGGGAGCCGGGGGCGGACGCCGGGGCGAGGTCGGTGCGGTACCCATCGCCTCGGCCTCGGTGGGAACCTCGAGAATCATGCCGCCCCGAATGCGGTTCCTGTCGCCGTCGATGAACGCGTTCGGGTTCAGGCGGACCAGGGCCGTCATCGTCTGCTCGACGGTGGCCTGCCCGGGGCGTACGCGCCTCGCGATGGACCAGAGGGTGTCGTAGGGCCCGATGGGGCCGTACGTCAGACGCACTTCGGCCTCGTCGTCTCCGCCGGGACTCTCCGCCGCCAGGGCGACATCGGTCACGGCAAGGCCAACGCAGAGGACGACCGCCACG
>JAJDTI010000076.1 GCA_022827245.1 Pseudomonadales bacterium | reverse complement strand
CCCGTTGGCGTCGAGCTCCATGTCGGTCGCGTGGCCGATCAGCAGCCGTTGCAGAATGCGCACCGGCGCGTGCATGTTCGCCATCTTCTGCAGCCGGGCCTGGAGCGCCTCCCAGTCGGGCAGGGGGTAGATCAGCAGGCTCGGGTCGAAGCGGTCGATCGTCGTGACCAGCCGGCCCGCCGAGCGGGCCCGAATCGCCTCGCGATGGCGTGCCGGCAGCGCCATCCGGCCCTTGGCGTCCAGCGTCACGCTGTTGATGCCGCGAAACATGGTGCGATCGGGTGGGATTGCCACGATCTGACAATTTCACCCACATTTACCCACTATCTCCCACTTGGGGCTACTATAAGAGGGCCGTGGAGGGTGTCAACCGGTATTTCGGGGCGCTCACGCCGGGGATGACCGCCGGGCGAGAGGCGGTGTGGGGGCGAGCCGGCCGATAAGCCGGGTTCTGTCGACGCCGGCCGCCGAGGCGGTGGCGCGGGCAGCCATTCATCTGCGGGACGGCCGTCGCCGGCCGCCTCTTGCGGCCTACCCGAATCCGGCGCGGAACACGCCCCGCGGATTCCCATTTGGCCTTGCTCCGGGCGGGGTTTGCCTAGCCGCCGACGTTACCGTCGTGCGCGGTGCGCTCTTACCGCACCCTTTCACCCTTGCCGCGACAAAGTCTCGCCCGTGGGCGATGCGCCGCGGCGGTCTGCTCTCTGTTGCACTTTCCGTGGGCTCGCGCCCCCCAGGGATTACCTGGCGCCCTGTTCCGTGGAGCCCGGACTTTCCTCCTGCCCCGGGGACGTGTCCCCGGAGACGGCGGCTGCCTGGCCGGCTCGCGTTTCCACCATACCACGGCGGCCTATCGCCAGGCGGTAGAGCGCCGTGCGGGACTCGCCGGTCGCGCGCGCCGCAAGCCTGGCCGCGCGTCCTGGCGGCAGTTCCTCGAGGAGGAGTTCGAGCAGGGTCTCCCCGTCGGAAGGCGGCGGCTCCCGCGACCCTTCGAGGACACACACGAACTCGCCCCGCAAGGGGCCGACGTGCGTCAGCGCCGCCGCGACGCGCCCATGGACGATCGTCTCGAAGGCCTTGGTCATCTCCCGGCAGACGGTGATCTGGCGTTCCCCGGCGCCAAGATCCTCGAGGTCGGCGAGCGTACCGGCGAGGCGGTGCGGGGCCTCGAAGAACACGGTCGTCTCCGGTCGCTGCAGGAGCCTCGTCAGCGCCTGTCGGCGTGGCCCCTTCCTGGCCGGCAGGAAGCCCTCGAACGTGCACGGCGCCGCCGGCAGGGGTGACGCCGACAGCGCGGCGGTGAGCGCGCTTGGCCCGGGGACGGGGCTGACCGTGATCCGCGCGTCGTGCGCGGCCCGGACGAGTTCGAAGCCAGGATCGGAAAGCCGGGGCGTACCGGCGTCGGAGACGAGCGCCACATCCGTTCCTCCGGACAGCCGCCGCATGACCCGCCTTGCCGCGGGCGCCTCGTTCTGGTCGTGCAGGCTCAGGAGTTCGCCGGGGGAAGCGTCGATGTGCCGCAACAGGATGCGGCACCGTCTGGTATCTTCGCAGGCCACTGTCTCAACCGCTTTGAGGACGTTTGCCGCTCGCGCGGTGAGGTCCTCCAGGTTTCCAATGGGCGTGGCCACCACGTACAGGGTTCCGGTGCTCCTCGAGGTTGTCATGACACGGCCCATCTGGAACGGCAGACGGGCGCAAGCCTACGCGAAGCCGCGCTTGTGCTTCACGCGGGCCATGCTCGCGGTGCTGACCCTCGCCGTCGCGGCGGGCTGTCAGTCCGGCAGTGACGTGGGTCGCGACCCGACGCGCGCCGCGCCGGTCGCGGTCGGTCCTCCGGTCCAGGACCCGGCGGCCCTGGCGGACGAGCGGGCGCTTCGCATCCGGCACGCCTGGGCGCTTCTTGAAGCGGGCGACGTCACGGCCGCCGAGGGTGTCCGGGACGGACTCGCCGCGCTTGGCCTGGGGGCGCCGTCCGGCGGCGAGGAGCGCCTCGAGCTCACGCTTCTCGACGCGGGACTCGCGTTCGGGCGCGGAGACGTCGACGCGGTCACCGAGACACTGCGTGCCCTCGAGGCTTCCGCCGCCGGGCACCTGCGTTTCGCCGTGCTCCGTGCCGACGTGGCGGCGGCCCGGGGCGACCACGCGGGCGCGGCGGCGACCCTCGTCGCCTTCGAAGCCGGCGCCGGCGCCGATGTCCCGGCGCTCGGCCGCGCGCTCTGGCGCCACGGCACACAGGTGGAAGGCTACCGCCTGGCGGACCTGGGGAGTCGGGCGGTCACCGTGGCGGAGCGAGCCTGGTGGCGGTTCCTGCAGACCTACAACGAGGCCCTGACCCCGGCGCGGCAGCGCACCCTCTGGGCCGGGTGGCGGCAGGGACACCCGGACCATCCGGCGGCGCTGGTCCAGCCGCCCGGCCTGGACGAGCCGGGTCCCGGGCGCATCGCCCTGCTCCTGCCGCTGTCGGGGCGCTTCGCCAATGCCGGGGAGTCGGTGCGCGACGGGTTCCTGGCCGGTTACTTTCACGGCAACTCCGGTCGGGAGCGGGACGGTGGGGCAGGGGCGGCGCCATCGGTCCTGCTTTACGACACCGGTGCCGCGCCCCTCGATGCGCTCTACGAAGAGGCGCTGGCCAGCGGCGCGGAGGCGATCGTCGGACCGCTGTCCAAGGAGAACGTGGCGCGGATGTGGGACCTCGATCCGATCCTGCCGACCGTGACGCTGAACACGATCACGCCGCGTGCGTCCGGTGCGGCGACTCCCCGGCTCATCCAGTTCGCCCTGGCCGTCGAGGACGAAGGCCGCGCGCTGGCGCGCCGCATGGGCGTGGACGGCCGGCGGCGGGTCGTCGTGTTCCGGACGCGGGCCGACTGGTCCGAACGGGCCGCGGTCGCGCTCCGGACGAACTTGCCGGACGACGTGGGACTCGTGGATGTGGGCGTGTTCCCGGACGTCAGGGAAGTCACGAACGTCGTGGGCGAAGCGCTCGCCATCGAGGAAAGCCAGGCCAGGCAGACGGCGCTCGCGAGGCTCTTCCCCGGCGTGGAGGTTGCGTTCACGGCGCGCCGTCGGGCGGACGTGAGCGCCGTGGTGGCCCTGCTCGACGGTGACCACGCGAACTCCCTCGCCGCGGCGCTGCGCTTCCACTACGCGGCGGACCTGCCGGTGTACGGTTCGTCGCAGGTGCTGCGTGACGGCGCTCGCGCCCTGGAGGGCATGCGCGTCTGCGACCTGCCCTGGCGCCTCTATCCCTCCTCGCTCAAGGCGGCGTTGCAGGACCCGTTTCCGGGGATGACCGGAACCGCGGAATCCCTGTTCGCCTTCGGTGTCGACGCCTTTCGGATCGTGAATCGGCTGCGCTGGCTGGCGGCTTCCCCGGAGCACCGGATCATGGGAGCGTCGGGCATGCTCGGGCTCGGCCCGGATGGGTCTGTCCATCGCGAACCGGCGTGGGCCGTCGTGCGGGGCGGCGACTTCCAGCCCCTGCCGCCGGCGCTGCCGCGCCGTTGAGACTGGAGCACTGGTGTGGTACCCCGCTCGCGTCGCGTGGGAGGCCGCCGGGCCCGGCGCGCCGGCCGCCGTGCGGAGCGCGCGGCGGAACGGTTCCTGCGCAGACGGGGCCTCAGGACGCTGGCCCGCAACTACGCGAAACCCTGGGGCGAGATCGACCTCGTGATGCGCCACGAAGCCGTACTCGTCTTCGTGGAAGTCCGCCTCCGGGGCCCCGGTGCCTGGGAGGACGGGGCCACCTCGGTCAACGCGGCGAAGCAGCGCCGGCTCTTGCGCGCCGCGGAGGCCTGGCTCACGGAGAATCCCCGCTATGCCTCCGACATGTCGCGATTTGACGTGGTGTCGATGTCCGGGACAAACTTTTTCTCGGGTTTCTTCTCGAGCTTCTTCTGGAAAAAAGTGTGGATAGCAGATGCCTTCTGTGCGGATCGCGGATGACCGGACTGCAATGTTGATGCTTCTTCGTGGGCTGTGCGTCGTGCTGGCGCTTGGCGCGGTGTCCTGCGCGACGATCACGGGGAGCGACCCCGGCGCGCGCACGCCGGGGGTCATCCTCGATGACGAGGGGATCGAGCGGGCGGCCGCGGGCGTCATCCGCAACACCAGCGAGGCGCTGCGCGACAGCCAGATCCGCGTCACGAGCTTCAACGGCGTGGTGCTGCTGACCGGCCTGGTGTCGGACGAGGCCCTGAAGCAGGCCGCTCAGGAGGCCGTGGAACAGCAGGTCCGCAAGGTGCGCCGGATCCACAACGAGCTCGAGGTCGGCCCGCCGGTCACGACGGTGTCGCGGATCAACGACCGCTGGCTCGGCACCAAGGTCAAGACCAGCCTGGTCGCGAGCGAGGAGGTGGATGGAGACCGCGTGATGGTGGTCACGCGGGACGGCGTCGTCTACCTGATGGGACTCGTCTCGCGCGTGGAAGGGGACTCCGCCGCCGACGTGGCGCGATCGGTCGTCGGCGTGCAGAAGGTGGTCAAGGCCTTCGAGTACCTGGACGCCGGCGGCTGACCGCGTACTGGCGCCCCCGGCCGGTCCCGTTGTTCCCGGCCGGCGGGCTCAGTCGACGAGCGTGAGCTTCGGCTTCCCCCTGGCGCCGCCGGGACGATCTGGAGGCGTCGTGTCGTCGACCGGCCCGGGACCGGTATCGGTCCCGGTCTCGGGGCTCGGGAAGCTGCCCGCGACGTTGCTGCCCTGGAAGGCCAGGCCCGCTCCGCTCTCGCGGGCGTACACCGCGAGGACGGCCTCCAGGGGCACCACCACGTGGAACGCGCGGCCGCCGAAACGGGAGTCGAAGGACACCGCCTCGTCGCTGCACACGAAACCGCGCACGGCCCGGGCCGCGACGTTCAGGACGATGCGGTCGTCCTTGACGTGGTCACGCGGGACGGCGACGCCCTCGGCGTCGGCGGCGATCAGCAGGTGCGGGGTCCAGTCGTTGTCGACGATCCAGTCGATCAGCGCGCGTATCAGGTACGGCCGGGGGGAGCCCACGTCACTCCCGCATCTCGACTTCGGCCTCGGTAAGGCTCCGCCGAAACGACTCGCGCTCCACGATGCGGCGCATGTACTGGCGCATGGCGCGCGTGGAACGTTCGGGCAGCTTGACGTCCATCGCCCGGAGCCGCCAGAGGATGGGCGCCACGCAGCAGTCGACGAGGGTGAACTCGTCGCTCATGAAGAACGGCTGGCTCGCGAAGACCGGGGCGACCGCGAGAAGGCTCTCGCCCAGCTCCTTCCGGGCCTTGTTCAGGGACTCGGCGCGTCCGCGGCCGGCCATCAGCAGGTTGACGCGGCGGCTCCAGTCCTTCTCGATGCGGTGCATGAGGAGCCTGCTCTGCGCCCGGGCGACCGGGTACACCGCCAGCAGGGGCGGGTGCGGAAAGCGCTCGTCGAGGTACTCCATGATCACCGTGCTCTCGTAGAGCACGAGTTCGCGGTCGAGGAGGGTCGGCAGGGTGTTGTAGGGGTTGATCTGCCCCAGTTCCTGCGGCTTGTGGCGCGGGTCCACGTCGACTATGTCGACGTTGATGCCCTTTTCGGCCACGACCATCCGAACCCGGTGGCTCTGGTGGTCCGCAGGGTCCGAGAACAGGGTCATCGAGCCTCGCCTGGTCAGGACGCTCATTGGCACCTCGCGCAGGATCAGTGGACGTCCTTCCAGTATTCGCGGTTCAGCAGGTACGCGAAGACGAACAGCAGCCCCAGGAAGAGCAGGACGTAGACGCCCAGTCGCTCCCGTTCGAGGCGTGTCGGTTCGCCCACGTAGTACAGGAAGTTGACGAGGTCGTACACCGCGTCGTCGAACTCGCCGGCGCTGAAGCTGCCGGAGCCTTCCTCTACCTCGAGGAAGCAGTGCGGCTCGGGTTCGGCAACGATGACCGATTCGCCGTCAAGCAGGTCGACGGGCTTGAACCCCCTGCATACCTCCCGCTGCACGCCCTGCAGGTCCATCATGACGTGGGGCATGCCGACGTTCTCGAACACCTTGTTGTTCACCCCGAACGGTCGCGTGGGATCGAGGTAGAAGGTCTTCAGGTAGTTGTAGAGCCACTCCTCGCCCCGCACGCGCGCGACCATGGTGAGATCGGGCGGGCGGGCCCCGAACCACGCCTTGGCCTCTTCTTCGGGCATCGACGTCGCCATCAGACCGCCGATCTTCTGCCCCGTGAACACCAGGTTCTCGAGAAACAGCTCGTGCGGGATGCCGAGGTCGTCCGCCGTGCGCTCGTAGCGCTGGAACCTCAGGGAGTGGCACGCCAGGCAGTAGTTGACGTACAGGCCAAGCCCCCGCTGGAGGGACGGCTTGTCGTGCAGGTCCGGCTCCATGGACTGCATCGGCCAGTCCGTCGTGGCGGCCGCGGCCGGCAGGCCGGCCAGGGCAACGAGGAGTACGAGAATTCGTGCCGTCACGGTATGCGGTCCGGTACGGGCCTCGTCCGGTCGACCCGCGAGTACCACGGCATCAGCAGGAAGTAGGCGAAGTAGAGCACGGTGAAGACCTGCGCCGCCGCCGTGGCCGTGGGTGACGGCGGGATCGTGCCGAGGTAGCCGAGCACGACGAAACTGACGACGAGCATGGCGAGCATGAGGCGGGACAGCAGGCCCTTGTAACGGATGGACTTGACCTTGCCGCGGTCGAGCCAGGGGAGGATGGCCGGAATCACGATGGCTGCGGCCATGACGATCAGGCCCCAGAACTTGGCGGACAGGCCGAACAGGGGGAACGTCGTCGCCCGCAGCATCGCGTAGAACGGCGTGTAGTACCAGACCGGCGCGATGTGCTCGGGCGTCTTGAGCGGGTCGGCCTCCTCGAAGTTCGGCTTCTCGATGAAGTACCCGAACATCTCCGGCGCGAAGAACACGATGGCGCAGAACAGGATCAGGAACGCGACCGTGGCCATGAAGTCGTGCACGGTGTAGTACGGGTGGAAGGGGATGCCGTCGAGGGGCACGCCCTGCGGGTCCTTGTGCTTCTTGATGTCCACGCCTTCCGGGTTGTTCGAGCCGACGTGGTGCAGGGCCACCATGTGCAGGAACACCAGGCCGGCCAGGGCGAGCGGCAGCGCCACGACGTGCAGGGCGAAGAACCGGTTCAGGGTGATCTCGGACATGCCGTAGTCGCCGCGGATCCACTCCATGAGTTCGGGCCCCACGAAGGGGATGGCGCCGGCCAGGGAGACGATCACCTGCGCGGCCCAGAACGACATGTTCCCCCACGTCAGCACGTAACCGAAGAACCCTTCCGCCATCATCACGAGGTAGATCGCCATGCCGATCAGCCAGAGCAGCTCCCTCGGCGCGCGGTACGAGCCGTACGCCAGGGCGCGGAACATGTGCAGGTAGATGACCAGGAAGAACGCGGACGCGCCGGTGGAGTGCAGGTAACGGATCAGCCAGCCGTACTCCACGTCGCGCATGATGTACTCGACGGAAGCGAACGCCCCGTCGCCGCTCGGGACGTAGGACATCGTGAGCCAGATCCCCGAGAGAATCTGGATGGCGAACACGACGAGGGCGAGGACGCCGAAGTAGTACCAGAAGTTGAAGTTCTTCGGAGCGTAGTACTTCGTCGCGTGGTACTCGATCGTCTCGGTGAGCGGCATGCGCTCGTCGAGCCACGCCACTAAACGTCTCAGGGGTCCGGTCAGGCGTCCGGGTGCGGGGGCGTTCGACTCGGCCATCAGGCGGTCTCCTCGTCCTCACCGATGACGATCACGTCGTCCGTCTCGAAGAAATACGGCGGCACGGGCAGGTTGTCGGGCGCCGGCACGCTCTTGACGACCCGTCCCGCCAGGTCGAACCGGGACCCGTGGCAGGGACAGAAGAAACCCCCCTGCCAATCCGGGTCGAAAGTCTCCGGCTGGACCGCCCCGTAGTACTTGGGAGAGCAGCCGAGGTGCGTGCAGAGGCCGACGTAGACGCCGATCTCGGGCCGTCGGGAACGCCAGGCGTTGCGCGCGTAGTCGGGCTGCATGTCCGCGTTCTCCGAGTCCGGGTCGGCGAGGTCCGCCGTGTCGGACGCGAGCAGTTCGACCGATTCCGAAGCCCGGTAGACGATGAAAACCGGTTGGCCCCGCCAGGCGGGGATCGGGCCGAGGATCTCTCCGGGCCGCAGCTTGCCGATGTCGACCCGGATCGGGGCGCCGAGCGCCCTGGCCTTGGCGCTCGGGGTCCAGGCCTTGACGAAGGGTATGGCGGCGCCGACCATGCCGACGCCGGCCACCGCCGACGTTGAGGCGATCAGGAAGTACCGGCGTCCGGTGTTGATGCTGTCGTCGCTCAAGACAGGCTGCTCCCGCCGTGCTGCTTTCGTCGCGTCTGTCGCGTCTGTCGTCGCGTCTCAGGTGTGCCGCCAGGCGTAGTCACGCGCGGCGGGCAACCGACCTGTGAACGTCCGTCCCGGATCACCGCTTCGAGTATTGCGGACGCTTGCGCGCCTTGCGCAGCCCGACCTTCTTGCGCTCCACTTCCCGCGCGTCGCGCGTGATGAAGCCGGCCTGCCGCAGGTCCGAACGCAGGGTCTCGTCGTAGTCCACGAGGGCGCGGGCGATGCCGTGCCGGATGGCGCCCGCCTGACCGGACGAACCGCCTCCCTTCACCGTCACGGTGATGTCGAAGCGGTCCAGCGCCCCGGCGACCTCCAGCGGTTGCCGCACGATCATCCGCGCGGTTTCCCGTCCGAAATACTCGTCCACGGGACGCTCGTTCACCAGGATGCGACCGTTGCCCGGCCGTATGAAAACCCGTGCGGTGGAACTCTTGCGACGGCCGGTGCCGTAATTCTGTCCCTGTGCCATGCTCGTCCTCGAAGACCGGGGCTGCTTGCGCTGAATGACCGCTGCGGTTGCGTGCGGGAAGCCGCGCCGCTACAGCGCCAGCGACCTCGGTTGCTGCGCCGAATGCGGGTGGTCGGGTCCCGCGTACACCTTGAGCTTGCGGAACGCGGCGCGTGCGAGGGGATTGCGCGGCAGCATGCCCTTGACCGCCTTCTCGATCACTCGCTCCGGGTGCTTCTCGATCATGTTCTCGAAACGCGTCGCCTTGATGCCCCCGGGATAGCCCGTGTGGCGGTAGTACGTCTTGTCGGTGGCCTTCTTACCCGTCACGCGCACCTTCTCGGCATTGACCACCACGATGTAGTCGCCGGTGTCCACGTGCGGCGTGTAGGCAGCCTTGTGCTTGCCCCGCAGACGACGCGCCACCTCGGTCGCGAGGCGGCCGAGGACCTGGCTTTCGGCGTCGATGACAAACCACGCGCGCTCGACATCCTGAGGACGCGTGCTGACGGTCTTCATGCGGAGGATCCGGCCTAGGAAGCGCGCGGATTCTATCGAACGAGCGCGCGGGCGATCAAGGTTTGTGCGAGCGGCCGAGGTACTCCAGGGACTGCATCTCGCGGAGGCGGCTGGCGGTCCGGTCGAACTCCGTGCGCAGGCGCTCGCCCTGGTAGAGGTCCCCGATGGCCGCCTGTGCGGAAAGCACGAGCTTGACGTTGCGGTCGTACAGTTCGTCGATCAGTCCGATGAAGCGTCGTGCCGCGTCCTCGCGCCCCCGGTCGAACACCGGCACGGCGCTCAGGACGACCGCGTGAAACTCCCGCGACAGCTCGACGTAATCGTTCTGGCTGCGCGGCCCCTCGCAGAGTTCGGAGAAGTCGAACCAGGCCACGTCGTCGGTGCGCCGCCGCGTCCGTATCTCGCGCCCGTTCACCTCGAGCCGCTCCGCCTCCCTGGGGGGCTGGGGCGCCAGGGCCGCGAAACACTCCGCGAGCCGCGCTTCCGCCGTGTCGGAGAGCGGCGACTGATAGGTGTCGGCGTCCGACAGCACGTGCAGCCGGTGATCGGTGCCGCCATCGAGATGCAGCACCTGCATCCGCGTCTCGATGCGCTCGATGGCCGGCAGGAAGCGCCGCCGTTGCAGCCCGTTCTCGTAGAGGCGCCGGGGCTCGACGTTGGAGGTGCAGACCAGCGTCACGCCGCGGTCGAACAGCGCGCCCACCAGCTCGCCCAGGATCATCGCGTCGCCGATGTCGGAGACGTGGAACTCGTCGAAGCAGAGCACCGCCGCCTCATCGGCCATGCCGTCCGCGACGCGCTGCAGGGGATTCGGCACGCCGGCCATGCGGCGCAGGTCGTTGTGTACGCGCAGCATGAAGCGGTGGAAGTGGAGACGGAGCTTGGCCTCGAAGGGAAGGCACTCGAAGAACAGGTCCATCAGGTACGTCTTGCCGCGACCGACGCCGCCCCAGAGGTACAGTCCGTCGACCGGCGGCGTCCGGCGCCGGAGCAGCGCCGCGAGCGTCTCGCGCAACGGGCGCAACGGGCCGGACGGTTGCCCGTGCGCCCGCACGAGCCGGCGGTGCAGTGCGTCGAGCTCGCGCAGTGCCCCGTCCTGTGCCGGATCGCGGCGGAAACGGCGCACGGCGAGGTTCCGCTCGTGCGCGGCGGTCGGAACCGTCATGCGTGCCGGGCCACGGTTACCGCGCGGAAGAAGCTCAGACGTCCTCGAGGCGTGCAAGGGCGGACAGGGCGTGCGCCTCGAGACCCTCCGTCCTCGCGATGGCGGCGGCGGTACGGGCCAGCGCGGGGGCCCCGGCGGCCGAGACGCCGATCACGGAGCTGCGCTTGCGGAAATCGTTCACCCCCAGCGGCGATGCGTAGCGCGCGGTGCCGAAGGTGGGCAGCACGTGGCTTGGCCCGGCGCTGTAGTCGCCGAGCGCCTCGGCGGCGTGCCCGCCGAGGAAGATCGCGCCGGCGTGCCGCACCCCGGGCAGGAGGGCGTCCGGGTCCTCCACGGCGAGCTGCAGGTGCTCGGGCGCCAGCCGGTTCGCGACGTCGACGGCTTCGTCGAGGTCGCGCGTTCGGATGAGCGCGCCGCGGGCGTCCAGGGACGCGGCGATCACGGAGCGGCGGGACATTTCTGGCAGCAGGGCTTCCATCTGCCCGGCTACCGCGTCGAGATATTGCGCGTCAGGAGAGAGCAGGATGGCCTGCGCCGCCGCGTCATGTTCCGCCTGGGAAAAGAGATCGAGGGCGGTCCAGCGGGTCGGCACGGTGCCGTCGGCGACGATGACGACCTCGCTGGGCCCGGCGATGCTGTCGATGCCGACCGGTCCGAACACCTGCCGCTTCGCGGCGGCCACGTAGGCGCCGCCGGGTCCCACGATCTTGTCCACCCTCGGGATCGTGGCCGTGCCGTAGGCCAGCGCCCCGATCGCCTGGGCGCCGCCGATCGTGAAGACGAGGTTGGCGCCGCCGACGTGGAGCGCCGCCAGGACGTGGTCGCTGTGTTGGCCGCCGGGGGTGGGGACCACGACGATGCGCTGTCCGACCCCCGCGACGCGTGCGGGGACGAGGGTCATCAGCGCGGTGGACGGATACGCCGCCTGACCGCCCGGGACGTAGACGCCCACGCGGTCGAGCGGTACGACGCGCTGGCCGAGCCGGTTGCCGAGACCGTCGTCGTAGTCGAATGACGCGACTTCCTCGAGCTGGCGTTCGTGGAAGTCGCGGATACGCCCCGCGGCGTCGTCGAGCGCATCGCGGTCGGCGCGGGGCAGCCGGCCATGGGCCTCCGCGAGGCTCGCGGCGTCGAGGCTCAGCTCCGCGAGGCTGTCGGCGTCGAGGCCGTCGAAGCGCAGCGTGTACTCCAGCACGGCGGCGTCGCCCCGCTCCCGCACCGCGCCGAGGATGTCCGCGACCGCGCGCTCGACCGCCACGTCGTTGGAGGTATCCCAGTAGCCGAGCCGCGCGAGGGCGGCGTCGAAGTCCGCCGCGCGTGTATCGAGACGGGCGATCCCGGTCACGGCGTGGACCGGTCCCCCGAGACGCGGCGTACGTCCGCGCCGAGCGCGGCGAGCTTCCGCTCGATGCCCTCGTAGCCGCGGTCGATGTGGTAGATGCGGTCGATCACCGTAGCGCCGCGGGCGACCAGCGCGCCGACCACGAGCCCGAAGGACGCCCGCAGGTCGGTCGCCATCACGGGCGCGCCCCGCAACCGCGCCACGCCGCGTACGACGGCGGTCCGCTTGCCCTCGAGCCGTGCGTCCGCGCCGAGCCGCGACAGTTCGTTGAGGTGCATGAAGCGGTTCTCGAAGATGGTCTCGACCACCCGGCTGGTGCCGCGTGCCACCGTGTTCATCGCCAGGAACTGTGCCTGCATGTCGGTGGGGAAGCCGGGATACGGGGCGGTCTCGATGTCCACCGCCTTCGGTCTCTCGCCGTGCATGTCGAGCGCGATCCGAGCGGGCTCGGTTTCGATCGCGGCGCCGGCGTCCTCGAGCTTCTGCAGGACGGCGCGCAGGGAGGACGGTTGCCCGTTCAGCAGCCGCACGTTGCCCCGGGTCGCGGCGGCGGCGATCAGGTACGTGCCCGCTTCGACCCGGTCCGGCATGACCCGGTGCTGGCAGCCCCGGAGGGCCGGTACCCCCTCGATCTCGATGACGGGCGTGCCGTGCCCGTGAATGCGGGCGCCCATGGCGACGAGGCAGGTGGCCAGGTCGACGATCTCGGGTTCCCGCGCGGCGTTCTCGATCCTGGTCGTTCCGAGGGCGAGCGTCGCGGCCATGAGCAGGTTCTCGGTGCCGCCGACGGTGGGGACGTCGAGCACGATCCTGCAGCCGCGCAGCCCCCGCGGGGCGCGCGCCTTGACGTAGCCGTCCTCCAGTTCTACTTGCGCGCCGAGCGCCTCGAATCCCTTGAGGTGCTGGTCGACCGGTCGCGGGCCGATGGCGCACCCGCCGGGCAGGGAGACCTCCGCGCGACCGAAACGCGCGAGGAGGGGCCCCATGAGCAGGAACGACGCCCGCATCGTCTTGACCAGTTCGTAGGGTGCGCGGAAGCGGGACACTCCGGACTGGGTGACTTCGACGGTGGTGTCTTCCCCGGCAACGTCGGCCCCGAGATTGCGCAGCAGGGCGATCATCGTCGTCACGTCCCGGAGCCGGGGCACGTTGTGGATGCGCACGGGCGCCTCGGCGAGCAGTGCCGCCGCCAGTATGGGCAGCACGGAGTTCTTGGCGCCGGAGACCGTCAACTCTCCGGCGAGCGGTGTCCCGCCGCGAATGACCAGCTTGTCCAAGGTCGCCGCCCCGGTCAGCCGCCCGCGTCGGGATCCGAACCGCGGGACCCGAGGGCCTCCTCGGGTGTGGCCGCGCGGATGGTCACCGCGTGGACCGAGCCGTCGCGGATCAGTTCCCCGATGGCCTGGTAGACGAGCTGCTGGCGGCGCACGCGGCTCAACCCGCTGAATGCCGGACTGACGACGGCCACCTGGAAGTGATTGCCTTCGGCGTGCACCTCGACCTCGGCGTCCTCGAGGTGATCCTGCACGAGCCCCGCGATGGATTCCTTCATGCGTTCCCGTTTCCGGCTGTCCCCGGGCCGTCCCCCGGATGGTCCGCCTTGCGGCGCAAGCTCCTTGGCGGCGGCCGATTCACGTTAACATGCCGCGGCAGCGGCCGGGGGCGCGGGACGCGGTCGCCGGACTCGGCGGCACGACGCCACACGCCCTTCCGTAGCGGCGACGGCAGTGCTTCAAGGTGCGACGGTAACGCACGAAAGCGCAGCGATACTGGAGAAAATGGTGAGCGGTGCCCGATCGTGAGGACTCTGTGTGCGCGGCCCGTGTTCCGCTGGTCGTTTGACGTCGTCGCGCGGCGTAGCAATGCTTGATCGACAGGACAGTTCCCGAGCCGGCCCGCCCCGATGTGGCTCCCGATCCTGGCATTGATCGTCGGGTTCGTCGCCCTGATCTGGAGCGCCGACCGGTTCGTCTCCGGGGCGGCGGCCACCGCCAGCAATCTCAACGTCTCCAAGGTCCTCATCGGTCTCACGGTGGTTTCGGTGGGCACCTCGGCCCCCGAGATCCTGGTCGCCCTCGCGGCGGCGCTCGAGGAGTCGTCTTCCCTCGCGATCGGGAACGCGATCGGTTCGAACATCGCGAACGTCGGGCTCGTCCTTGGCGTGACGGCGATGGTCGCGCCCCTGCCGTTCGCCCCGGGCGTGCTCAAGCTGGAGTTGCCCTGGCTCATCGCGGCGACGCTCCTCGCACTGATCTGCCTCTTCGACCTCTGGCTCGGCACGTTCGACGGTCTGGTCCTGCTCGCCGGGCTCTGGCTCGTGATGCATCGCCTCATGCGCAAGCAGCGGGGGGCGGCGCACGGGATCCGCGAGACGCTCGAGGAGGAACTCGAGGAACTGCCGAGCATGACCACGGCCCGCGCGTTGCTCTGGACGGCGATCGGCCTGGCGGTCCTGCTGGCGGCGGCGTGGATCCTCGTGTGGGCCGCCACCGAGATCGCGCGCCTGCTCGGCGTCAGCGAACTGGTCATCGGACTGACGGTCGTGGCCGTGGGCACCAGCCTGCCGGAACTGGCCGCCACGCTCAGCGCCGCGCTCAAGGGGCACCCGGACATCGCGATCGGCAACGTCGTCGGGTCGAACATCCTCAACATCCTGGCGGTGATGGCCGTCCCCGCGCTGGTCCACCCGGTGGGGATCGAGGCGCACGTCCTGTGGCGCGACTTCGGGATGATGGCGGCGCTGACGGCGCTGCTCGTCCTGTTCGCGTACGCGATCGGCTCGCGGCCGACGATCACGCGCTTCGAGGGCTCCGTGATGGTGCTGGCGTGGATCGGGTACATGGTGCTGCTCTACCACCAGGCGTGACCGCGAGAGCAGGCGTGACCGCAAAAGATCCGAGTCCCGCCGCGTTCCCGTCCGAGGCATTGGCCGGCGCGCGGGAGGTCGAGCTGCTGATCCTCGACGTCGACGGCGTCCTCACCGACGGCCGCCTGAACTACTCGGACGGCGGTGTCGAGACCAAGGCCTTCCACGCGCAGGATGGAGCGGCCATCAAGATGCTGCAGGGGGCCGGGGTACCGGTGGCGATCATCTCGGGGCGGGACTCCGCGGCGGTCGCGCGGCGCGCGGGGGAACTCGACATCGCCCACGTCCACCAGGGAGCCGAGGACAAGGCGCGGGCGCTTGAGGCGCTGCGCCGCGCCACGGGAGTCCCGCCGGAACGCATGGCGCACGTGGGTGACGACATCCCGGACCTGGCACTGTTCGATCGCGTCGGCTTCCGGGTCAGCGTGCCGGGCGCGCACCCGGCGGTGGCGGCCGAGGCCGACTACGTGACCGCGACGGCGGCGGGGGCGGGGGCGGTACGCGAGGTCTGCCACCTGATCCTGGTCGCGCGGGGCCTCTGGCGCGATGCGTTGGTCGGGGCCCGCGGGTCCGGGGCGCGGTAGCCGGCCCTCCTCCACATGAAGAAACGGTGGCACTGGGGCGGCGGATTCGCGGCGGCGTTCGTCTTTGCGCTGGTGTTCCTGCAGGCCGACGATCGGCCGGCGCCGGACCTGCCTCCGGAACTCCGGGACGAACCGGATGTCTACATCGACGGGGCGGTGATCACGCAGTTCCGGGAGGACGGCGCCCTGCGTTACCGGATCGCGTCCGACGAGATCCGGCAGTACGAGCGGCAGGGACTTGCCAGGCTTGCGGGCCCGGTGCTCGACCTCTTTCCGCTGGCGGAGCCGCCCTGGCGCGTCTCGGCCGAGCGCGGCGTGCTGCGGACCGTAGCCGGACCCTCGGGAGCGCCCGAAGAACAACTGCTGCTGCGCGAGAACGTCGTCCTGCGGCGCGACCTCGGCGACGGCGGCGCGCTGGTCGTCAACACCGCCTCGCTCTACGTCTACCCGGAGCGTCAATACGCCCGTACGGACCGGCCTGTTATGATCGAGGCGCCCGGCCGACGCGGCACTGCGGCGGGCTTCGAAGGCGACCTGGAACGCGGGTGGATGCGCCTGTCGTCCGCGCCCGGGCAACGCGTCCACATCGTCGCCGCGCCGCGCCCCGGCGACGGCGACCCTTGAGCAGCCGAGCGTCGACATGAGCGAGAGCGCGGGGCAACGACACCGGGCGCCAGATGTGAAGCCTTTGCTGTATCCCACGACCGCATTCGCGGCGACCGCATTCGCGGCGACACTGCTGCTGTGGGCCGCTGCCTGGGCGGGGGAAGCGGGGGAGCCATTGCAGGAAGCGGCTCCGGGTCCGGATGCGGAACAGCCCATTCACTGGCGCGCGGACCACGCGGAGGGCGACGCCACGGGACGCACCATCCTGACCGGCAACGTCCGCATGGAACAGGGCACGCTACGCGTCGAGGCCGATCGCATGGTGATCGAGTACGACGGGGACCGGGTGGTGCGCATCACGGCGGAGGGCGCTCCCGCCCGCTACCGGCAGCGACCCCGGCCGGACGCCGGGCCGGTCGAAGCGGATGCCGAGCGGATCGTCTACCACGCGGTGGAGGAACGCGTGGAGCTGCTGGGCCGGGCGTACCTTGCACAGGAGCCGAACGAGTTTCGCGGCGAGGTCATCCACTACGACGTGCGGGAAGGGCGCATCGACGCGGCGGGCGACGGCGACGGCAGCGTGGAGATGATCTGGCAGCCGGAGCGGGATGCCGGCGGCGCCGGTGGCTGAACTCTCCGCCAACGGCCTCCGCAAGCGCTACCGCGACCGCACGGTCGTGGACGACGTCACCCTGCGCCTCGCGAGCGGCGAGATCGTGGGGTTGCTCGGGCCGAACGGCGCCGGCAAGACGACGTGCTTCTACATGATCGTGGGGCTCGTCCGCATGGACGCGGGCACGATCCTGCTGGACGGCGCCGACCTCAGCCGGGCGGCGATGCACGACCGGGCGCGCGCCGGCATCGGCTACCTGCCCCAGGAGGCGAGCGTGTTCCGGCGGCTGTCGGTGGAGGACAACCTCAACGCGATCGCCGAGCTGCGGCGCGACCTCGGCCGCGAGGAACGCCGGCGCCTGGTGGACCGTCTGGCGGAGGAGTTCCGCCTGAACGACATCCGCGCGACGCTCGGCGAGCGGCTCTCGGGCGGCGAGCGCCGCCGGCTGGAGATTGCCCGCGCGCTCGCAGGCGAGCCCGCGTTCATCCTCCTGGACGAGCCCTTCGCCGGCATCGACCCGATCTCGGTGGACGATCTCAAGCGTGAGATCCAGGGTCTCGCGAATCGGCAGATCGGGGTCCTCATCACGGACCACAACGTCCGCGAAACGCTCGATATCTGCGACCGCGCCTACATCGTCAACGAAGGGCACATCATCGCCGAGGGTGACGCGGAGGCCATCCTCTCGAACGAGACCGTCCGGCGGGTGTACCTCGGCGAGCGCTTCGAGCTCTAGCGGCGCGGTCACCGCGCGGCCAAACTTGCCGTACGGGTGCGAAGTTCGGGAAACTGCCGCACACCACGAGATTCCGGATACGACCGATGAAGCCCGCGCTGTCCCTCAGGGTCGGCCAGCAGGTCACGATGACGCCGCAGCTCCAGCAGGCGATACGCCTGATGCAGCTCTCGTCGGTCGAGCTCGCCCAGGAAGTCCGGGAAGCCATCGAGACGAACCCGATGCTCGACTATCCGGAAGAGACGGACTCCGACGCGGACGAGGGCGGGGAGAACGGCGAGGAGGCGGACGACTACGAGGCGGCGGAGGAGGCGCGGGAAGAGGCGTGGGACGAGGACGACCCTCCGGACGCGGACTGGGGGCAGGGCCCGTCGGAGGAGGTCTCCTTCGCAAGCCCCGAGATCCCGGGGGAGCTTCCCGTCGACACGAGCTGGGACGACATCTACCAGGCGCCGCCGCTGGCGGGGCCGGTATCCCCCGAGCGGGAGCGGGAGTTCGCCGGCGGCGGCGAGTCGCTGACGGACTCCCTCCTCTGGCAGCTCAATCTCGCCCCGGTCTCGACGCGGGACCGGGTCATCTGCACGGCGCTGGTCCACGCGATCGACGCGGACGGCATGCTCACGGCGGACGTGGGCGACATCGCCTCCGACCTGGCCGTCGGGGTCGACGAAGTCGAAGCCATGCTGAAGCTCGTGCAGCAGTTCGAGCCCGCGGGGGTAGGGGCGCGGGACCTGCGCGAGTGCCTGCTCCTGCAGTTGGCGGAACTGCCCCCGGACACGCCCCATCGGGAGGTCGCGCGCGCGCTGCTCGAGGACTGTTTCGATGTGCTGGCGGCGCGGGACTACGCAGCCCTGGCGCGCCGGTCGAAGTTGCCCGACGCCGCGCTCAGGGCCGCACTGGAACTGGTGCGCTCGCTGCATCCGCGTCCGGGTTCCGCGGTGGGCGACTTCGAGGGGGAGTATGTCGAGCCGGACGTCTTCGTGCGCAGGGACGGCGACCGCTGGATCGTCGAGCTGAATCCCGACGCCCTGCCGCGGGTGCGGATCAACGGCGACTACGCGTGCCTCGTCCGCCGCGGCGACAACAGTCCGGACAACACGTTCCTGCGGGACAACCTGCGTGAAGCCCGCTGGTTCGTGAAGAGCCTGCGCAACCGGGGGGACACGCTGCTGGCGGTCGCATCGAAGATCGTGGAGTTCCAGCGCGCCTTCCTCGAACATGGCGACGAGGCGATGGTGCCGCTTGGACTCGCCGAGATCGCCCACGCGGTGGGCATGCACGAGTCCACCATTTCGCGCGTGACGACACGGAAGTATCTGCACACCCCGCGCGGCATCTTCGAGCTGAAGTACTTCTTCTCCAGCCACGTCGGGACGCTGACGGGAGGCGAGGTGTCGAGTACGGCGATCCGCGCGCTCATCCGCCGGCTGGTCGCGGACGAGGATCCCAGGAAGCCACTGTCGGACAGCCGCATCGCGACGCTGCTGTCGGAGCGGAACATCTCCGTGGCGCGACGCACGATCGCCAAGTACCGGGAGTCGATGTCCATGCCGCCTTCCAGCCAGCGCAAGCGCCTGCTTTGACCTGGCGGGCGCCCGGAAACGCAAGGGGCGTCCCCGTGTACACTTGGTGCTACCCCGCAGGGGCTGCTGGCGCGCCGGACCGACGGCGGTAAGGAGGTTTCATGCAGCTCAGCATCTCAGGACGGCACATCGACGTCACGGACGCGCTGAAGGCGTACGTCAGGAACAAGATGTCGCGCCTGCAACGCCATGACGACCACATCACCAACGTGCACGTGATCCTCTCCGTGAACAAGCTGGTGCAGCGTGCGGAAGCCACGGTTCACACCAATGGGGCCGAACTCTTCGCGAACGCGGACGACACGGACCTCTACGCGGCGATCGATGCGTTGCTGGACAAGCTCGACCGACAGGTGGTCAAGCACAAGGAAAAGGTCCACGACCACCGGGTGCGCAGCAACTAGGACGCCCCGCAAGGCGCCTCGCTGGCCCTGAGCGCCCACCTCGCCCTGGGCTTGCGCCGTAGAGTCCACTGCCGTTCAATTCCACGGCGCAAGCCCCTGGTCGAGGCTGGGCCATCGATGATCGACTTCCACGAGCTTCTGCTTCCGTCCTGCACGCGCGCGGGTCACCGGGCCGCGTCGAAGAAGGCGGCCCTCGAGCAGGCGAGCGAGATCATCGCGGGTGACCGCCCGGACATGGAGCCCCGGCGTCTCCTCGAAGGACTCCTCGCGCGCGAGCGATTGGGCAACACCTGCCTGGGGGACGGCGTGGCGATTCCGCACTGCAGGATGCCCTGCGTCCGGCCGGCCGCGGCCCTGCTGCGGCTGGCGGTACCGCTGGATTTCGACGCGCCGGACGGGCTGCCCGTCGACCTGCTGTTCGTGCTGGTCGTTCCCGACGGCGAGGCGCGGCGCCACCTCGAGATACTCGGCGCCCTCGCGCAGGCCTTCGATCTGCCCTCCAACAGGAAGATGCTGCGCCGCGCGGAGGACGACGCGGAACTCCGGGAGACGCTGCTGCGGATGGTGGGCCGCGCCGCCGCATGAAGGTGCTCGTCAGTTCTTTCGGCTACAAGCACGGGCTGCCCCCCGACGCGGACTTCGTGTTCGACGTGCGCTGCCTCGCCAATCCGCACTGGGTCGAAACGCTGCAGGCGCTCACGGGCCGGGACGCGGCGGTGATCGCGTTCCTCGACGAAGACCCCGACGCCGACCGCATGTTCGACGACATCCGCGGCTACCTCGAGACCTGGCTGCCGAAGTTCGCCGCGCGGGACCGGGCGGCCGTGCACGTCGCCATCGGCTGTACGGGCGGACAGCACCGTTCGGTGTACATGGCGGAACGGCTGGCCCGCCACCTGCGCGACCGCATGCCGGGCGTGAGCGTCCGCCACACGGGAAACGCGGGGTGATCGAGGCGCACATCACCGTAGTCAACGCGTTGGGTCTGCATGCCCGCGCGGCGGCGAAGTTCGTCAACCTCGCCAAGACGTTCTCCTCGACGGTCGAGGTGCGGGTGGGCGACAAGTCGGTGGACGGCAAGAGCATCATGGGGGTGATGATGCTGGCCGCCGCGCGGGGTACGGAGCTGGTCCTGCGCGTGGACGGGCCGGACGACCTCGAGGCCTTCACGGCGCTGACGGGGCTCGTCGCCGACCGCTTCGGAGAGGCCGAGTAGGAGGGACGCCCCTGCGGCGTCCCGTCCCTCGAACGCTGGCGACCATGGAAACCCCCCGGCGGCTCCCGGAGATCGTCCGTTCCGTAGGCGAGGGCGCGTCGGGCGAGACGCGCTCCCTGCTCCGGAGCATGAACGACGCGGAAGTCGCGAACGTGCTGGAGGCGACGCCTCCGAAGGTGCGGGGCATCCTGTGGGGGTTCCTCGAGCCCGGCCGCGTTGGCGGGGTGCTCAACAGTCTCGACGACGAGGTGCGCGGCGACCTCGCCGAGGCGATGGATGCGCGCGACCTGGCCGCGGCCGCCGACGAACTCGACACCGACGACCTCGCGGACATCCTGCAGCAGCTCCCGGACACGCTCATGCAGCAGGTGCTCGAGTCGATGAGCGCCGCGCACCGCGGCCGCGTCGAGGTCGTGCTCTCCTATCCGGACGACACCGCCGGCGGCATGATGAACACCGACACCGTGGCGGTGCGGCCGCGGCACAGCATCGAGGTCGTCATGCGTTACCTGCGGCGGCGGCGAACGCTGCCGGATGCCACCGACCAGCTCTTCGTGGTCGACAGCGCGGACGCGTACCTCGGCGTCCTGCCGGTCGCGCGACTGCTGACGGCCGACCCGAAGGTCACCGTCCGGGAAGTCATGGACGCGGAGGTGGAGGCCGTTCCGGTGGATCTGCCGGACGACCGCGTGGCCCGCCTGTTCGCCGAGCGGGACCTGGTTTCCGCGCCGGTGGTGACCGCCGACGGCCGGCTCGCGGGCCGGATCACCATCGACGACGTCGTGGACGTCATCATCGAGGACGCGGACGAGACACTGCTCGCGCAGGCCGGCCTCGAGACCGACGAGGAGACGTTCACGCCGGTGCTCCGGTCGGCGCGCCGCCGCGCGACCTGGCTGGGGGTGAACCTCATCACGGCGTTCCTCGCCGCGGCCGTGATCAACGTCTTCGAGGAGACCATCGCGGAGGTCGTCGCGCTCGCGGTGCTGATGCCGATCGTCGCGAGCATGGGCGGCATCGCCGGGACGCAGACCCTGACGCTGGTCATCAGGGGCATGGCGCTCGGGCAGATCGCCCCGGCCAACCTTGGCTGGTTCCTCAACCGGGAACTCCTGATCGCCGCGCTCAACGGGCTGCTGTGGGCCGCGCTCGTCGCGACGGCCGCGGCGCTGGCGTTCCAGGACGCGACGCTGGGCGGGATCATCGCCCTTGCGATGGTCATCAACATCCTCGTCGCGGCCATCGCCGGAAGCCTGCTGCCATCCCTGCTCGCGATGCTGGACGTCGATCCCGCGATCGCCGGCGGGGTCGTGCTGACGACGATCACGGATGTGGCGGGGTTCTTTACCTTCCTCGGGCTCGCGACCCTCGTGTACGCGTGAGGGCGCGGAACCCTCCCGAAGCTCAGGCGGCGACGGTCATCGAACTCACGAGGACGGAGCCGGTGCGGATGTTGCCGCGCGTGTCGACGTCGTCGCCGACGCCGGCGATGCCCTTGAACATGGCGTCGAGGTTGGAAGCGATGGTGATCTCGTCGACCGGAAAGGCGGGTTTGCCGTCTTCCACCCAGAAACCCGCGGCGCCGCGCGAGTAGTCGCCCGACACCAGGTTCACGCCCTGTCCCATGAGCTCGTTGACGAGGAGCCCCGTGCCCATCTCCTCCATCAACGCCTCCGGCGCGACGGCGTCGCATTCGACGGCGAGATTGAAGACGCCCCCCGCGTTCCCCGTGGTCTCCATGCCGAGGCGGCGTGCGGCATAGGTATCGAGGACGTAGCTCGTCAGGCGCCCGTTCTCGACGAACGCCTTGCCGGCGGTCGCCACCCCGTCGCCGTCGAAGCCGGCGCTGCCGAGGGCCTTGGGCAGATGCGGATGCTCTGCCAGCGTGAGTGACTTCGCGGCGACGTCGCGCCCGAGGGCGTCCACCAGGTACGAGGCACGGCGGTAGAGTGCCCCCCCGCTGATCGCCCCCATGAGGTGCCCCAGCACCCCCGCCGCGATCCGTGGGCTGAACAGCACCGGCCACGAACCCGTGGTGACGGGTCGGGCCCCCAGCCGCGCGACGGTGCGTTGCGCCGCCTGCTCGCCGACGCCGACGGGGTCTTCGAGGTCGGCGGCGTCCCGGGCTACGCTGTACCAGTAGTCGCGCTGCATGCCGCGGTCGTCCCGGGCGATCATGACGCAGGTCCCGCCGTGGCGCGTGGCGCGGGTGGCGCCCAGGAAGCCGTGGCTGTTGCCGTAGACGCGGCAGCCGCGCTGGGTAGACATCTGTGCGCCTTCCGAGTTGACGATCCGCGGGTCGTGGTCGAGCCCGGCGGCTTCCATCTCGAGCGCCAGTTCCCGCAGGTCGTCCGGCCCGGCGTCCCAGGGATGGTAGAGATCGAGCTCCGGCCACTCGGTCGCGATCCGCTCGCGGTCGGCAAGGCCGTTGCAGGGGTCCCCCCCGGTATGGCGCGCGATGGCGAGCGCCGCCCGCACGGTCGTGCGCACGGCATCCGGGCTGGCGTCGGAGGTGCTGGCGGACCCCTTGCGGTCGCCGACGTAGGCGGTGATGCCGAAGCCCCGGTCGCGGTTGAACTCCACGGTCTCGAGGTCGCGCTGGCGGACGGAGACGGTCAGCCCCTCGTCTTCGCTCACCGACACCTCCGCCGCGGACGCGCCCTGGCGGCGCGCTTCCTCCAGGATGCCCGCGACCAGGTCCTTGAGCTCGCGCTCCTGTTCCGCGACTTCCGTGAGGGCCTGGGACATTCCGGTAGCATAGCCGACATGAAGACCGACGGTGGGTCGCCAGAGGCCGACCGTGCGCCCGCGGTCAGCAAGTCCGCCCGCAAGCGCGACGCCAGGGAGGCGCGCCGCCTGGGTGAGGCCTTGACGCGCATAGACCCCGAGCGGCTCGCCCGCATTCCGGTCAGCGAGGCATTGTCCGATGCGCTGGACGCATACCGGGGGCTGTCGCAACGCGAGGCTCGGCGGCGTCAGTTGCAGCGCATCGGGCGCCTGATGCGCAACGAGGACCGCGATGCCATAGCGGCCGGCCTGGCCCGGGTGACCGAGTTCACGCCGGAGGAGCGCGGCCGGAACCGCCGGCTCGAGCGCTGGCGGGAGCGCCTGCTCGCTGAGCCGGAGGCGCTCACCGAGTACGTTGGCCGGTATCCGGGGACCGACGTGCAGTCGCTGCGGCAGTTGATCGGCCGCACGCGGCGGGCGCGGGATCCGGAGGTGCGCGCGGACTTCGCGCGCCGGCTGTTTCGGCTCCTCCGGGAACGGGAGGAACGGGAGGAACGGGAGGATCGCGCCGACGGCTCGGATTGACCGGCGGCCCGGGGAGGAACCGTCGTCAGGAACGCGTCCCGCCGACGGTGATCCGGTCGATCTTCAGCGTCGGCTGCCCCACGCCGACGGGCACGCTCTGGCCGTCCTTGCCGCACACGCCCACGCCGCGGTCGAGTTCGAGGTCGTTACCGACCATCGAGACCCGCGTCATGATGTCGGGACCGTTGCCGATCAGCGTTGCGCCACGGATGGGCGCGGTGACCCGGCCGTCCTCGATCAGGTAAGCCTCGGTCGCCGAGAACGTGAACCGGCCGGAGGCGATGTCGACCTGGCCGCCGCCGAAGCTCACGGCGAAGATCCCGCGATCGACGCTGGCGAGGATCTCCTCCGGCGCCGACTCGCCATCGAGCAGGAAGGTGTTGGTCATGCGCGGCATCGGGACGTGCGCGTACGACTGGCGCCGTCCGTTGCCGGTGGGCGCCGCGCCCATCAGCCGGGCGTTGAGTTTGTCCTGCATGTACCCCGTGAGTACACCGTTCTCGATCAGGACCGTCCGCTGCCCGGCGGTCCCTTCGTCGTCGACGGTCAGCGAGCCGCGACGGTCCGAGAGGGTGGCGTCGTCGATCACGGTGCACAGGCTCGAGGCGATCCGCTCGCCGACGCGGCCGGAGTAGGTGGACGTGCCCTTGCGGTTGAAGTCCCCTTCGAGGCCATGTCCCACCGCCTCGTGCAGCAGGACGCCCGGCCAACCGGGACCGAGCACGACGGGCATCGAGCCGGCCGGCGCGTCGACGGCGTCGAGGTTGAGCAACGCCTGGCGCACCGCCTCGCGCGCGACCTGCTCGGGAGTCCCGTCGGACCCGTCGGCGCCCCGGGCCAGGATCGACCCGAGGTCGTGCCGGCCACCGCTGCCGCCGAAGCCGCGTTCGCGGCGGCCGTCCTGTTCCGCGATCACGGTGACGTCGAAGCGGACCAGCGGACGGACGTCCCCCGCCAGCGTGCCGTCGCTGGCGACGACGAGGTGGATCTCCTGGCTCGCGGCGATCCGGGCGGTGACCTCCGTGACCCGAGGGTCGAGGTCGCGTGCGAAGGCGTCGACGCGCGACAGCACGGCCACCTTGTCGTCGTCGCTGGCGGAGCCGATGGGATCCAGGGCCGCGTACCGGGAGGGCGCCGCGTTCCGGGCATAGGCCTGGACGGCGCGGTCGCCGCCGGCCCGCGCGATGGACCGCGCCGCGTCGGCGGCCTGCGAGAGCGCGGGCAGCGCGATGTCGTCGGCATAGGCGAAGCCGGTCTTCTCGCCGCTGATCGCACGCACGCCGACGCCGCGGTCGACGCTGAAGTAGCCGTCCTTGACGGCGCCGTCCTCGAGGCTCCAGGACTCCGACCGGCGGTGCTGGAAGAAGAGCTCGCCGGTGTCGACGTCGCGGCGCATCAGCCGGCCGACGAGCCGGTCCACGTCGCGGTCGGCGATCTCGCTGCTTTCCCAGAGCTGGCGCTTGGCGACTTCGATCGGTTCGTTCACTCGTGCGGTCCCTGCTGCGCGTCGGTCTGTGCCTCCGGCGCTGGCGCTGCGGCTTCCGGGGTGGCTTCCGAGAACTCGCCGGTGAATATGCCGACGAAGCTCGGTTTCGGTTCCTCGAGCGTCCCGGTGACGCGGTAGCGGGCGCTGGAGAGGGCCTCGATCTGGCGCTTGAACACTTCGCGCCCCAGCAGTACGCCGGCCGCGGTGGCCGGGTTCGTCGAAGCCAGCCAGAACGCGTACCACGGCAGGCTCGAGGAGAGGGGCAGCGTGACGACCATCTCGTTGTCGAGGGCGCCGTCGTGAAAGTCGACGGTCCCGTAGATCCGGAACTCGGAACCTGGCCCCTGGATCTCGAGAGGTTCCTCGAAGTGCAGCACGCCCCGCTCGAGGCTCGTCGAGGCGCGTATGCGTTCGAAGCCGATCCCCCGCCCGAAGACGTCGGAGAAGTCGAGCTTCAGTCGCTGCGCGACCTTCGAGAAATCGAGCAGCGTCAGGATGCGTCCGGCCGGCACTTCCCCGACGTCGAGGAAGCGCCCTTCGGTCACCGTGAGGCCGATGTCGCCGGACAGGTGATCGAGCTGGAAGTTGAGCGGGGAGCCGGGCCAGGTAACGTCTCCGCGGATGTCGACGTCGGTGCTCTCGACGCTCGTCGCGTAGCCCCAGGCGGGCAGCACGGAGGCCAGGTTCGACGCCGTCACCGTTCCGCGGAAGCGCGACTCGTTGCCCTGGGTCCAGACGATGTCCTCGAGGGCGTCTATGCGCAGACCCTTGATGTCGCCGGACACGTTCGTGAAGTGGACGGCGTCTTCCCCGGGTCGGACCCCGAAGCGCCAGCTTCCGTAGTGCTCACCGTCCAGCAGGACGCGCCGGATCTCGACATCCGCCGCCGGCAACAGCGGGATGACCGACACGTGAACGGGGTCGACGCCGGTCTCTCCCCCGGGCAGGCGCACTTCGGCGACGTCGAGCCGCAACGGCCGGTCGGGATGTACGGCCACGGATCCGGTCATTTCGTCGCTGTCGAACTGGAGCGCGAGTTCCCCGGGCCCTCCGGACCCTTGCAGGCGCGCGTTCGTCAGTTCGATGTCGTGCAGCCGGATCCGGTGGACGGCCAGGTCGTCGAGCCGCCAGCGGACCGGTGCGTCGGACAACGTGGAGGCGCCGGAGGCGTCGAAGTGCCTGAGCGCCCCCGCGATGGTAACTCCGTCGGGAACGGCCTCGGGGGGTCTCGGCGGGACGCCGATGCCGACCGCGCCCCGAAGCTCCGCGTCCGGGCCGACCCGCAGCCACCAGGACGACACCGCGTCGTTGCCGTCCGCGAACACGGTGTCGCCCGAGAACACCATGCGCGTCGAGAGCGGTCGGGCCGTCGCCGCGTCCTTGGCGAGGGGCGCCGGCAGGTCGAGGGTCACGCCCAGGGCGTCGGTCGAGACCCGCAGCACCGGCGGGCGGTGACTCGCGGCAAAGAAATCGAACGTGGCGTCGAAGTCGAACTCCCCGTCCACGACCTCCGACGGCGCCATCGCTGCGGCCGGGTCGTGCAGGTCCAGCACCGCGAAGACGTCCTCCACACGGCCGTGTCCCGCGAGGGCGAACGAAACCGCGTTCTCGTCGGAGGCCGCGTCGATCCGCACGGGGAAGCCGAACAACGTCCCCTCCACACCCTCGGCCGCGAGGTGGTGGGGCGTGCGGAAGCGTGCGGCGCCGGCGAGGTCGTGGAACTGCAGGCGGAGGTCGGTCAGGTCGAGGGAGACACCGTCGAGGTCGAAGGTCGCGGCTACGTCGCCGGGTTCGGGCGGGCCGCCGAAAGGTATCCGGAGCGTGGCGTCTATCCCCACTGGACCGGTACCGGTCCAGCACTCGCAGGCGAACTGCACGAAGTCCTCGATCGGCGTCGCGAACGCGAACGCGAGGGCTTCGCCGGCCGAAGGTCGCGCCTGCACGCCCACATCCACGTAGGCCGCGTCGCCGGGCACGTCGACCTGCAGACCCTGTACCGACAGGCCGAGCGATGAGCCGGCGTCGAAGCGCCCGCGCACCGCGGTGCCGCTGACGGTGACGCGCCCGGAGAGGGACTCGGCGATCGGCCAGTCGGGGTGGTAGGCGACCACGCCGTCACGAACGTTCCCGGTCAGGACGATCCTGCGCATCGGCAGGTCGGGCAACGTGCGCGTGTGGCCGTGGTAGGCGAGCGCGCCGTCCGTGAGCCGCCCGTCGACGAGGCCCGTATCCAGCCAGGAGCGCAGGTCCCCCCGCAGCTCCCGGGGCAGGAACTGCCTGGCATGGCGGACCGTCGCGCGGTCGACCCGCGCCACCATCGACAGGTGTCCTTCGAGCGGGTCGTGAGGGCGGGTCAACGCCAACCCCAGTTCGACGCCGGCCTGTTCGGACCGGAGGTTGCCGGTGCCTCGCAGGCCCAGGTAGCCGAGCTCGAACCAGAGCGTGATCTCCCCCGCGGCGCTGTCGTAGTTCCACCTGCCGTCGAAATGCTCCGGCATCGCGGCGCGCAGGGGCGCGCCGGGGAGCGCTATCCGCATGGCGTTCAGGTGTCCCTGCAGCCGGCCGCCCGCGTCGTCGAGTCGGGGGATACCGTTGAAACTCTCGGTGTAGGCGCCGTCCAGCAGTGCCTCGTAGGCGATGCCCTCCCGGTCCAGGTGCAGTTGGACGTCCCGGAGCTGGCCGCGGGCATCCACGCCCTGCAACCACCGGCCCAGCGTCCCGCCCGCGCCGAGCGCGGAGACGAGCAGGGCGTTCCACGCCCCGAGGTCCAGGAGATCCGCCCACAGGGTGAGGGCGCCGGCTGCATCCGCGGCGAAACCGATGTCCTCGACCGACATTTCCGTGTCGCGTGTCGCGGCCCGCAGCGATCCGACGCCGCGGTAAAGACCGTGCGCTCCGGCGGCGGTGGCATGGATCGTCAGACTCGCCGGGTTGGCGGCAAGGGCGATGTCCGACAGGTGCAGTTCCGTGCGGGCCGCCGCGTCCACGCCGTCCGCGGACCACTGCCCGGTCGCGTCGAGGATCAGCGCCGGCACGCCCAGGGCTTCGGCGAGGGGGGCGGGGAGCCGGAACTTCCTGGCCTCGAAGCTGAGGGCTCCGGTCTGGTCCCCGACGCCGGGCCCGATCTGGTGGATGTCCGCGTCGAGACGCGCATAACAGTCGCCGCAGGCGGGGTCGGTCGAGACTTCGGCCTGCCAGCGATGCGCCGGCGCCTCGTTGAGCGCGGAGAAAGCGATGTCGACCGTGCCGGAGGCGCCGTTGGCCAGGAACTCGACCCGGGCGTCGAGGCGGACCTCGTCGCTATGGCGGAAGAACGCCTCGAGGTCGGGGGCCGGGCCCTCGCCGGCACCCTGGAGGCGCCAGCCGGCCGGACCTTCCTCGAGGCGCAGCCGTGCGTCGGCGACCGCGAAGCGCCGCGCCACGATGCGGTTGCGCCACAGGCTCTCGGCGACGTCGAGTTCGAGGGCGATATCGTGGAACTCGGCTCCGGGGAGCGTAAGCGACTCCGCGCCGAGGACCGGGTTCAGGTGCCTCCAGCCGCCCCAGAGGCCGTGTACCGTCACCTCGCGCGGGGCCAGCCAGGCGTTGACGCGGGGTTCCAGTTCCGGGAGCGCGGCGATCAGGAGGCGTCCGCCGCCCTGCATGGCCGCGGCGCAGACGGCGGCCACGGCGGCCACGACGAACAACCTCCTTCCAAAACCGGGCAATGAACGTCTCGGCGGCGGCAAGCGCAGGCGCACATCATACCCCTGCGGTGTCCCCGCGGACTGAACGGCGCTTGAACGGCGTCGCGGGTTGCGGCCCGGTCAGGCGGTCCGGCTCGGAGAGGCCGACCAGCAGGGAATGCCGAAGGACGCGAGCACGTCGTACGTCTCGCGCAGGGGCAGTCCGACCACGGCCCCGGGGCTGCCGTCGATGCGGCTGACGAAGACCCCGCCCATCCCCTGTATGCCGTAGCTCCCGGCCTTGTCCGCTGGCTCGCCCGTGCGCCAGTAGGCCGCGGCTTCGGCGGCGTCGATGGGCCGGAAGGTGACGGTCGCGGACGCCAGCCGGCAGGCCTCGCGGTCCGGGGAACGCACGGCCAGCGCCGTGAACACTTCGTGCTCGCGGCCGGACAGGGCGAGCAGCGTCGCGATCCCGTCACGCTCGTTCCGGGGCTTGCCGAAGATGCGACCGTCCAGGCAGACGGTCGTGTCGGCGGCCAGCACCACGCGGTCGCCCGCGGCTGCGGCCGCCTTCTCGCGCGCAAGGCGCAGCACGTAGGCGGTGGCCGGCTCGCCGGGGCGGGGGGATTCGTCGATCGCCACGGGCCGGACCACGAACGAAACGCCGATCCGCTCGAGCCACTCCGCCCGGCGCGGCGAGGCGGAGGCCAGGACGATCATGCCGTTCCGGCGCGCCAGGTCGCCCACCGCAGCGGTCCGACCAGGAAGGGCCACAGCACGGCCGTGACCATGGCCGATGCAACGAACTGACCGGACAGGGGGGCACCCTGGGCGAGAGACACCACGATCCCCTTGGCGAGCTCCGTCGCGAGGACCAGGAGCAGCAGGGCGGCCGCCTGCTGGAACACGTTGATCATGCGTAGCCGCTCGTACGCAGAGAGCCCCAGCACGGCCATGACGACCAGGGCGAACCCGTTCAACCCGAGGGGCTCGGAGAGGACGACGTCGAGCAGCAGCCCGAATGCCCAGACGCTGATGAGGCCGATGCGGTGCGGGCGTTCCACGATCCAGAAGAACAGGACCAGCGGCGCCCACGCCGGCCGCAGCCAGCCGACCCAGTCGGGCAGGCCGGCGGGCAGGTGCGCGACGGCCAGCGTCGCCGCCGCGAAGAAGGTCACGCCGACGAGCCAGCCTCCGCGGAGGGGGTTCATCCCGCTTCTCCCGCGCCGCTCGGCGCGCCGTCCGCCGCGCCGTCCGGCGCAGCGTCCGGGAACACGACCAGCACGTGGCGGCTCCGGTTCAGGGCCGCGCTCGGGCGCACGCGGACCGTCGCGAACCGGGCCGTCGGGTGCTTCTCCACTTCGGTCACCTCACCCACGGGGTAGCCTCGCGGGAAGCGGCCGCCCAGGCCGGAACTGACGACGAGGTCTCCGCGGCGGATGTCGGCCGAGAACGGTACGGCCTCGAGTTCCATCCAGTCGTAGCGACCGAGGCCGGTGGCGATCGAGCGCAGGTTGTTGCGGCTGACCTCGATGGGAGTCGCGTGCGTCGGGTCGGTAATGAGCAGCACGACGCTGCTTGCGCGGGACACCTCGATCACCTGGCCGAACAGTCCCTGGGAATCCACGACCGAGGCTCCGACCGACACCCCGTCAACCGTCCCCTTGTCGATGAGGATGCGGTGCTTGCCGGGGTCCGGGACGACCCCGATGAGTTCGGTGACGAGCACCTGGCCCGAGACGCGCGGCCGGCTGCCGAGCAGTTCGCGCAGACGGTTGTTCTCGGCGCGCGTGGCGACTGCCTGCTGGGCGACCAGCGAGAGTTCCAGGACGCGGCGCTCGAGGCGTTCCACCTCCAATGCCGAGTTCGAGAGGTCGTCGACGAGGTTGCCCAGGAAGTAAGGGGTCTCGGCGACGTAGTACACCGGATCGGCCAGGATCGCGACGGCGGACCGCACCGGGTCCAGGAACCGCGTGTTGGCCTCGATCGCGATCAGGAGGACCGAGGCGGCCGCGAGCGTCAGGGTCGTGTAGAGCGTGGTCGAGTCGCTGCGGAAGAGGGCCTTGGACGCGTCTCCGGCGGAGAGGTCGCCGAAGCCGCGGCGGCCGGCGGGGAACGGGTTGGGCAGGTCGTCAGGCGCGCGTTGCGGCCCGCGCGAACTCATCCGAACAGCAGTTCGTTTTGCCACTCGTCCATCAGTTCGAGGGCGCGCCCGCCGCCGCGCGCGACGCAGGTGAGCGGGTCTTCCGCGAGCACCACGGGCAGTCCGGTCTCCTTGGACAGCAGCACGTCCATGTCGCGCAGCAGGGCGCCGCCGCCGGTCAGGACGATGCCCGTGTCGGCGATGTCTCCGGCCAGTTCGGGCGGCGTCTGCTCGAGGGCGTTGCGTACGTGCTGCAGGATCATGGCCAGCGGCTCGCGCAGTGCCTCCAGGATGCCCTCGCTGTTCAGGGTGACGCTGCGCGGGACGCCTTCGGCCAGGTTGCGTCCGCGCACGTCGATCTCGAGGGTCTGCGGCTGCGGACAGGCGGCGCCGATCTCCATCTTGATGCGCTCGGCCGTCGAGTCGCCGATCACGCTGCCGTGGTTGCGCCGGACGTAGGAGACGATGGCGTCGTCGAGCCGGTCGCCGCCGACGCGTACCGTGTCGCTGTACACGACGCTGTTGAGCGAAATGACCGCGATCTCGGTCGTGCCGCCACCGATGTCCACGACCATCGTGCCGACCGCCTCGTGCACGGGGAGCCCGGCGCCGATGGCGGCGGCCATCGGCTCCTCGATCAGGCGTACGTCCCGCGCGCCGGCGGACAGGGCCGACTCGCGGATCGCGCGCCGCTCCACCTCCGTCGCCTTGCAGGGTATGCACACGAGCACGCGCGGGCTCGGGCGTATCCAGGAGTTCTCGTGCACCTTCTTGATGAAGTACTGCAGCATCTTCTCGGTGACGAGGAAGTCCGCGATGACGCCGTCGCGCAACGGACGGATGGCGGAGATGCTGCCGGGCGTGCGTCCGAGCATCCGCTTGGCGGAGTGGCCGACGGCGGCGATGCTCGAGCGGTTCTCGTTGGTCCGGATCGCCACCACCGACGGCTCGTTGAGCACGATGCCCTCGTCACGCACGAAGATCAGCGTGTTCGCGGTGCCGAGATCGATGGACAGGTCCCTCGAGAAAAGCCCTCGTAAGTTCTTGAGCATGCTGTGGCAGGGGTTCCCGAGACGGTTCGCGCGCAAAGCGAAAACTCTATGGGCTTGCGCCCTAGAACGCAACGACAGCGGAGCGCCGCGCCGCCGGGGCCGGGCGAGTGCCGCGGCGGCCCGATGGCGAAGCCCCGGCCGCTCGACAAACGCCCATGCGCAACCCACAATTTTCCGGTTGCTTTGGTGGCGCGCGAACCGATGGATCGGCAAACCCTCGACAGGCTCACCCGGCTCAGCCAGCTACAGCTCTCGCCGGAGGAGGAACGCCTCGTGCTCGAGGACCTCGGGCATATCGTGGCGCTGATCGACGAGATGCAGGCGATCGACACCGAGGGCGTGGAGCCGCTGGCGCATCCCCTCGACATGGACCAGCCGCTCCGGCACGACGCCGTGACCGAAGCGGTGGACCGGGCGCGGTTCCTTGCCGTCGCGCCCCTCACGCGCGACGGCCTGTACCTCGTGCCGAAGGTCGTCGAGTAGACGCCGTCATGCAGCCGTTCGCCTCCATCGCCGATCTCGGTCGCGGGCTCGCCCGCGGGGACTACAGCGCCCGTGAACTCGCGACTTTCCACCTCGAGCGCATCGCGGCGGCGGACGACGATCTGAACGCCTTCATCCACGTCACGCAGGAGCGCGCGCTGCGGGCGGCGGACGCGGCGGACCGGCGTATCGCGCGGGGCGAGGGAGGCCCCCTGACCGGGATTCCGCTGGCCCACAAGGACATCTTCTGCACGGAGGGCGTCGCCACGACGTGCGCGTCGCGGATGCTCGCCGATTTCGTGCCGCCCTATGACGCCACGGTCGTGGCGCGGCTCGCCGCGGCGGGGACGGTGTGCCTCGGCAAGACGAACATGGACGAGTTCGCCATGGGGTCTTCCAGCGAGACGAGTTGGTTCGGCCCGGCGCGCAACCCGTGGGATCGCGACCGCGCGCCCGGAGGCTCTTCGGGGGGATCGGCGGCGGCCGTGGGGGCGGGGCTCGTGCCCTGCGCCACCGGCACGGACACCGGCGGGTCCATCCGCCAGCCGGCGGCGTTCTGCGGCGTCACGGGACTCAAGCCGACGTACGGGCGGGTATCGCGTTACGGCATGATCGCGTTCGCGTCGAGCCTCGACCAGGGGGGCGCCTTCGGGCTGTCCGTCGAGGACGTGGAGACGGTGCTCGGGGCAATGGAAGGCCATGACCCGCTCGACTCGACGAGCGCGGAACGGGCCCCGACGCGCCGCAACGGCGCCAGAAGCATGCGGATAGGCCTGCCCTCGGAGTACTGGACGGGGCTGGCGGGCGACATGGGGGAGTGTCTGCTGGCGGCGGCGAAGGAACTCGAGGCCGCCGGGCACGCCCTCGTCTCCCACTCCCTGCCGCACACGGACGCCGCGGTCCCCGCCTACTACGTCATCGCGGGCGCCGAGGCGTCGGCCAACCTGTCGCGCTACGACGGCGTCCGGTTCGGCTTTCGGGCCGAGGATCCCGCCGACCTCGACGACCTGTACCGGCGCTCGCGGGCCGCGGGTTTCGGCACCGAGGTCAAGCGGCGCATCCTGACCGGCACCTACACGCTGTCCGTGGGCTACTACGACGCCTACTACCTGAAGGCGCAGCGCGTGCGGCGGCGCATTCAGCAGGACTTCCTGGAGGCCTTCGAAGAGGTGGACGCGATTGCGGCGCCGGTCGCGCCGGGCCCGGCGTTCGAACTCGGCGCGGTGGACGATCCGGTGGCGATGTACCGGCAGGACGTGTTCACGACGCCGGCGAGCCTGGCCGGCCTGCCGGCCATGTCCATGCCCTGCGGCTTCGTCGGCGGCCTGCCCGTCGGACTGCAGCTCATCGGCCCGGCCTTCGAGGAAGGCCGCCTGCTGGCCCTCGGCCACGAGTTCCAGCGGCGGACGGACTGGCACCGGCGGCACCCGGAGGGATAGTGTGGCGGCGATGGACTGGGAAAGCGTCATCGGCCTCGAGATCCACGTGCAGCTTGCCACGCGGTCGAAGATCTTCTCCGGCGCGGAGGCGGCGTTCGGCGCGCCGCCGAACACGCGGGCGTGCGCGGTGGACCTCGGCATGCCGGGCGTCCTGCCGGTGCTGAACCGGGAGGCGGTGCGCATGGCCCTCACCTTCGGGCTGGCCATCGATGCCGAGATCGCGCGGACCTGCCGCTTCGACCGCAAGAACTACTTCTATCCCGACCTGCCGAAGGGCTACCAGATCAGCCAGTTCGACCAGCCGATCGTCGGGGCCGGCGTCGTGGAGATGGAGATCGACGGCGCGACGAGACGCATCGGCATACGCCGGGCGCACCTCGAGGAGGACGCCGGGAAGTCGCTGCACGAGGACTACGCGGACATGACCGGCATCGACCTGAACCGCGCGGGGACCCCGCTGCTCGAGGTCGTTTCGGAGCCCGACCTGCGCACGCCGGCGGAGGCCGAGGCGTTCTTCCGGGAGATGCACGCCGTGGTGCGTTACCTCGGCATCTGCGACGGCAACCTGAACGAGGGGTCGATGCGGGGCGACGCCAACGTCTCGGTACGGCCCCGCGGGCAGCAGCGGCTCGGCGAACGGACCGAGATCAAGAACCTCAACTCCTTCCGTTTCCTGCGACAGGCGATCGCCCACGAGATCGACCGGCAGATCGGGGTGCTCGAGTCCGGCGGCGGCGTGGTGCGCGAAACGCGGCTCTACGACCCCCGCGCGGACGAGACGCGTCCCATGCGCGGCAAGGAGCTGTCCGACGACTACCGTTACTTCCCCGACCCGGACCTGCTGCCGGTGCGGGTCACGTCGGAACTGCTCGCGGAAGCCCGTGCGCTGGTGCCGGAACTGCCCCGCGCCAAGCGGCGGCGTTATCGCGAGGACCTCGGGCTGTCCGACTCGGACACGGGTTTCCTGACGGGCGACCCGGACGTCGCGGCCTACTTCGAAGCAACTCTCGCCACCGGCTGCGGCGCGAAGCCGGCGGCGAACTGGATCATGGACCGGGTGGCGGCGTCGCTGAACCGGAGCGGCCTCGACATCTCCGGTTGCCCCGTGGCGCCCGAACAGTTGGGCCGGCTGATCGCGCGGATCGAGGAAGGCGTCATCTCCGGCAAGATCGCGGGCACGGTGTTCGACGTCGTGTGGGAGGAAGGCGGCGAGGTCGACGCGATCATCGACGCCCGGGGCCTGCGCCAGGTGAGCGACACCGGCGAACTCGACAGGATCGTTCGCCAGGTCGTGGCCGACCATCCCGAACAGGTCGAGCAGTTCCGCGCCGGGAAGGAGAAGGTGCTCGGATTCTTCGTCGGGCGCGTGATGCGCGAGACCGGGGGCAAGGCGGATCCCAGGCAGGTCAACGTCCTGCTGCGCGACGCGCTGCGGGCCCGGTAACGGCGTCCCAGGGGCTATTGTTATAACCCGATCTGTTAACGCCCAGCGCCTCGCCCACGGCATCAGGCATTAAAATAGCCGCATGGCCGGCCTGACCCACATCAAGCAGCTCGAGGCGGAGAGCATCCACATCATCCGCGAGGTCGCCGCGGAGTTCGAACGGCCGGTGATGCTCTATTCCATCGGCAAGGACTCCTCGGTGCTGCTGCACCTCGCCCGCAAGGCCTTCTACCCCGGCCGGCTGCCGTTCCCGCTGATGCACGTCGACACCACCTGGAAGTTCCGCGACATGATCGCCTTCCGGGACCGCAAGGCGCGGGAGCTGGACCTCGACCTCATCGTGCACACGAACGAGGAGGGCGTGCGCAACGGGGTCACGCCGTTCACGTACGGCAGCAGGAAGTACACGGACATCATGAAGACCCATGCCCTGCTCGAAGCGCTCGACAGGCACGGGTTCGACGCGGCGTTCGGCGGCGCGCGGCGCGACGAGGAGCGCTCCCGCGCCAAGGAACGGGTCTACTCGGTGCGCGACGGGAATCACCGCTGGGAGCCGCGCAGCCAGCGTCCGGAACTCTGGAACCTCTACAACGGCAACATCAACCGCGGGGAGGAAGTACGCGTCTTCCCCCTGTCGAACTGGACCGAACTCGACGTCTGGCAGTACATCCTGCTGGAAGGTATCGAGATCGTCCCGCTGTACTTCGCCGCCCGGCGTCCGGTCGTGCGCCGCGACGGCACCTGGATCATGGTCGACGACGACCGCATGCCGCTCGAGCCCGGCGAGGAACCGGAGATGCGGATGGTCCGCTTCCGCACGCTCGGCTGCTACCCGCTGTCCGGGGCCATCGAGTCCACCGCCGCGACGCTGCCCGAGATCATCGAGGAGATGCTGCGCGCCAGGTACTCGGAGCGCCAGGGACGGCTCATCGACTTCGACGCCGCCGGGTCGATGGAACAGAAAAAGCGGGAAGGCTATTTTTGACATGGCGGGCGACACCGACCCCATCGGCGACGACGTCCTCGCGTACCTGGCCCGCCACGAGCGCAAGGAGATCCTCCGCTTCCTGACGTGCGGATCCGTCGACGACGGCAAGAGCACGCTGATCGGCCGCCTGCTGCACGACTCCCGGCTCATCTACGAGGACCAGCTCGCCGCCATCAAGCGGGACAGCAAGGCCTCCGGGAGCGCCGGGGATGAAATGGACCTCGCGCTGCTCGTGGACGGCCTGCAGGCGGAACGCGAGCAGGGCATCACGATCGATGTCGCCTATCGGTATTTCTCGACGGACCGCCGCAAATTCATCATCGCCGACACGCCCGGTCACGAGCAGTACACGCGCAACATGGTCACCGGGGCGTCCACCTGCGACGTGGCGGTCATCCTGATCGACGCGGCGCACGGGGTGCTGACGCAGACGAAGCGACACACGTTCCTCGCGCGGCTGGTGGGCATCCGCCACCTCATCGTCGCGGTGAACAAGATGGACACCGTGGGCTACGACGAGGCCGTGTTCGACGCCATCTGTGGCGACTACGACGCCTTCGTGTCGCGTCTGGCCGTCGACGACCTGACCTTCGTGCCCATCTCCGCGAAGCACGGCGACAACGTGGTCGAGCAGTCCGTGAACATGCCCTGGTACCAGGGCGCGTCGCTGATGCACCTGCTCGAACACGTCCATGTCGCGGCCGACCGCGGCTTCCGGAGCTTCCGCATGCCGGTGCAGCGGGTGAACCGGCCGGACGCTTCGTTCCGCGGCTACAGCGGCACCGTGGCGAGCGGCGTCGTCCGGCCCGGGGACCGGGTTCGCGTGCTGCCGTCGGGTCTCGCAACGACGGTCGAGCGCGTCGTGACCATGGATGGCGACCTCGACGAGGCGTTCGCGCCCATGGCGGTCACGCTGACCCTGGCCGACGAGATCGACGTCGGGCGGGGGGACGTCCTCTCGGGCACGGACCGGCTGGCGCACATCTCGGACACGTTCGACGCCACCCTCGTGTGGCTGGCCGAGGAGGCGATGGTCCCGGGACGGCAGTACATCGTCAAGCATGGCGCGCGCCAGGTCTTCGGCAGGGTGCAGACGCTGCGCCACCGCATCGACGTCAACACCCTCGAGCAGGGCCCGGCGCCGGAACTCGCGCTCAACGAGATCGGCCAGGTGCGCTTCGTGCTGGCCGAGCCCATCGTCCACGATGCCTACGAGGACAACCCGGGCATGGGCGCGTTCATCGTCATCGACCGCATCTCGAACGTGACCGTCGGCGCGGGGATGATCGCGGCCGGGGGAGGCGTGGTGGGCGGCCCCCACTGGGACGAGGCCCCCCACGGGGCGTTCGTCGCGTCCGCTTCCGCGGTGACGGCGGACGAACGGGCGCTCCGCCTCGGGCAGTCGCCGGTCACCGTGCTGTTCACGGGCCTGTCGAAGAGCGGCAAGACCGCGGTGGCCCGGGCCCTCGAACGCAAGCTCTTCGATCTCGGGCGCCTGGCCACCGTGCTGGACGGGCAGAACTTCCGCCTGGGGATGAGCCGCGACCTCGGGTTCTCGGCGGACGACCGTTCGGAGAATCTGCGCCGCGCGGCCGAGACGGCGCGTCTCATGAACGATGCCGGCCTCATCTGCCTGACGGCGTTCGTCGTGCCTCACGAGGCCGTGCGCGAGCGCATGCGCGACAGCGTGGGGGGCGACCGGTTCCTGGAAGTGTTCCTGACCGCCTCCCTCGACGCGTTGAAGAAACGCGACGACGAGGGCCTCTACGCGGCGGCGGAGCGCGGCGAGATCCCGAGCTTCCCCGGCGTGAACGCCACCTTCGAGGAGCCGGGCTCGCCGGACCTCGTCATGGACACGGAGGAGCTCGACGTGGACGTCTGTGCCGGGCGGGTCCTCGAGCTGCTGCGCGACAGGGGGTTCATGCACTGACCCGGCCGGTGTATGCTCGTACCCCGACTATCAGGCGAGGAAAGGGTTTCGATGTCCGAGCGACCATTGCCGGCCGTGGAGTATCTGAAGATCCCGGACGACGGCGATCCATACCTGGAAGGAAGCAGGTGCGGCTCCTGCGGGGCCGTGTTCCTGGGTGAGCGTGACTACTGTTCGAAGTGCGGCGCGCGGGGCGGATTCAGTCCCATCACGCTGTCCAACACGGGTTCGCTGTACTCCTATTCGATCGTCCACCGGTCCTATCCGGGCATCGACGTTCCCTACATCTCCGCCATCGTGGACCTCGACGGCGGGGGGACGGTGAAGGGCAACCTGATCAACATCGATCCGGACCCCGACAAGATCGAGTTCGGCATGCCGATCGAGGTCGTCTACGACGACGCGCTCGGGCGCAAGGACAGGGACGGAAACTCGTACCTGTCGTATTTCTTTCAACCCAGATAACTTCAAACCAACGCAAGTGGCCACCGCCACGGAGGAGATTGTTCAATGACTGACGCATACGTTGTCGGCGTAGACATGATCAAGTTCGGACGTTTCCCCGAGAAGTCCGTACCGCAACTCGGCTCGGAAGCGGCGCTCATGGCGCTCGACGACTGCGGCCTCAAGATCCAGGACATCGACGCGCTGTACTGCGGCAACCTGGGTCAGTCGAGCGGCATGGTCGGGCAGCGCATCCTGCAGCAGATCGGCCAGACCGGCATTCCGGTGGTCAACTGCGCGAACGCCTGCGCCACCGGCGCGACGGCGTTCCGGGAGGCCTGGACGTCGGTCAAGGCGGGGCTCTACGACCTCGTGCTCGCGGTCGGCGTCGAGCAGATGGGCAAGGGCCTGCTCGGCAGCGCCGGTGGCGCGACGGGCATCCCGAAGGAAGGGCTGCTCGGTTCCGGCACCATGCCCACGGTCTTCGCCGAGGCGGGGATGGAGCACGCGCGCAAGTACGGCACGACCTTCGAGCAGTTCGCCAAGGTGTCGGTGAAGAACCATCACCACTCCACCATGAACCCGAAGGCCATGTACCAGATCGAGACGCCCCTCGAGACGGTCATGAACGCCGAGATGATCTCCTATCCGAACACCAAGCTGATGTGCTCGGTGAACGTGGACGGCTCGGCGGCGGCGGTGATCGCGAGCGAGCGCAAGGCCCGGGAACTCGGCCTGATGGGTCGCGCCGTCAAGGTGCGCGCCTCCGTGCTGACGTCGGACCCGTGGCAGGAGCGTGACCTGGTCATGCCGGACGTCAACACCTGTACGCGCAAGGCCGCGGCCGCAGCGTACGAGATGGCGGGGCTCGGCCCCGACGACGTCGATCTCATCGAGCTGCACGACTGCTTCGCGACGGCGGAGATCCTGCACTACGAGAACCTCGGCATCTGCGGCGACGGCGAAGCCGGCCGGATGGTCGACGACGGCGAGGTCGCCCTCGGCGGGCGCATCCCGGTCAACGTCTCCGGCGGCCTGCTCTCCAAGGGGCATCCGCTCGGCGCGACGGGCATCGCCAACATCTACGAGGTGTCGACGCACCTGCGCGGCGAAGCCGGCCAGCGCCAGGTCGAGAACGCACGCATCGGCCTGACCCACGTGATCGGCCTCGGCAGCGCCTGCGGGATTCACATCCTGGAGAAGGCGGCGGCCTGACGCGCCTCGGCGCGCGAACCTGACGGTTCGCGTTCCGAGTTGCTGCGCAACTGCGCTACGCCTTCGGCGTAGCATTCGAGTTGCTACGCAACTCGGGGCGCTCGGGGGGTAAGTCGAACGAGCGCGCACGCCGGCAACGGCGTGTGCGCTTTTCTTTGCGGGCCGCGGCTCCGGACTGAGTCATGCGCATCGGCGTCGTCAGCGACACGCACAACAACCTGAAGAACTGCCGGCGCATCGTCGAACTCTTCAACGAGGCGGCCGTCGACGCGGTCGTCCACACGGGCGACATTACCCAGGCCAAGACGCTGCAGGTCTTCGGGGACCTCGAGGCGCCGTTGCACGGCGTCTTCGGCAACAACGACCAGGAGCGGGAGTCGCTGGACGAAGCCGTCGCGCGGCTCGGTTTCCGGTTCCAGGACCCGCCGCTGGAACTGACGTGGGCGGGGCGGCGCATCGTGGTCGTGCACGACCCGCTGGAGTTCGACGGCGTGCTCGGTCAGCAGCACCATCTCGCGCTGCACGGACACACGCACTTCACGCGCATCGAGCAACGCGAGTACCACCTCGTCTTCAACCCGGGCGAGTGCGCGGGGCACATGCAGGGGCTCAACGCGGTGGGGGTGGTGGACCTTGACCGCCTGGACGCGCGGCTGCTGCGGTTCTAGCCCGCATATTGCACCAGGGGCCGTGATGATCGCCGAGGATTTTCGTCCTGTGCGCGTGCTCGCGACCGAGAGCCTAGTGGGGCTAAGGTTGAGGGAGCACGTGCGCGCACAGGGCGAAAAGACCGGCGAGGGCGCGGCCAGCGTTCTGTCATCTGGAGATCATGCTGGGTTCGGAAGATAACTGACACAAAACCAAAGAGTTACGACCCGTGCATAAGCGGCCTGGTGCAATATGCGGGCTAGGCCTCGCCGAACCGTTCCAGAAACCGCAGCACCCGCCGCGCGTTCGCCCCGAGGTCGCTGACACCGACCCGGGACACGGACCGCGCGTCGACCACCGCGCCTTCTCCGTCCCCGCGCACGCGGACGACGACATCGTCCTCGAAACCGAACCAGGGTGTCGTGTCCGTGGCCTCCACGATGCCGGCCTCCGCGTCCACGTTTACGATGGCCATGCCCATGCGCTCGATGACGGCGACGGCGCGGTCGAGCGCGGCATCGGGGTCGAGGGGTGTGTGCAGGCTCGTGAGCTCGGGCCACGCCGCGCGCTGCGCCTCGGCCAGCGTGGTCTCGAGTATCGGCTGAGCCGGGTCGTAGTCATGCGGATTGGAGCCCGCGGGGCGCAGTTCGACGACGGCGTCGAACGCGGGGGGATCGTCGATGTCGGTCGTGACCTGGTAGATCGGCGGGACGGAATAGAGCCGTACGAGCTGCAGGGCGAATGCGCCGAGCACCACGAGGCTTACCGCCAAGGCTGCCAGCAGTGCGGGCAGTTCCGGGCGCAACGCCCGGCGGACCACCACGACCAGCCCTCCGAGCCCCCACAACGTGACCACGGCGGCGACGGCGATCCCGGCTGCCGCCACGAGGAAGCCGACGTTGAAGGGCCATAGCTCGGCGCGGCTCCCGAGGGCGCCGACGACCAGCAGCGCACCCGCGGCGAAGCCGCCGTAGAAGAGGGTCTTCGTCCACCACCTGGTTCCCGCCATGTCGCGCCCCCGTCGGTTCCCGAGCCATCCCGACACCATTATTGCGCGAAATCGGCCGGGCGGAAGGGCGTCCGGGAAGCACGTTTCGCGCCGATGCCTAAACTTCGCCGCTTGCTGTATAGTCCCGCCGCTTCCGCACCGCGCCACGCCCCGGGAGACCTCACGTGCCCGCACGATCGATGGACGAACTCGTCGCCCTGTGCAAGCGCCGAGGGTTCGTGTTCCAGGCGAGCGATCTCTACGGCGGGCTGCAGGGCGTCTACGATTACGGGCCCCTGGGCGTGGAGCTCAAGAACAACCTGAAGGCCGCCTGGTGGCGGGCGATGGTCTACGAACGGGACGACGTCGAGGGCCTCGACTCGGCGATCCTGACCAACCGGAAGGTGCTGCAGTACTCGGGTCACGAGGCCACGTTCACCGATCCCATGGTGGACTGTCGACAGTGCCGCTCACGCTGGCGCGCCGACCACGTGGAGGATGGGCGCTGTCCGAAATGCGGCTCGCAGGACCTGACGGAGCCGAGGCCCTTCAACCTCATGTTCCGGACGCAGGTGGGCCCCGTGGAGGACGCGTCGTCGACGGCGTACCTGCGCCCGGAAACCGCGCAGTCCATCTTCACCAACTTCAAGCACGTGCTGGATTCCACCTCCCGGCGCCTGCCGTTCGGCATCGCGCAGATCGGCAAGGCCTTCCGGAACGAGATCACGCCGCGGAACTTCATCTTCCGCGTGCGCGAGTTCGAACAGATGGAACTCGAGTTCTTCGTGGAACCGGGCACGGACGAGGCGTGGCACGAGACCTGGGTACAGGAGCGGCTGGACTGGTGGCATCGGCAGGGGATCGACCCCAACCGCCTCGAACTCTACCGGGTCCCGCCCGAGGAACTCGCGCACTACTCGAAGGCGACCTTCGACGTGATGTACCGGTTCCCGCACGGGGTGGAGGAACTGGAGGGGATCGCCAACCGCACGGACTTTGACCTCGGGTCCCACACGAAGGACCAGGACAAACTCGCCATCGACGCGTCGGTCCAGCAGAACCCCGACTCGAACGCCCGGCTGGCCATCAGGGATCTTGACGCCGGCGCCTGGCGGGTCCCGTACGTCATCGAGCCGTCGGCCGGCGTCGACCGGGGCGTGCTCGCCGTGCTGAACGAAGCGTACCGGGTGGAGGAACTGGACAACGGCTCCACCCGCACCGTGCTCGGACTGAAAGCCCACCTGGCGCCGGTCAAGGTCGCTGTCCTGCCGCTGAAGCGCAACCACGAGGGTATCGTCGCCAAGGCGCGCGCGATCCGGAAGGACCTCCAGGCCCTCGGGTTCGGCCGCGTGCTCTACGAGGACACGGGCAACATCGGCAAGGGCTACCGCCGCCACGACGAGGTGGGCACGCCACTGTGCCTGACCGTGGACTTCCAGACGATAGAGGAGGACGACACCGTCACCGTGCGGGACCGCGACTCCATGGAGCAGACCCGCGTTGCCGTCGCCGACCTCCCGGCCTACGTCCGCGAGTCCCTGGCGGAGGGGGCGACGGCATGAGCCGGGTCGTCATATCGGTCATCGGCCACGACCGTCCGGGCCTCGTGAACGATCTCGCGAAGCTGGCCGCCGACCTCAACCTCTCCATCGAGGACAGCCGCATGACCGTCCTCGGCGGCGAGTTCGCCGTGCTGATGAGCGTCGCGGGTGGGGACCTCGCCCTCGGGCGCCTCGAGACCAAGCTCGAGCGCCTCGCCGAGGACAAGGAGCTGGCGTGGCTCCTGCGCCGCACCGGGGAGCGCACGGACGTCGAGGGCCGCGTGCCCTACACCGTCAGCGTGACGGCGATGGACCACCCCGGCATCGTGCACCGGGTGGCGAGCTTCTTCTCTTCGCGCGACATCAACATCTACAACCTCGACACGGTGAGCGAACGCGCCGCGCACACGGGCACGCCCATCTTCTCGCTCGTCATGGAGGTCGAACTGCCGCCGGACGTGCGGATCGCGGAGCTGCGCGACGCCTTCTTCTACTTCTGCGACGACCACGACCTCGACGCGGAGTTCCGGCCGAGTTGACGCGGCGCGCGCTCGGGCGATTGACAATCTCCGGGCCCAAACCGCAAGATGCGCGGCCTTGCCGCACGCCCGCCGCCCATGGACCCACGCAACATCGCTCCCGTGGAGCACCGGATCACGCTCTGTGATCGGGAACGCAGGAACGCCCATCTGGGAGGTGTGCTGTGGTTGACGGGCCTCTCGGGCGCGGGCAAGTCCACGCTCGCATTCGCCTTGGAGGAGCGCCTGTTTCGCGACGGTGTGCAGGTTTATGTGCTCGACGGCGACAACGTGCGTTACGGACTGAACGCAGACCTCGGGTTTTCACGGAAGGACCGTGGCGAGAACATCCGCCGCGCGGGCGAGGTGGCGGCGTTGTTCGCCTATGCCGGTTTCCTGTGCATCGCCGCCTTCATCTCTCCATACCGGGCAGATCGCGCCGCTGCCCGGGACGCGGCCCCCGGACGCTTCCACGAGGTCTACGTGCGGGCCGACCTGGCCACCTGCGAGCAGCGTGACCCCAAGGGGCTTTACCGCAAGGCCCGGGCCGGGGAGATCGCGAACTTTACGGCGGTGGACGACGTCTACGAGCCGCCGGAGAAGCCCTCACTCGTGATCGACACGACAAAGAGTGATGTCGAGTGCTGCGTCACGCAGCTCGTCGATTACGTGACGACGAGCTTCCGTCTCGAAGGAGGGCCGGTATAGGCCCGCGCCTGCGGGTCGCTGGCAGAGTTGGATGGTCGAGACTTGGACAGCGTAGCCATAGTCGTTGCCGGCATGCACCGGAGCGGCACGTCGGCGCTCACTCGAGTGCTGGGTAGCCTGGGCTGCGGACTGCCGAAGACCCTCATGCCCGCAAACGAGTACAACGTCTCCGGGTACTGGGAGTCGGAGGAGGTCGCCTCCCTCAACGACGCGTTGCTGGAGTCGGCCGGGTCGAGTTGGGACGATTGGGAACCCTTCAACCCGGGCTGGTACGCGTCGCCGGTCGCCGGCGACTTCCGCGAGCGAGCGGTCTCGGTGCTCGAAGCGGAGTTCGAAGGCGAGCCGCTGTTTGTCCTGAAGGATCCCCGGATCGCCAGGCTGCTCCCTTTCTGGACAAGTGTCCTGGCTGATTTCGGAGCCGATGTCCGCGTCGCGTTGCCGATCCGCAACCCGTTGGAGGTTGCCGGCTCGTTGCAGGATCGGGATGCCATCGATCCGTCGGTGGGACTGCTGCTCTGGCTGCGCCATGTCCTCGACGCCGAAGCGGCGTCGCGCGACCATGGGCGGAGCTTCGTGCGTTTCGAGGATCTCCTGCGGGACTGGGAGGCCGTGGCCGGGGCGGTTGCCCGGGACCTGGCGCTGTCGTGGCCGCGGCAGTCGACTTCGGCGCGCGTCGAGATCGAGGAGCGTCTGGAGCCGTCCGCGCGACACCAGATCGCCGATGACGCGGCTGTCCTGGAGCGTCCCGACGTGTCCGAGTGGGTCACGTCCACCTTCGAGATCGTTGACCGCTGGACCCACGGCGAGGTCCGGGAGTCGGACAGGGTGGCGCTCGATGCCGTGCGGTCCGCCTTCGACGAGGCCGGTGGGGCTTTCGCCCGCCCACTGGTCACGGGCATGCGTGCGGGTCAGCGAAACCGCGACCTCGAGAGGGAAGTCCGCGCGTTGCACGAGGTTGTCGCTGACCGCGAAGGGCAGATCGACTCGCTGAACCGGGCAATCGGGGACCGTGACGAAAACGTCGCCTACCTTGACGGTGTGGTGCAGGTGAAAGACCAGGAACTGGACAGGCTCGGTACCACCGTCTCGGATCGAGATCGGGAGATCGATGCGCTGCAGCACGTGGTGGGCGGCCGCGACGGCGAGATCACGGCATTGAAGGAGGCGCTCGCGGATCGGGACGGACGCATCGATGCGCTTGATCGGCAGACCGCTGACCGCGGTCGCGAGATCGAGACGCTACGGGGCGTTGTCGCTGATCGCGAACGCCAGATAGACTCCCTGAACCGAGCGGTGGAGGATCGCGACGACCACGCCGCACAGCTTGACGGTGTGGTGCAGGCGAAGGACCGCGAACTGGACCGGCTCGGCACCACCCTCTCGGATCGAGATCGAGAGATCGACGCCCTGCAACACGTGGTGGCCGGCCACGACGGCGAGATCACGGCGTTGAAGGATGCGCTGGCGGACCGGGATGGACGTATCGATGCGCTGGACCGGCAGGCGGCTGATCGCGATCGCGAGATGGCCGGCCGCGACGGCGAGATCGCGGCAATGAAAGAAGCGCTCGCGGACCGGGACGGGCGGATCGATGCGCTCGATCTCCAGGTGGCGGATCGTGATCGCGAGATTGCCGGCCGCGACGGCGAGATCACGGCACTGAAGGATGCGCTGGCCGATCGCGACGGGCGTATCGATGCGCTGGATCGGCAGGCGACGGATCGCGACGGGCAGATCGAGACACTCATGGTCGCGGTCGAGGAACGCGATGCGCTGCGCCAGACGGCCGAGGGAAGGCAGAACCAGATCGATGGCCTGCACGAGGTGGTCGACCGGCGGGATCAGGAGCTGGCCGCAGTTTACCGCTCGAGTTCATGGCGATTGACGACGCCTCTGCGCTTGGGGAAGGCGCTGCTCCTCGGAGCCGGACGCGCCGTGGCCCGGGGTATCACCTCGGTGGCGCGAGGGACTCTGCGGGTTGGGTGGCGGCTGTTGCCGTTGCCTCGGTCGGCTCGGGCACGGCTGAAACGCACCGCCTTGGGCTCGTTTGCATTCCTGGGCCCGCTCGCGCGTTCCGCCGAGCGTCCAGCACCGGCGAGATACATGCCGTCGGGGTGGCTCGACCTCGCGGACCTCAACTACGAAGCGCGCGTGAATGGGACAGATGTCCCCATCCTGTTCGACCCCGACTGGTACTTGGCGACCTATCCGGACATCCGGACTGCGGGCATAGATCCGCTGGCGCACTACCTGCAACACGGGGCGATAGAGGGACGATGGCCGGTCGACCTGAAAGCGGGTGAAGTCGATCCGGTCATCGAGGGGCTGCACCGACTCGACCTGGCCGCGGAAGAAGCGCATGCCTTCGATGCCGGGTTCTCCCGCGTCATGTACCCTGAACTGGCCGGACTAAGCGACCGCGAACTCGCGTTGCTTTGCCCGGGAAACGGAGAGCGAGCTGGTTCGAGGGCAGCCTTCGCGTTCGAGCTTTGCCAGAATCCGCGGGAGATCCCGCTGGACTTCGATGCCTCGGAGTACATCCGGCTGTATCCGGACCTTCGCTATCTGGCCGAACAGTCTCCGCTCGAGGCGCTGCGCCACTACATGTGCCACGGGCGCTTCGAGCCGCGTCTGCACACGTTGCGGACGGATCCCGCGGAAGCCCGCGCGGAGAACGAAGCGAACGCTGAGCTTGCCGCCTCGGCGGAAGGGACGCGGCCGCCGCTGTGCGTGCTGGCGCACGTGTACTACCCGGAGCTGTGGGACGAGTTGGCCGGCTATCTCGGGAATCTGTCGCGCGACAGTTACGACCTCTACGTCAATCTGGTGGACGAGACGTTCGACCCGGAACTGCTCGGGCGTATTCGCAATGTGTTTCCGGAGGCGCGCGTCTACATCAGTGAGAACATCGGTCGGGACGTCGGGGGACACTTCCATCTACTGCGCCACCTGCGGACCGCGGACTATCGGGTCTTCTGCCTCGTTCATACGAAGAAGAGCCCGCACATGGCCGAGGGCGAAGTGCAGCGGTGGCGTCGCAGACTGCTCGAGCCGCTTCTGGGGACACAGGAGTGCGCAGCCGATAACCTGCGGATCATGCTCGAGGATCAGACGGTCGGCATTGTCGGTTCCGCGCAGTGCCGGTACACGGAGATCAACGCCAATCGTGACAAGTACGATGCCCTTCTGAGCAAGTTCGGCATCGTTGAGTGTGCGGACGATGTGGAGTTTCTGTCGGGTACGATGATGCTCCTCCGTGGCGATCTGCTCGGCCGCGTCTTCGACGCCGCGGAGGGCGTCGCGTTCGAACGCAGCGACGCGGTCACGGCAGAGGGCAATCCCGATGGTGCGTGGGCCCACGCTTTCGAGCGCGTGTTCGGCGCCGTAGCTCGAGACATGGGCTACCGCTTCGAGTGGCGGTAGCGACGGAGCCTGGTTGTGCGCATCTGCGTAGTCTGTCATGAAGCGAGTCTGACTGGCGCGCCGCGAATCGGATTCGACATCGCGGCGTTCTTTGCGGAGCGCCACGACACGACGCTGCTGGTCAAGCGAAATGGCCCGTTGATCGACTTTCCCCGGTACGCCAGACTGCGGGAGGGCTATCGCTCACTAGAGACCAGCCACTTGGTGTCGGACCTTACCTACCGCGAGCGCGTTGAGAGGGCTATGACGATCATGGAGGAACTCCGCCCGGACGTGCTGTATGTGAACTCCGTCGCCTCGGGAGAATGGTGTGAGGCGGGAGCCCGTGCGGGAGCGCTGGTTGCGTTGCACACACACGAGATGCGCGACAGCCTGCCCGGGCTGCTGTCGAGTGTTTGCACGCCGCGTGTGTTGCGTTGGGCGGACGTGCTGATCGGTGCGTCTCGTCAGGCCATTGAGGACATCGAGGATCTTACGACTACTTCCGTGTACCACCACCTGGATCTGGGTATTTTCCTCGACGTCGAGACGGTGCTCGAACGCAGCACTGCTGCTGTGCCTCCGGGTGTGAACGCCAGGGGAGAGCCGCTTGCGGATGGCGATGGACGCGCGCGGCACGTTGTGGGGATGTGCGGGCTCGCGCAACCCCGGAAGGGCGCCGACATTTTCTTTGATGTCGCGACACGACTACCCGGCCAGGACTTCCTTTGGATCGGACCCTGGAGACCGCCGGAGACGGAAGACAACGGCCCGACCCTCGAGCGGTTCGAGCGACTGGCGTTACCGAACTTTTACGTAACCGGCTTGGTGGACAATCCGTACGCATACCTGCGGCAACTCGACGCCTTCGTGCTCACTTCCCGCGAGGATCCCAACCCGCTGGTCGTTGCGGAGGCGCTGTTGCTCGGAAAGAGGGCAATAGCGTTCACGAATACGGGTGCCAGCGCGGGGACTCTGGCTCGCCTTGGATACGCGGTCACGGGCTCGCCCGATGCAGAACGGGTTGTGGGGCTGTTACCAAAGGTGCTCGGTGATGGCGACGGCGGCTGGCGCGGTGGCCTGGCGTCGGCCGCGCGCCGGGAATTCGACGGGATGGAGAAGATGCGGCAGCTCGAAGATGAACTCGAGCGTTTGGCCGCCGTTCGCGGAGAGATGACGCTGGCAAGGCCTTCGGAGCGGGGGGTTTGACGTCGTGCGGATAGAGTCACTTTCCATTCCGGACGTGAAGGTCCTGTCTCTCGTGAGGCATGGGGACCATCGTGGCTTCTTTTCGGAGGTCTACAACAGGAAGCGATTTGGAGAGGTGGGTATCGACATCGAGTTCGTGCAGGACAATCACTCTCTCTCCGCCGAACGCGGCACCATGCGCGGACTGCACTTCCAGACCCCGCCGTTCGCGCAGGCTAAGCTGGTCAGAGTGGTCCGGGGGTCCGTTTTCGACGTGGCGGTTGACCTGCGTGGTGGTTCGCCGACGTTCGGGCGCCACGTCACAGCGACGCTGTCCGCCAAGGAATGGAACCAGATTCTCGTGCCGCCGGGGTTCGCGCACGGCCTGATGACGCTCGAGCCTGACACCGAGGTCGTCTACAAGGTAAGCGACTACTATGCCCCCGACCATGATCGCGGCATCCTGTGGAATGATCAGGCACTGGGGATCAACTGGCCGATACCGGAGGGCGAGGTCGTGCTCTCCGACAAGGATCGCGCGCAGCCGCGGCTGGCGACGTTCGAGACGCCTTTCGTGTACCTTGCGAGGGCGGCGGAGTAGAGCGGACATGTCGCGGCGGAGGAATGCCTCGTGATGAAGGTTCTGGTCACTGGGGCTGGGGGATACATCGGCACGGTTCTGACCCCAATGCTGCTTGATGCGGGGTATGAGGTCCGCGCGGTTGACCGCTTCTTCTTTGGCCGGGGTTTGCTTGCGCCGCATCCTCGGCTTGAGGTCGTGGTCGAGGACAGTCGCAGGTTGGAGCCAACGCACTTCGACGGCGTGAATGCGGTCGTCGATCTCGTGGCCATATCGAACGATCCGTCTGGAGAGTTCTTCCAGCAAGCGACGATGGCCATCAACCACAAGAGTCGGGTCCGTTGCGCGCGATTGGCCAAGAGTGCGGGAGTAGCGCGCTATGTCCTACCTTCGTCGTGCAGCATCTACGGGTTTCAGGAACCTGGCGTCGTGGCGGACGAAACGGCTCCACCGAGGCCGTTGACGACCTACGCCCGCGCCAACGAGTTGGCGGAACGTGGCGTGCTCGGTCTCGCGGACGAGACCTTCTGCGTGGTCGTCCTGCGCCAGGCTACGGTGTTCGGACTCTCCCCGCGCATGCGCTTCGACCTCGCGATCAACGGTATGACCTACGGGGCATGGAGGACGGGGAAGCTGCCTCTGATGCGCGACGGGACACAGTGGCGGCCGATGATCCATGTCCGCGACACTGCGCGGGCGCAGATCCGCGTGCTTGAGACGGACCCGCGGGAGGTGAACGGAGAGATATTCAATGTCGGGTCGATCGCCGATACCTGGCAGATCGGTCCGCTGGGGGACCTTGTGGCTTCGTGCGTACCCAAGGAGGTGATGATCGACTGGTACGGCGATCCGGACGAACGGAGCTACCGGGTGTCGTTCGACAAGATCGAGGCGCTTGGCTACCGTACCGAGTGGACTGCGGCCGATGGTGTGGCGGAGGTCTGCGAGGCGCTGCAGGGAGGTACCGTGGCTCGCACCCCGGAGACCATCACGCTCGACTGGTACAAGGAACTTGTGCGTTGGCACAGGGTGATTCGGGACGTGGAAATGTACGGGGGAATAGTGGAGATATGAAAGTCCTTCTCCTGGGTCCCGATGGGCAGCTCGGACACGACTTCCGCAAGGCGCACGCCGATGCGGGTGGGCCGTTCGACCTGGTCCCCGTGGGCCGGGACCGCCTCGACGTCTCGACGCCGGCGCTGGAGGAGCAGCTGGCCGAGAGGAGCTTTGACGTGCTGGTCAACTGCACGGGCTATCACAAGACCGACGAAGTGGAGGACAACGCCGGACTGGCATTCTTGGTGAATGCGCACGCGGTTGAGCGAATGGCGCGGGCGTGTGAACGCCAGGGTGCGCGCTTCATACACATCAGTACCGACTACGTTTTCGGCGGAGACTGCGCCCGGAACACTCCCCTTCAGGAGGGCGACCCGATTGCGCCGGTCAACGTGTATGGCGCATCCAAGGCGTTGGGCGAAGCGTTGGCGCCTCTCGCTTGCGGAGACGTCGTGGTGGTTCGAGTGGCCTCGCTGTTCGGAGCGAGAGGTGCACGCGGGAAGGGCGGTAACTTCGTGGAGACGATAGTGCGCTTGGCTCGAGAGCGTGGGCACGTAAGGGTGGTCGATGACCAGGTGATGTCGCCAACGGCTACCGTCGATGTCGCCCGAGTGTTGCTCCGAATGGTGTCGGAGCGTTGTGAAGTTGGGACATACCATGCTGTAAATGATGGTTGTGCTACTTGGTACGAGTTCGCGCGCGAGATTCTTGCCCAGGCAGGTGTGGAGGCTCGTGTGACGCCCTGTAGCAGCGAGGATTATCAGGCGCGGGCGATGAGGCCACGATACAGCGTGTTGAGTACACGTAAGCTCGCCGTTAGGTTTGGCGCCCCCAGGTCCTGGCAAGCCGGATTGAGCGAGTACTTGTCTACGACGAGTCTGGCGTAGACGGAGCCCGGAGCCTCCCTTCGAAGCGTTCGCGGCTCCCAACACATGGACTTGGTGTCGACCTGCCGTTCTGGTATTTTTCTCGATTGGGGCATCGGACCCTACTTCCGAGGGGAGTGCCCTGGAGCTTGGATGTCGGCAACGTCAAAGGGTCCGGTTGACGATGGCGGTGGAGTCTCGCCGAGGGCGATTGCGTGAAAGATCTCCTGGTCCACATCGGGTGTGCCAAAGGCGGCAGTTCCGCGATCCAGATGGGTCTGCGGCTGAACCACAGGGAACTCGCCCTGAAAGGAGTGGCGGTTCCCGGAGTTGATCTCACGCCGCGTTCCGAAGTGACCGGATCGCACGGCCCCTTTTTCGAAGCCCGTATCGAGGAACGTCGGGCGAAACCGATTCCAGAACTTGGTGACCTGCTCGAGGGCGCCGCGGACGCCGTTAAGGCGTCCACGGTGGTTGTGTCAGCGGAAAACCTCTCCAATCCGAATGGCTTTGAAGAGGTCTTCGGGAACCTGAAGGACCGATTCCACGTCAGGATACTCCTATATGTTCGGCGACAGGACGAACTCCTCGAGTCGTCCTGGCAGCAGTGGGACATCAAGCACGGCGGTTCCCTCCTTGCGTGGGCGGTCAGGAACGTTGGTGTTCGCGGGAACTGGTGGCGCGTGATCGAGCCTTGGGCCAACATGTTCGGAGAGGAGCGGATCGTCGCACGCGTCTACGATCGCAAGCTCCTCGCCGGTGGGGATGTGTTTCCGGATTTCTGTGAAGTACTCGGCCAGGACCCGAAGGAGCTGGAGCTGCCCGGTGAACGCAACCCGGGCCTGAATGCGATGCTCAGCCGGATGGTCGAGGGTAACCCTCACCTATTCGATGGACCGCACGATCAGTCTTTCTACCGAAGCGTTCGCGAACTGGCCCACGAACTGGTCGTCAAGGATTCGGACGGCCCCTCTTTGTTCTCGGACGAAGAAGCCCAGGCCATCATGTCCGTTTATGCTCAACGTAACGAGCGCTTTCGTCGAAAGTACCTTCCGGGCGTCAAGCGCCCGTTGTTCCCCCCGAAACGCACCTCCAGCCCACAGTCACCCGCCAGCCAGGATAACTTCGAGCGCCACGTACTACAACTTCAGGTCTTCAAGCTGCATGAGCAGGTTCGGGAGATTCGCCGGCACTTGGGTCTCGACCGTTGAGGGGAACGCGAGGGTCGTCTTGGTGTCACGGGCAGCAACGCTCACTCCAACAGTTGAGACAATCGGTCCGAGAAGCGTCGCAAGTTCTGTCGTATCTCGGGCTCAACCCGCCATTGGAACATTGGGTCCGGGGTTCGCCAGTTGGCCCCATAAATCAGCTCCAAGAACTGTTCCGGGTGGTTTGGGACAAGGACGTCTCGCCCTTTGAAACGTCGAAGTCGCAACGGTAGCACGACCCGCTCTTCGCACTCTCCACCAGCGTTGTAAAGGTAGAGCACGCCATCCTCGAACCAGGCGATAAACACATCGAGCATGTTCCAGTGGAAGTGCGCACCGCCAGGCCACTGGACCTTCTCGCCCTCGGCTCGCAAGACGTTAATGATGTCAGAGAACTCCTCGGCGGCTGCGTTGACATTACGCGCGTCCGACAGGAAACACACGTCGACGTCATCGTCATGAGCAATGAAATCATCGCTCCGAACACAACCGAGAAGCGTCCCGTAACAGATGAACAGGTTCTTCGCGAATAGCCTCTCGAACAGGGAGTTGGTCCGAGCGATAGCGTCGAATATACGCCCCGGGCTCAATCGTTCCCCAATCGGACGATGGATGCCGCCGGACTTGGGACTGATGACATAGCCGTCCTCGAGCAGTTGCGCGAGCTTGCCCGCCTCAGCGGCCTCAGGGTTCTCGATGTGAGTAGCACACTTGACCGTAAAGCGTAGGGGATTTCCGTCAACATAGGCCCCTACGCTTTCCTTGTGGGGGAGAAGAGAGAGGAGGCGTGGGGAAATCGGAAACCTAAATCCGCCGGCGGTTCGGCCCCATTTCTCATGCAGGTCTCGCCGATAGAGATCCGCATGTACGCGTCCGAGGGAGACGGCGCCGACTCTCAACTCAACGTCCACCACGCCGTCGTGCGAGCTGTCGATGCACCAACCCTTGATCGCGTTAGCGGACACACTCTCCACAAAACCAAGTATCGTCATGCGTCGCTGCTCCGTCGGCCAGATCTTCCGAGGCGTTACGCTGATCAGACGCACCAAAGCAGATCACTGCTTCGGAAATGGCGCCAGGTGGACCCGTGCAACGAAGGGGTCTTCGTCTCCATATCTCGCCATGCCCTGGCCTTCCTCGGCATAGAGGCAATCGAGTGCTCCCGCGCTGCGGACCTTGTCCAGAAACTCGTCGAGTTTGACGAACCGACGATAGTGGCTGCGGAACTGTTTGCGCAAGGAAAGGTCCTTGTCCGTCCGAAATTCGAGAAAACAGCGATCCCCGGTCCGCAGACTAGCCGCTAAAGCAGCAAGTACGGTGTCCTCTTCGTCTTCGGTGACGGCATGCAGGAGAAAGCGACCGTAAACGGCGAGCGATTTGGTGCCGACGCCATCCGGTCCAGTCAACAAGCGGTTCAAGATGGTGTGGAAGCCGCCGCCGACGCCGAGGTCCACCTCTTGGAACGCGACGCCTTCGACGCCCCGTTGGCGCGCAACCTCGCGGTTTCTGGCAATCGCTGTACCAGCCGCGTCGAGGCCGAGCACATGATGGCCCAGACCAGCGAAGAATAGTGAGTCGCGCCCGTTCCCACACCCAATGTCCACAACCTGCGTGGGCGCCGTCAACTCCTTAGCCACGCAACGCGCGAACGGAGTCGGACGCAGCGTATGGGGGTCGGAATAGAATTGCGACCAGTACTTGCTTATTTGTTCGGTCACAGATGTACCAACGACTGCTCACCAAATGGGACGAACGCCTCTCATGTCCGCTGCAGGGCCGGCTGCTCGCATCTCCGGGGACAACTATCGTGCGCCCCGCAGGGATCAACTCTGAGGCTTTGAACACCGCCCCGCGCTCCACCCGGCCCCAACGCCATGCTCGCGTGGGAGGCGACCTTGAGCCGACTATTCTAGCAAGCACTGGCATCGCCGGGACAGCACAAAGCCCTTGTCCAAACGCGCTGAGCCTGGACTCGAAGTGCGGCGCCGGAGGAAAGTGGGCATGAAGTCGGCGTGTCGAGACGACCAGGAGATGATCGTGACGCTTCGGACCAAAGGGATGTGGACCATGCGGTCAGTTGCCGGGTCCGTCGCGGCGGACGCGCGGGTGTCGCCCAAGGCGCCGGTGAGGCAACTTGTGGCGAAGGCCGACGCGGCATTCGGACAGATGTCGGGACTCGCGACGCAGGCCCCTGCTGCGCGACGTACGCTCCGGCTTTGGCAGGGTGCCTGTTTCTGGCCGTGGTGATCGACGTGTACTCACGGCCCATGGTGGGCCGGTCGATGGGGTCGCGGGTGGTCGGCGGCCCGCTCCTCGAAGCGCTGGACATGGCGCCTGGGCCAGCACGATGCGCGGGGCATCATCCATCACTCGGCTCACGGCGCCCGATACACTTCGATCGCGTTCGGCAAGCGCTGCTGGGGCCGCCATGACGCTGTCGATGGGCGGCGAAGGCGACTGCGATGACAACGCGCGATGCGAGAGCTTCTTCGCGACACTCGAAGGCGATTTGAGGTAGCGCGGCGCGTTTCCCGCGTGCCGCGTCGGGCTTGGCGGTGTTCGACCTCATCGAGGCGCTCTAGCACCGCAAACGCGGTCACTCGGCACTGGGCTACCTCAGCGCGGTGGCGTTTAGAGTTGGCCGTGGCAAAACGAGGCGACGTGATGCTCTCCCTCAAGATTCCGTTGTCCGGTTCGTGGTCTGTGGACAGCGCGCCACCTGCCCGCTTCGGAAAGCGGGCGGCGTAGGTCCAAAGATCGGCTTAGGCAGTTGGCCTGTCGCCGCCGCGACGCCGGCAACGCTACGACGCTGACCTCTGATACGCGGCCACAACGTCCTCTACCTGCCCCTGCGCCCGTATCCTGCCGTCGTCCAGCCAGATTGCGCGGTTGCAGACGCGCCTGATCATCTGGACGCCGTGCGTTACGAGCACGATGGCCTTCCCGGCCGCGAAGCGGTCGAGCATGATGCGGCGGGACTTCTCGCGGAACTCGCCGTCGCCCACGCTGAACACCTCGTCGAGGAGCAGCACGTCCGGGTCGAGGTTGATGGCGGTCGAGAAGCAGAGACGCGCCCGCATTCCCGAGGAATAGGTGGACACGCGCCGATGGATGGCGTCGCCGAGTTCGGACATCTCGACGACGGCATCGACACGTGTCGCGGCTTCCTTCCGCGACAACCCCATGAGCATGCCGTGCATCACGACGTTGTGTACGCCCGACAGGTCGGCGTCGAAGCCGGCGTTCAGGGACAGGAGCGCGCTTGACATGCCCTCGTAGTCGACCGTCCCGCGGTTTGGGCTCAGCACGCCGGCCATCACCCGCATCAGGGTGGACTTGCCCGCACCGTTGCGGCCGATGATCCCGAGCTTGTCTCCGCGGTGCACATCCAGCGACACGTCCGTCAACGCAATGACGCCCCTTTTGTTCGAGAGAAAGCCATAGTCGCTGTACACGACCGAGACGCCCCGGAGTCGCATCAGGCAATCACCCGTCGCGTCAGTGTCAGGTCGAAACGCGTGTAAGCCCACTTCATGGCGTACAGGAAGAGCATGCTCAGCCCGGCGACGACAGCGCATCTCGAGAGGTCCGGCGCCACCCCGCCCAACAACACTGTCCGGAAGTCCTCTATGAGGACCGCCATGGGATTGAGTCGGAGCACGTCCTGAAAGGCGGGGGGCATCATGTCGATAGGAAAGAAGATGCCCGAGCAGAACATCAGCAAGGTCAGCCCCGACCTCACGATCAGGCGCAGGTCGCGGATCCAGCAGCAACACAGGGCGACGGCGGAACCGACCGCCAGGATCAGCAGGAGTTGCGTGGCGACCAGGACGGGCAGGTACACCCATGCGACGGAGGCCCCGAGCACGAGTCCCGAGACCACGAGGACGATGGAGAAGACGAACGCGTGTTTCAGGGAAGCGGAAATGACAACGGTCAGGGGAAACATCAGCTTCGGCAGCCGCATCTGGGCGATCATGCTCCTTGCCACCATGAGACTGTCCGTCGAGTTCGCCACGGCATTGTTGAACCAAAGCCATGTGGTCACCCCGATGATCAGGAAGTAGGGGAAGTGCTCGGCCCTGGGTCCCCGCAGATAGGTGAAGACAAAGTAGAAAACGGCGGTCATGGCGATGGGTTCGAGGAACCACCACAGCCAACCCAGGTAATAGCGCGACGCCTCGCCGATCAGGTTGAGATAGGCCCGATACGCGGCGTATCGCCACAGGTAGGGGTCGATCAGGAGCATGCTGTGTCTCGCTGGTCCGTTGGTGCCTGGCGTCGCTTCAACGGCGTGTCGGATAGGGGACAAGTCAGGCCGGATTCCCGGCTGCCTCGCCGCGTGGATTCTATCAGTTCGCCTTGCGGTGAATGACCGAAGCGGACCGTCGCGGAGTCCGGGAATCAGTGCGACGTGGACAGTCGGTACCTCTCGAGCAGGGCCTCGACGTGCCGGTCCCCGTCGCCCAGCGTCCTGAGTTGTCCGACCGCCCGGGATCCCATGTCCCGCGCGAGATCCGCGTCCTTCAGAATCGGGAGAAGTCTGGCTCGCAAGGCGCATGCATCGCCCCTGGCGGAGAGATAGCCGTTCTCCCCATCCCGTACGAGCTCGGCGAGCCCTCCGACGCCGCTCGCCACGATCGGCCGCCGATGCGCCATGGCTTCGTACGCGACCAACGGAGCGTTCTCGAGCCAGAGACTCGGGATGACCACGACCCGTGCCGCGTCGTAGAAGCGTCCGAGCGCGTCGTGATCCTGCCGACCGAGAAAGCGGACGCCGGAAAGGCCGAGCTCGCCCGCAAGCGCCCGCAGACGGTCTTCGTCCGGCCCGGACCCGACCAGCCACAGGGCGGCGTCATCGAGTTCGGGGCTGACCTGCGCGAACGCCCGCAACAGCACGTCCACCCCCTTGTGTGGAATCAGGCTCCCGACGTACAGGACGACGGGCTTGTCCGGCAATGGCCGCTCGGGCCGAACGGCCACGGACGTGAAGTTGGGCAGATGGTGTACGTTGCTGTAGCCCCGCTGCTGGAGGTGTTCCACGAGATCCTGGCTCGGGGCGATGAAACGGTCCACGATGCGCCGGTCCAGGAAGCGCCGGTTGTACAGTAGCCAGCCCGCCGCCAGGAATACCTTCCAGTTCAGGCACCCGTGCCGGATGGCGACGAGGGGCGAGCGGCCCGCGCAGGAGTGCTCCTTCGCACAGGAGGCGGTCGGATACAGCGCCGTGTAGTCGTGGACGGTCTGGACGACCCGGTGGCCGCGTAGCGCCAGGTTCACCGTGATCGCACAGCGATAGTTGTTGTGCAGGTGGACGACATCGGGCCGGACCTCGCGCAGGTACGCCCGCAACGCGCGGTAGAGCGCCGGGTAGAAAAACGTTCGCTTGAGATAGAGGGCCAGGAGGTTCCGGGCGCGGGCGTGGAACACTTGCCGCACCGGCGTCCTCTCCGATCGCGTATCGGACATCGCGAACAGGTGCACCTCGTGGCCCCGCTCCTCGAGGGCCCCGGTCACGTCGAGGATGTAGCGTTCCGTGCCGCCGAGCACCTCCTCGGGCCGGTGGTCGTTGACCATGAGGATCTTCATCGTGGTTCGGCGGCGAGCGGGCTCGACCTACCTTCCCGGCTCGTCGAGGAGCCCCAGCAGGTAGTCTCCGTACGCCCGGCTCGTTCCGTCGGCCAACCGGACGAGTTCCGCGTCGGAGATCCACCCCATGCGCCACGCGACTTCCTCCGGACACGCGATCTTGAGCCCCTGCCGGTGCTCGATGGTCTGCACGAACTGGCTGGCCTCGAGCAGCGTGTCGTGCGTGCCGGTGTCGAGCCACGCCATGCCCCGTCCGAGGAACACGACGTCGAGGGCGCCTCGTCGGAGGTAGTGCCGGTTGACGTCGGTGATTTCCAGTTCGCCGCGGGCCGAGGGCGCGAGGGACCCGGCCACGGCGACGACATCGTTGTCGTAAACGTACAGGCCCGTCACGGCATGGTTCGACGGCGGGTTGGCGGGCTTCTCCACGATGTCCGCGACGCGGCCGTCCTCGTAACGGACCACGCCGAGAGCGCTCGGGTCCTGCACCTGGCAGGCGAACACGGTGGCGCCGCGGTTCTCGACGATGGCGCGCCGCACCAGGCCGGGAAGGTCCGCGCCGAAGAAGATGTTGTCGCCGAGGATGAGGACGACGGGATCGTCCCGGATGAACGCCTTCGCGACGAGGAAGGCGTCGGGCAGGCCACGCGGTTCGTGTTGCACGACGTAGGTGAGCGAGATGCCCCACTGACTGCCGTCGCCCAGCAGCTCCTGGTAGCGGGGCATGTCTTCCGGCGTCGCGATGACCAGGACTTCCCGAAGCCCCGCGAGCATCAGGGTGGTCAGCGGGTAGTAGATCATCGGCTTGTCGTAGACGGGCAGCAACTGCTTGGACACGCTGCGGGTCACGGGGTACAGCCGCGTCCCCCGGCCTCCCGCGAGGACGATCGCCTTCGTGGTCATGGCGCGGCCGCGTCGCCGTCGGACGCCGCGCGCCCGAAATCGTCGTCCCGTCGTTCGATGTCGTCTTCGCCGAGGTACTTGCCGACCTGGACCTCGATCAGTTCGAGGGGCGCGTCGCCGGGGTTCGAGAGACGGTGCCAGCTTCCCTTCGGGATATGGATCGAAGCGTTCTCGACCAGGGTGTGCGACGTGCCGTCACGCATCACCTCGGCGGTCCCGTGGACGACGACCCAGTGCTCGGACCGCTCCCGGTGCTGCTGCATGGACAGCCTGGCGCGCGGGTTCACCGTGAGCCGCTTGACCTGGTGCGCGGGACCGGCCTCGACGGTCTCGAAGTGCCCCCACGGCCGATGCACGCGCCGATGCGCGTGATGCTCGCGACGGGCGCACTGCGCGATGAGCGCCACGACATCGCCGACGTCCTGGGCCTCGCTGCGGTCGGCCACGAGGACGGCGTCCCCGGTCTCGGCGACGATCAGGCCGTCGACTCCGAGCGTCGCGACGAGCCGCTCCGTGGCGTGCACGACGGTGTTGGTCGTGCGCAGGGCCAGGACATCGCCGGTGAGCGCGTTGTTCCCGTCTCCTGTCTTGCCGAGGTCGTGCACCGCCTGCCAGGAGCCGACGTCGCTCCAGCCTACGTCCAGCGGCACCACGACCGCGTCGCCGGTCTTCTCCATCAGCGCGTGGTCCACGGAGATGTCGGGTGCGTCGCCGAACGCGCTGCCGGGACGGAAGAAGTCGACGTCCTGGGTCCCGGTATCGACGGCGTCGCGGCATGCCGCCGGAATCGCCGGAACGTGGCGGCCGAGTTCCTCGAGATAGCGGCTCGCACGGAAGAGGAAGACCCCGCTGTTCCACAGGAAGTCGCCGGAGTCGACGTAGGCCTGGGCCTTCTCGCGGTTCGGCTTCTCGACGAAGGCGGCGATCTCGCGCGCCGCGCCGACCGGTTCCCCCGGCCGTATGTAGCCGTAGCCGGTGTGTGGCGTGGAAGGACGGATGCCGAACGCGACCAGCCGGCCGTCGGCGGCGGGTTCCACCGCGGCCCGCACGCCGTCGCGGAACGCCTCGTCGTCGTCGAAGTGACCGTCGGACGGGACCACCAGCAGGAGGGGATCGGAGCCCCGCGTGAGCGCGTGACAGGCGGCGAGCGCCACCGCCGGGGCGGTGTTGCGCGACGCGCACTCGAGCAGGATGGCGCCCCAGCGCACGCCGGTCCCGCGGCACTGTTCGGCGACCAGGAAGCGATGCTCCTCGTTGCAGACGATCGCGGGAGGCTCGCAGAGCAGTGGCTGAAGCCTGTGCAGGGTCTCCTGCAGCATCGAGCGGCCGCTCGTCAGGGCCATGAACTGCTTGGGATGGAGTTGGCGGGACAGGGGCCAGAGGCGGGTGCCGGAGCCCCCCGCCAGAACCACCGGAAGGATGGAGGTCATGCAAGTGCCCGTCGGAAGTCGCGCAAGTCAACCACAGCGGAGCGGGCGAGGAAAGCGAGACCCGGAGCGGAACGGCGGGCTGCCGAACTTGCGTTCGAGAGCGTCGCGGCACATATTGCGCCCTCCGAAGCTGCCAGCACCAAGTCACTCGAGGCGCCGACTGTCGTGGCGCCGCCATGCGGAAGTCACCAGGCCGTGCGCGTACTACAGGTCTACAGGACGTATTTCCCGGATACCCAGGGCGGCATCGAGGAGGTCATCCGGCAGATCTGCGTCAACACCCGTCCCCACGGCGTGGAGAACCGGGTCCTCGCATTGAGCCCCAACGTGTCGCGCCGGGCGGTGCGGCGGGTGGAGGCGCGCGTCTACCGCGCGCACCGCGACCTCGAGATCGCGTCCTGCGGCATGTCCCTCGAGGCGTTCGCGGTCTACCGGCGGCTCGCCGCGTGGGCCGACGTCGTCCACTACCACTACCCGTGGCCGTTCGGCGATGTCTTGCACCTGACGGCGCGCCGGCGCCGTCCGTCCGTCGTCACGTACCACTCGGACATCGTCAGGCAACGCCTGCTGCGCCAGGTCTACCGGCCCCTGATGAGTCGCTTCCTCGGCGCCGTCGACCGGATCGTCGGGACGTCGCCGAACTACTTCGCCACGAGCGACGTCCTCAGCCGCTTCGAGGACAAGGTGGACATCGTGCCGATCGGGCTGAACGAAGACACCTATCCGCGGGTATCGGAAGAGGCCGTCGACGACGCGCGCAGGAAGTACGGCGAGGACTTCTTCCTGTTCGTGGGCGTGCTGCGCTACTACAAGTGCCTGCACATCCTGCTCGATGCCCTGCCGGGAGCGCCTTACCGCGTCGTGATCGCGGGGTCCGGGCCGACGGAGCGGGACCTGCGGGCGCAGGTCGCCCGGCTGGGCATCGAGGACAACGTCCACTTCGCGGGCTACGTGCCCGACGAAGAGAAGGTCGCGATGCTGCAACTGGCCCGGGGGGTCGTGTTCCCGTCCTACCTGCGATCCGAGGCCTTTGGTGTCGGACTGCTAGAAGGGGCCATGTACGGCCGCCCGCTCGTCTCGACCGAGGTGGGTTCGGGCACCAGCCACGTCAACGTCGACGGCGAGACCGGACTGGTGGTCGCCCCCGGGTCCCCGTCGGCGCTGCGCCGGGCGATGGACCAGCTCCATCATCGTCCGGACATGGCGCGGATGATGGGCCGGAACGCGCGGCGCCGCTACGAGAAGCTCTTCACCGGGGAACTGATGGGCCTGCGCTACGCCGAGATCTATGGCGAGCTGACGGGTGATTCCCGGGTGCCGGAGGCCCCGCCGCAGGCGTCGGCCGCGGAACTCAGCCGCCGCTGAACCTGCGCGCGTCCGCCAGCCCGCGCCGGCTTCCCAGGCCGACGGCCACGGCGACGGGAAACCAGAAGAGCATCCAGGTCCAGCCGATCTTGTCCACCAGTTCGTAGCCGTCGAGCAGCCAGGCGGGCAGCCCGATCGCGAGTATTCCGAGGGCGAGCTTCGCTTCGGGCTCCGCGAGGTGGGCGAGCAGCGTGCGTAGCGCGAACGCAACGAGCAGGAGGAACAGCGCGAGACCCACGACTCCGCCCTGGAAGAGTACGGCCAGGTACATGTTGTGGGGATGCGGCAGGACGAGGCCGTTCATCGTCACGCTGTCGTCGCTGAGGACGCCGTTGCCGAACCACGGTCCGTGGTCCGCGACGCGCCTCAGGATCTCGATCCAGATGTCGGGCCGGTAGCTGTCGCCGCGGGACAGCAGGGCGTCGCGCGACGGCTCGAACCAGATCGCCAGGGTGACCGCGGCGGCGACGAGCGCGAACGCGGCTCCGCACGCGGCCAGGAGTCCGCGTCGGGGAGCGTATCGGGAGATCAGGAACACGAGGCAGCCGAAGGGCACGGTGATCCACGCGTTGCGTGAAGTCGACAGGGCGACCGCCACGCCGAGAAACACGGCGAGGACGACGGCGACGACGCGCGACGTGGCCGACGGGGTCTCGGTCATCCAGGCGATCGCGCACACCAGCGAGACGCCGAAGCAGAGCGCGGCCCGGATGTGGGCGTCGAGCTGTCCAAGACCGTTCAGCCGCCCGTCTGGCGGAGGGTCCGCGAAGAACAGGACCACGGCTGCACAGGCAGCGGCGCCGCCGCAGAGGGCCAGCGCGGCCGTCATCCGGGCGCGGAACCAGTCGACGCGGAAACCCTCCGCCACGGCGACCACGAAGCAGATGCCGAGGAGGGCCCGGCTGAACTGGCTGAGCGTGCCCCGCGCGTCGAACGGCGTCGACCAGAGGCTGGTCAACGCGATGTATCCGGACACGCCGACCGCCAGCAGGAAGATCCAGTTGAACCAGAGGCCGCTCCAGCGGCGGAAGCCGAGGAGCGTGTACGCGGCGAGGACGTACGTGGGGAAGCTCGAACCGCTCTGGCTGGTAAGCACGAACATCGAGGCCAGGGACAGCACGAGCAGCGTGGCGCTGATGGGGACGCGATACTCGAGGAGGTCGGGCATTGCAGGCGCTAGTCGGGTACCCGTGGCTCGACCCGGATCGTCACGATATCGGTGCCGTGGTACTGCTGGTGGCGCACGGACGAAGCGTAGTGCCGCAGCAGGCGCAACGGCGCTTCGGCTTCGTTGGGAATCTCCGTGACGCCCTCGCTCAGCATCGCGAGCTGGTCCTCCAGGTTGGTGTCCGTGCCGCCGGCGATGAACTCGAGGTCCGCCGACGGACCGTCCGCCCGCGCCACCAACAGGAGTTCCCGCTCGCTGGGCTCGGCGTCGTCGCCGAGCAGCGTATGCAGGGTTTCTTCGGCCACCGCCCGCAAGCGGGCCGTCGTCGGCTCGTCGCACCGGAAGCGTTTCGCGAAGTCGCAGAGGAAGGCGTCTATCTCGGACAGCGCGTCGTTGGAAAGCGCGGTGCGCAGGCGGCGGGGCCGGGCTGCCGTGAGGTCGAGGAAACCGGAAAGCACGATCACGGTGATGCCCCCGGCGGTCATGCCCTGGCCGAGGAGCTCTCCCCACGGCCCCGTCAGGAGTTCCGGGTACACCATGTCGAACTGGAACGCGAGACCCACCCAGAACGCGAACCCCACGATCAGGCTCTTGCGGTAGTCGAGCCCGTCGTTGGTCAGGATCTTCACGCCGAATACGAACAGCAGCGCGACGATCACCGTGAGGTAGGCGCCGGCCACCGGGCCCGGCATTGCGATGACCAGGGCCACGACCTTCGGCAGGAAGGCCAGCGCGACGAAGAGGGTGCCGACACACACGCCGACCGATCGCGCGCACACGCCGGTCAGCTCGGCGATCGCGATGCTGCTCCCGTAGGTGGTGTTGGGAACCGTGCCACCGATGCCGGAGAGGAGGTTGCCGAGGCCGTCCGCGTTGATGGCCCCCTGTATCGACCGGAAGTCGATGGCCCGCGGCTTGCGCCAGGAAGCGCGCTGGATCGCGATGGCGTCGCCCAGGGTGTCCATGGCGCCTACGAGGGTGACGATCAGGAAGCCCGGCAGCAGTGCCCAGAAGGTCGTGTCGAAGCTCAGGTCCAGGCCCGGGTAGGCCGCGAAGTCCGGGAGCCCGATCCACGGAGCCGCGGCCACGCGATCGAGGTCGTAGATCCCGAAAGCGAGGCCCACCAGGCCCCCCGCCACGAGGCCGATGGCGGGCGCCCAGACCCGCCATGCGCCGGACAGTCGCAACGCCACCAGGACGATGGCCGCGAGGGTGACGAGCGCGGTGACCGGCGCGGCGGCTACGGGCGTTCCGGCGGGTACGTCCGTGAGCTTGTTGTAGATGATCGGCCCGAGGCTCACCGGGATCAGCATGAGTACCGTCCCGGCGACCGTGGGCGTGAACACGCGGCGCAGAGCCGCCATCCTGGCGCCGAGTACGAACTGCACGATGGAGGACATGACGATGAGCGTGGCGAGCATCGCCGGCCCGCCCTCGGTGAGGGCGGTCACGCTCATCGGGAGGAACGCCGCGGTGCTGCCCATGACCAGGATATAGCCGGCGCCGAGGCGCCCGATACGGACGGCCTGGACGATGGTGGCCACGCCGCTCACCATCAGGGCCCCGAACACGGCCCAGGTCAGGTAGGCCTCGCCTCCTCCGGCAACGCTGATGAGGATCGCCGGGGTCAGCACGACGGAGGCCAGGGCGAGGACCGCGTACTGCAGTCCGAGGCCCAGGGTCAGGGCCGGGGGCGGGCGCTCGTCGGCTTCGTAACGGACTTCGTGGCTCGTGGACGGCATGGAGTTCCGGTGGCGTGAGGACAGCCCAAGTCTATTCCGGGACAGGTCCCGTGGGGGACGCCCTCGTGGCGACCTCGTGGCGACCCGTCCCGTTCGTGCCCGGCGGTTGGCCGCTGCCAGGCCGGCACTACAAGCTCTTGTAGTCCGCGGCGCGTTCGCCCGGCTACCCGCCGTTCCTCGCCCCGACGTTGTTCCAATGCACCCGTGGGCAGGCTAGGCTGCGAAGTGGCGTGTCGGCGGTCGTACCGGACACGTCCGGGGGGAGGCCGACACCCACAGCAGTCGCGAGACGACACCCTATGGAGAGGGGCGGCTTGCTGCGCGTCGCGTCGCGGCGTTGCACGAGCGGCAACTGTAGTCGAATGGGGGAATTGAGACGGCGACCGCGCGGCGGTCGCGACGTGTCTGATCGTTGGAGCGTTCGGTTCGGGCGGTCGCCCGAGTGCCATGCGCGACGGGCCGATGGCAACTGACCAGCCCGCGGATCGCGGGAGTACCGCGCGGCGTGAGCCATCGGACGGTCCCCCCGGGCGGGATGCCGAACGCGCGGCCTCTCCACTCCTTCGGCACCGGGTCACCGTACCCGACCGGGCGGCGGACTACCTCGACCGTCCGGAAGTCGTGCGCCGCTGCATGCCAACGGAACATCGCATCATCCTGCTGAAGGCCCCGGGCGGGTTCGGCAAGACCACCCTGCTGGCCGAGTGCTGCCGCTCGCTTGCGCGGCGCGGCGTCCCGACCGCGTGGCTGTCCCTCGATGACGATGACGACCCGGCGACGTTGGCCGCCTACCTTGAACTCGCGTTCGAGGCCGCCGGATTCCGCGTGGGGCGGGGGACGGCGCCGGACAGGCCCCCGGACCACCCGCTGCGTCGACTTGGCGTGCTGCTCCGGGTGGTCGAGAGCCAGGGGGCCCCCTGCGTACTTGCGCTGGACGAACTGGAGCGATTGCGTGATCCGGAGTCGGTCGCGCTGATCAACTTCCTGGTGCTCCGCGGACCCGCGACCCTGCACCTCGCTTTCGCGTGCCGGGAACTCCCCGCGGGACTGAACATTGCCTCGCCGGTGCTCGAAGGCCGGGCGGAGATCCTGACGGCCGAGGAACTGCGTTTTGACCGCGCCGAGATTGCACGTTACTTCGACCTGCGGCTGTCGCGCAGGGAACTTGCGGCCCTGGCGGCGGACTCCCGCGGCTGGCCCATCGCCCTGGGTATCCATCGCAACCAGGGCCAGCGGGGGATGCGCGGCGAATCGCTGGTCGTGCGCGAGGTGATCGAGAACTGGGTGGAGTCGAGGCTGCTCGAGGGCGTCGGCAGCGACGAGCGCGAGTTCCTGCTCGACCTGGCACTGTTCGAGCGGGTCGACGCGAGCCTGCTGGACGAGGTCTTCGAGCGGGCGGACGCGGCCTCCCGGGTGGAGGGCATGTCCTGGCTGTTCGGTCTGCTCGAGCCCTGCAAGGGACGCGGGGCGAAGGTATGGCGCCTGCATCCGTTCGTGGCGGACTTGTGCGCGAAGCTCCTGCGCAGGGACGATCCCGACCGGTACCGTGCCCTCCATCGCCGTATCGCACTCGCCCTGGCGCGCCGGGAGGAGACGGTGGCGGCCATGCGTCACGCCGCGGAAGCGGACGACCAGGCGCTCGTCGGCCGCATTCTCGTGGAAGCCGGAGGTGCGCGGCTGTGGCTGCGAGACGGGCTGGTGGGACTGCGCGCGGCGGACCGGTTCGTCCTGGAGGAGACTGTCTCCAGCATGCCGCGTGTGGCGCTCGCCCGCTGCGTCGTGCTGGCCATCACCGGACGCCTCGCGGATGCAAGACGGCTGTTCGCGGCCGTCACCCGCGCGCACCCGGCCGCCGTGCGGATGTCCGATGGCCTGTCGGATCTGCAAATCGATTACAGCCTCGTGTGCGGGGTCATCGCCATATTCGGTTGCGTACCCCTGTCTTCGGACATGAGCATGGGCGTGGCGTCGGACTTCGCCCGGCTGGCGGACCTGGCGGGGGCGGACTCGCTGGTACGCGCAGGCTTCGAGTTTGGCGCGTCGGTCATCCACCACATGAAGGGGGAGTTGGCTCCGTCGCTCGACTATTGCTCGCGCGCCCAACAGCGCGTGCGCGGCCGCTCGCGCTATCTGTCGATGCTCGTGGACCTGCAGATGGGCCAGATCGCCATGGCCCAGGGGCGTGTCCAGGATGCGGCCGAGTGGTATCGGAGAGGCCGGCAGGTGGCCAGGGAGAGCTTTCCCGACGACCCGCACCACGCCGTCTTCTGCCAGGTGCTGATCCGGGAGCTGAACCTGGAACGGAACCGGATCGTCGAGGGCGAGCCGGCGCCGGGCGTTCCGCCCGAGCTGTGCGAGAGCGGCACACCGCTGGTGTCCTACGCGGCGGCGGCGACGGTCGAGGCGGAGCTGGCCCTGCAAACCAGCGGCGTCGATGCGGCGCTCGCCGCGATCGACGAGATGTGGGAGTACGCGCGGCGAACGGAGCTTCCTGCGCTCGCGCGTTTTCTCTGCGCATCGTACGCGTCCGTGCTCGCGGACGCGGGGTGATTCGACGAGGCGGGTCGCACGTGGCGCAGCGGCGCCCTGCCGGAGACGGCCGAGGGGTGTCTCGACCTCGGTGGCCAGAGTTGGCGAGAGATGGAAGCGCTGTCCCTGGCGCGCGTGCGGATGCTCAGCGCCGAGGGCGCGCTGGGCGACGCGAGGAGGCTGTTACACGGGCTGCTCGAGACGACCAGCGCCCGGGGTCTGCGGCGAACGCTGATGCGTGGCCTGTCGCTGGCGGTGGTGTTCGAAGACCGGGCCGGTCGGCGGGACGCGGCACATGACCACCTCGCCGGTTTCGTGCGGCAGTTCGCCGAGACCGACTATGCGTGGTCCCTCGTGCGGGAGCGCGAGGTCGCCGCTCCGGCACTCCAGGCTTTCCTGGACACGAATCCGCAGGCCCGCGACCGGGAGGCGGCGCAGACACTGCTCGCGGCCGCGAGCCGGCGCGGTACGGAAGTGATTCCCCGGCTGACGAGCCGCGAAGAGGAGGTGCTGGAGCGCCTCGAGCACCGGCGCGACAAGGAGATCGCGGCGGAACTCGGGATCAGCGCGGACGGTGTGCGGTATCACATCCGGAAGCTGTTCGTGAAGCTGGATGCGCGGGATCGGGGCGCGGCGGTAAGGCGGGCGCGGGAGCTGGGGATGTTGCCGCCGACGGGCTAGGAACCGATCGCCCCGGTGTGAAGACGACATCGTAGCCCCACTGCCGGATTCCGTAGCGCGGTTCTGGAAACGCCGACTACCGCTCGTAGCCTCTGGGTTTCGTTTCCACGGGCCCGCGTTCCGACTAGGGTCTATTGGTCAACGCGGTCGCTCACCGGACATGGGAGGCCAAGCTGGTAGGTCTGGTTCGGGGCGACGGGTCATCTACGGCAACGCACCGAGGTCGATGGGATGTCAGATTCAGGGTCGAAAGGTTGGGAAGCGGCGTTGGAGGAGCAGTTGAAGGCGCTTGGCGTCCCCGACAGTGGAAAGATCGTCGACCGCTGGAAGCGTATCCGCGAAAAGAGAATCGAGGCTGCCCTGCGGACGGTACGGCAACACCGGCAAGAGATTCGAACGACTGGAGCGACGCTCGGTGGTCTGGCCGACCCGAATGTTGGCCCTGAGGGGACGACCGCGGTTCGCCGCGATTTCGTGGCGGGCAGGCTCGACGAGGTACGCGACAGGCTGGTGGATGTAGACACGCGTGTCCTGGTTGCCAGTGCCCAGTGGAAGGATCAGTCGGAGTCCCTGAGCCTGGCCGTCGAACGCATGGAGCGTGACCAGGCTGCGTTGAAGGAAGCCTTGAAGCAAAGGCTGCGTGCGAGCGAAGCAGCTTCCAATGGGGACGGGAGGCGGGGCAACCCGTGGCAGACGGTCGCGTTCGGCATATCGATGGCCGTATTGGCGGTCGTACTTGGCCTTATGTTCGCGGTGACCTTGCGAGACGTCCTCGTCAGCTGAGTGTCGTGGTGACGATCGCGCGTCTTGAGGGTTAGCTAGCAGGGGAGTCGAAGAGATGGCTAATGGAGATGGTGATCGCGCCCAAGCGCGACAGGATGAGCTGGAACGGGAGTTGCAGACGTCGCGAGACAAGATTGAGGCACTCGAGGCGAGCCTGGACCGTGTCGGCACGGAACGGGATGAGTACAAAGGGCTACAGGACGCCGCAGCCTTGCGCGCAAAGGAGGCGGAGACGCGAGCCGCGACCGCTGTCGCGGGCAGGGAAGACGTGGAGGCGGAGGCAAGGGAGGCTAGGGAGAAGCTGGTCGAGGCGGAGAGGGAGATAGGGGAGGCTGTCGAGAGCAAGCGAAAGGCGGTGGAGCGGATGAAGGCCGCCGAAGCTGCAAAGAAGGTGGCAGAGGACGAGGCAGAAGCCGCTGTGAAGCAGGCACAGACGGCACAGAGCCAAGAAGCCGAGGCGGAGCGCAAGCTGGAAGCGAACAACATCGCCGTAGAACGCTTCAAGGAAGAGCAGGAGGCGCGTCGGGGCCTGCAGGAATTTGTTCGGGTGGCGTTGCTGGACGTCATGAACGGCGTGGATGACGCAGCGCTTGAGGCTCGGGCCAATCAGGTGAGGGGCGGCGCGAGCGAGAGTGGCTTTGCCGTCGCGAGTCGGATCGGGAGGGACAACGGGCCGGACCGCGAGTCCCTCGTAGATTTCGACCTGGCTGTCATCGTCGGGACGAGCAAGGCCAAGGGCTCCGGTGAGATCAAGGATGCCAAAGGGGGAGGCAAGGTGTCGCTGAACGTTCTGGGGCTTGGGTTCTCGGCAGGGGCATCGGTCCGGTCGGAGAGCAAGAAGACAACGGAGGAACGCAGTGAGGTCTCCCAGCACAACCGGATCCGCTTCTCCGTGCCCGTGGTGTTTGCCAGGCACGGGGATCCGCTGGCCTAGCTGTCGTGACACTTGCACGTCCTGGCGGCGAGTTCACGCCGGCTTTTCTCGCGTCGTTTGTCGTCGCCACCGTCGCGCTGAGCGGCGTCCTGGTGTTGACCGGCGCTATCGCGAAGAGTTCGACGGGCCCTGAACCCTCGCCGGAGTGCGAACCCTCGAAGGGTGGAACGACGGGCGGTGGAACAACGGGCGGTGGAACAACGAGCGGTGGAACGACGAGCGGTGGGACGACGAGCGGTGGAACGACGAGCGGTGGAACGACGGGCGGTGGAACGACGGGCGGTGGGACGACGAGCGGTGGAACGACGAGCGGTGGAACGACGAGCGGTGGAACGACGGGCGGTGGAACGACGAGCGGTGGAACGACGGGCGGTGGAACAACGAGCGGAGAGACGCCTGTACCGGGGGGAGCGCACTTCGGATTCAAGAAAGGCGTTGTCTTCGCCGTGGGCTATCCGGAACAAGGGGCCATCTGCCCGGACGAGTCCCAGCTTCTGTGGCTCACAGCCTTCAGGGACGCCATAGCAGAATGCGCCCCGGACGAGAAAAACCCGCTCAGGCTCACGGTGAGAGGTTTCGCGAGCGTCGCCCCCGTGAAGGTGGCTGGCGGCGGCCCGGACGCCTCGGACCGTATGAACCTCGACATCGCGAACCGTCGCGGCGTGGCGATCGGCAACTTCCTGGCGTCGGGGGCCTACCGCCGGGACTGTGTCCCGGACCGCAATTGCTGCGAAAGGACCACGGAACTCATGTGTGGTGACGGGAACTGGCCTGCCGATGGGGATTGCAGGACCGAGGCCAACTACGTCGTGCGGTACAAGCCCTGGCCGTCGTACGAAGCGATGGTCTGTTCCAAGCCGGCGCATGACGGTGCCCGACCCGGTCACACGCACTACAAGGTCGAGTTTCTGAACCGGGCCGTGCACATGGTCGTCACGAACGATGCTTGTTGGCAGAAGGTCTTCCGGACCTGACTTCGGACTTGAGCCGTCCCGTCCTGGACTCCCCGTTCCGCCGCGACGCACCGCCATCGTTTCGCGCCCGCGCCGCGCATGGCGCGGCTCTCCCGGGCCACCCGCGCGCCGGGGTACCCGTACCGCTCGGAACTCAGGAGTGGCCGTCGCTGCTCGGGCCGGCGTGAGTGGGCCCACCAGGACTCGAACCTGGGACCAATCGATTATGAGTCGACCGCTCTAACCCACTGAGCTATGGGCCCGTAACGCCGATTGTACGGGGGCCGGGCGCCTTCCGGCACCCGGTGCGTCAACGCGTTTCGCCGGCCTCGTCGAGAAAGCTCCGCAGATGGTCCGAACGGGTCGGGTGCCGCAGCTTCCGCAGCGCCTTCGCCTCGATCTGCCGGATGCGTTCCCGGGTCACGTCGAACTGCTTGCCGACTTCCTCGAGGGTGTGGTCGGTGTTCATGTCGATCCCGAAGCGCATGCGCAGCACCTTCGCCTCGCGGGCGGTGAGGCCGCCGAGCACCTCGCGGGTCGCTTCCTTCAGGCCCTGGCCCGTGGCGAGATCCACCGGGGAACCGATGGTCGCGTCCTCGATGAAGTCGCCGAGGTGTGAGTCCTCGTCGTCGCCGATGGGCGTCTCCATGGAGATCGGCTCGCGCGCGATCTTGGCGACGCGGCGGACTTTCTCCTCCGGCATCTCCATGCGCACGGCCAGTTCTTCGGGCGTGGGCTCGCGGCCCTTCTCCTGCAGCATCTGGCGGGAGATGCGGTTCAGCTTGTTGATCGTCTCGATCATGTGGACCGGGATGCGGATGGTGCGTGCCTGGTCGGCGATCGAGCGCGTGATCGCCTGGCGGATCCACCACGTCGCGTACGTCGAGAACTTGTACCCGCGGCGGTACTCGAACTTGTCCACCGCCTTCATGAGGCCGATGTTGCCTTCCTGGATCAGGTCCAGGAACTGCAGGCCGCGGTTCGTGTACTTCTTCGCAATGGAGATCACGAGCCGCAGGTTGGCCTCCACCATGTCCTTCTTCGCGCGCCGCGCCTTGGCTTCGCCGAGGGACATGCGGCGGTTGATCTCCTTGATCTCGCTGATCGTGAGCCCGGTCTCGTGGGTGATCGCCTTCAGCTTCTTCTGCACGCGCAGGATCTCGTCCTTGCGCGCCTTCAGCGCGTCGCTGTAGGCGTGACGCGCCTTGACGTGGCGATTCACCCAGGCGATCGACGTCTCGCTACGCAGGAACTCCTTCAGGAAGGCGCCCCGCGGCATCTTGGCCTCGCCGACGCAGACGGCCATGACGGCGCGCTCGTACTTCCGGATGCGCTTGAGGGCCGCGCGCGGCATGTCGACGATTTCCTCGTGGTGGCGCGGCACGAGCTTGAACGGGGACATGGCCTGCCCGGTCTTGGCCAGCAGTTCCTGTGCCTCGCTGGACGCGCGGCCGTGCTCCTCGGCGGCCGCGCGGGCCTGCTGGTACGCGCGCCGGAGTGCGCCGAACCGCTTTTTCGCTTCCTCCGGGTCCGGTCCCTTGTCCTCGGCCTTCTCCTCCTTGTTGTCGCCAGTCTTCGGCGGCGCGCCCGCCACCACCTGGGCGGGTCGCGGCACCTCGTCGGCGGGGTCGAGGTAACCGACCAGGACGTCGGAGAGCTTGCCCTCGCGACTGGCCTCGGCGTACTGCTCGAGCACGTAGTCGATCGTGCCCGGGAAATAGGCGAGGGCGGAGAGCACGTCGCGGATGCCTTCCTCGATGCGCTTGGCGATGGCGATCTCGCCTTCCCGCGTCAGCAGCTCGACGGTGCCCATCTCGCGCATGTACATGCGCACCGGGTCGGTGGTCCGCCCGGCTTCGGTCTCGACGGCGGCGAGCGCCGCGGCGGCCTCCTCCGCGGCGAGTTCGTCGGCCGTGTTCTCCTCCGCGTTCAGCAACTCGTCGGGATCCGGCGCGGTCTCGTACACCGTGATCCCCATGTCGTTGATCATGCGGATGATGTCTTCGATCTGGTCGGGATCGGAGATGTCGTCCGGCAGATGGTCGTTGACCTCGGCGTAGGTCAGGAAACCCTGCTCCTTGCCTTTCGCGATCAGTTTCTTCAGTCGGGACTGCTGGTGTTCGGTCTCTGTTGCCATGGCACCTAAAGATGTTCGTGAGTTCGGTGGTCACTGAGCCCTGCGCGGAGGCGCGGTAGCGCGACCTGTCGGTCGCGTTGGGAGTTTCGCTACCGCGACGAGCCGTTGGCGGCCGTGCGGCCTGCTACCCGGACAAGCGATGTATTTTACTCCTATTTCCCGGTTTTCGGCGGCTTTCTGCGAGTTTGGGGGATCGGCCCGCGTCCGTGCCGAGGTTCCCGGATATGCGCGCGGCGACGGGCCTTTTCAAGTGCCGGCCGGGACTTCGGGACCCGCGGGCCGAACCGTCTGCTGCTGCGCCTCGAAGTACCGGGCGACCTGCTCCGGGGAGCTGTCCGCCTTCAGCGCATCGACGAACGCCCGCCGGCGCGACTTGTCTCGTGCCGCGAGGTAGTGCTCGACGCCGCCCGCGAACTCGTCCGCCAGGGCCTGTGCGTCGAGGAGAGAGGTGGTCGAAGCGAGCTGTTGCAGCCTGTCGTAACCCGGGTCCCGGGAGAAGCGCGCGAGCACCACCGCAGGCTCGGCGTCCGGGTCCTTCGCCACCTCCCGGGCCACCCGCGGGAACAGCGAATCGTCGTCCGTGGAGGGTTCGAGCAGCGCCTCCGAGACCGGCGTCGGCAGCGTGCGGAACAGCGTCGGGACGCGTACCAGGTAGCCGAGCAGGCGCTCGCCCAGGCGGGACTCCCCCGTGGCGCCGGGTGCTGCCGGGCGGGGGCGCGGCGCCTCCGACGGCGGGGGAGGGGCGGCGTCCGGCGCGTCGAGCGTGCCCGGCGAGACACTGATCTGGCGAGCGATCCGCTCGATCAGCACCTGCCGATGGACGCCCGGGGGGATGCGCGCCAGCAGCGGCCGCGCGCTCTCCCCGAACACCGCCCGGTCGTCCATGGACGCAAGGTCGAGTCCGGCCGACAGGCGCTCGACCAGGTAGTCGCCGGCCGGGACCGCCTCGTCGACGAGCTTCTCGAAAGCGGCCCTGCCGGCGCTCCGCACGAGCGTGTCGGGGTCTTCCCCGTCGGGCAGGAAGACGAACTTGAGCCGCCGCCCCTCGTCCAGGCTCGACAGCCCCACCTCGAGCGCGCGCCAGGCGGCTTCCCGCCCCGCGGTGTCTCCGTCGAAGCAGCAGACGACTTCCGGCACGTTGCGAAAGAGCTTCTCCAGATGATCCCTGCCGACCGCCGTGCCGAGGGTCGCGACGGCGTTCTCGATGCCCTGTTGCGCCAGCGCGACCACGTCCATGTAGCCCTCGACGACGATCAGGCGCTCCAGGCGCCTGCCGGGCGTGCGCCGTGCCTCGTACAGACCGTAGAGTTCGCGGGCCTTGTGGAACACCGGCGTCTCGGGGGAGTTGAGGTACTTCGGTCCCTGGTCCTCGCCCTCTCCGGGGAGCACCCTGCCGCCGAACCCGACGACCCGTCCCCGGGTGTCGCGGATCGGGAAGACGATGCGGTCCCGCAGCCGGTCGTAGGGCCTGCCGTTATCGCTGCGGGCAAGGACGCCCGCGTCCGTCAGCTTGCGCGTCGCCCCCTCGTTGGTCCCGAGCGCTTCGCGGATGTACCCCCAACCGGGCGGGGCGTAGCCGATGCCGAAGTCCCGGGCGACCTCGCCGGTCAGCCCGCGTCCCTTGAGGTAATCCCGCGCGCGTTCCGACTCGGGGTGCTGGCCGAGGGCGCGGCGGTAGAGGCCGGCGCTCTGCCGAAGCAGCACGTAGAGTTCCTCGTCGGGCCGGCGCTGGGCGCGGCCGCCCTCGCGGGGGACCTCGACGCCCACGACACGCGCGAGCGCCTCGACCGCCTCGACGAACTCGACGTGTTCGTACTCCATCAGGAAGGTCAGCGCGGTCCCGGCCACGCCGCAGCCGAAGCACTTGTAGAAGCCGCGTTCCGGGTTGACGTTGAACGAGGGCGTCTTTTCCTCGTGGAACGGGCAGCAGGCCTTGTAGTTCCGGCCGGCCTTCTTGAGTCCCACGCGCGCGCCGATGACTTCGACGATGTCCACGCGCTGGAGGAGATCGTTGATGAAGGACTGCGGAATCCGTCCTGCCATTGCCGCTCAGGTTACGCCTTTGCAGAGCCGAACGACAGCACGACGAGACCTCCCGAAGAGGGGAGGCGGGCTCGTTGGATGAACGGGAGTCGCGGCGGCTGTGTCCGCCGGGCGGACGTGGGCGTCAGTAGGACTTCTCGAACCGTCGGGCTTCGCGCTGCAGCTTCTTCAGGTGGCGTTTCACGGCCGCGGCGGCCTTGCGCTTGCGCACCGCGGTCGGCTTCTCGTAGTACTCGCGCCGACGCACCTCGGACAGGATGCCCGCTTTCTCGCAGGAGCGCTTGAAACGCCGCAGGGCGACGTCGAACGGCTCGTTTTCCCGGATCTTCACACTCGGCATGGAAAGGATGGAACCCTCCGGTCAAGGAGGCGCGATTTTACTCGCCGGGCGAAACGCTTTGCAAAGCGGGCCGGCGGCGGGGAGGTTAGGGGCGGGGAGGCGGTGGGGCACATTGTCCACCGGGGGGACGCGACCGTACACTGCGCCCGGCCCGAGGCCGGACCATACGCGAGGCACCATGCTCGTACTCGGCATTGAAACGTCCTGCGACGAGACCGGGGTCGCCCTGTACGAGGGGGACGCCGGCCTCCTGGCGCAGACCCTCTACAGCCAGGTCGCGATGCACGCGGAGTATGGCGGCGTCGTCCCCGAACTCGCCTCCCGCGACCACATCCGCAAGGTGCTGCCCCTGGTGCGGGAGACCCTCCGGGAGGGCGGTCGCCGCGTGGAAGACCTCGACGCCGTGGCCTACACGGCCGGTCCGGGACTCATCGGCGCACTCATGGTCGGGGCGGGTGTCGGGCGTTCGCTGGCCTGGTCACTGGGGATCCCGGCGTTGGGTGTACACCACATGGAAGCCCATCTGCTCGCGCCGCTGCTGGAAGCCGAAGGCCCGCGGCCGCCGTTCGTGGCGCTGCTCGTCTCCGGGGGACATACGCAGCTCGTGGAGGTGGCGGGGGTGGGGCGGTACGAACTTCTCGGAGAGTCCCTCGACGACGCGGCCGGCGAAGCGTTCGACAAGACGGCCAAGCTGCTGGGGCTCGGCTATCCGGGTGGTCCCGCCGTGGCGCGGGAGGCCGTGGCGGGGCGGCGCGACCGCTTCAGGTTTCCCCGCCCCATGACGGACCGCCCGGGTCTCGACTTCAGTTTCAGCGGGCTGAAGACTGCGGTGGCGAACACGGTGCGGAGCCTCGAACCCCTCGCGGCGCAGGACGTTGCGGACGTGGCGGCGGCGTTCCAGGAAGCGGTGGTGGACACGCTGGTCATCAAGTGCCGCCGCGCCCTCGAGGCCACGGGGAGCACGGCGCTCGTCCTGGCCGGCGGGGTGGCGGCCAACGTGGAACTGCGGGCCCGCCTGGCCGCCGCGGTACCCGAGGTGTTCCATGCCGCGCCCGCCCTGTGCACGGACAACGGCGCGATGATCGCGTACGCGGGCTATCTGCGGCTCGCCGGGGGCGCCACGGAGCCGCTCGCCATCGTCACCCGGGCCCGCTGGCCCCTCACGGAACTGCCGCCGGCGTGAAGATCCGCATCGACGGCCTGGAGGTGGTCGCGATCGTGGGCGTGCGGGCGCGCGAGCGCGAGGTGCCGCAGCCGCTGCTGATCGATATCGAGTTCCCGGTCCCGCCGCCGGAGACGGACGCGCTGGACGCGGCCGTCGACTACTCCGCGGTGACCCGACTCGTGTGCGAGCACGTGAAGGCGGGACGCTACCACCTGATCGAGACGGTGGCGGAGACGACGGCGGAGCGGGTCGCGCGGACTTTCGGGCTCGACGACGTGTGGATATGCGTCGTCAAGCCGGGGGCGTCGGACAGCGCCCGTTTCGTCTCGGCGGAGCACCGGCTGCGGAAGCCGCCCGCCGGGGAGGAGCCGGAACGCACGGAGCGTTAGGCCGGCAGGCGCCCCACCGCATACACTTGGTCGGTCGGGAAGCACGGGGGAGAGTCATGGCACGGCATCTCGGACGTATCGCGAGCCTGATCGCAGCCGTGCTGTGCGGCGTGACGGGCCTGGCCGACGAGGCCGCGGAGATGGCCGCCCGCATCGAGGCGCAGATGCAGGCGCCGGACCGGCACCGGTTCGACGCACCGCGCGACGCCGCGCGCAAGCCATTCGAGACGTTTCAGTTCCTCGGCCTGCGCGAGGGCATGACGGCGCTGGACGTCGGGGCCTACGCGGGCTACACGACGGAGATGCTGGCAGCGGCCGTGGGACCGACCGGGAAGGTCTACTCCCACAACCGCGAACGCGTGCTGACCAACTTCGCGGACGGCTACTACGGGCGCACGATGGAGGAGCGGCTCGCGAACGACCGCCTGCCGAACGTCGTGCCGCACGTGCGCGAGTACGACGACCTCGGCCTCGAAGGTACGGTGGACGTCGCGTTCCTCGGCAACCTGCTGCACGATTTCTATCGCCGGGACGGACGCGAAGGGGCGGTGGGCCTCCTGCAGTACATCCACGCCACGCTCAAGCCCGGCGGGGTGCTCGGGATCACCGACCACATCGGCGTGCCGGGAGCGGACAACCACCGGCTGCATCGAATCGAACCCGACGTCGCGCGGGCGCTCCTGCAGGAGGCCGGGTTCGTCGTCGAGGCGGAGAGCGACCTCCTGGCGAACGCCGGGGACGACCACACCCTCATGGTCTACAACGACGAAATCTACCTGCGTACCGACCGGTTCCTGTTCCGGGCCAGGAAGGCCCCGTGACCGGTCGTCGGGCGCACAGGACGGGAAGGAGAAAGAAATGACGGACGGCAACTCCGCCGAGGTCGCCCTGGTCGTAGGCGGCGGTCCCGGCATCAGCGCGAGCTGCGCGCGCCTGTTCAGCCGGGACGGCATGCAGGTCGCCATTGCCGCGCGCAACCCCGACAAGCGCGTGCTGCGGGATCTCGCGGACGAGTTCGGCGTCCGCAACTACGCCTGCGACGCGGCGGACGCCGCCGACGTCGCTCGGCTCTTCGAGTCCGTGGCCGGGGACCTCGGCGCGCCGCGGCTGGTCGTGCACAACATCGACGGCCGCATGCGCGACATCTTCCGCAAGCGCATCACGGAAGCGGACCCGGCCCTCGTGCGCGAAGTGCTGGCGAACTCCGCCTACAGCGCCTTCCTGGTCGCGCAGCAGGCCGCGACGCGCATGCTCGCCGTGGAGCCGTCCGAGCCGGACGGCCACCGGGGCACGATCCTCTTCACCAACGCCAGCGCTGCGTTCAAGGGCTATCCGCGGAGCGGGGCCTTTGCCATGGCGTGCCAGGCGAAGTCCGGTCTCGCCGAGAGCATGGCCCGGGAACTGATGCCACAGGGCATTCACGTGGCCCACGTGCCTATCGACGCGGCCATCGGCTGGACGCAGCCCGACGGCACCCGGGCGCACCGCATGGCGGGCACGTCGCAGGACGACAACATGGCGGACCCGGACCGTATCGCGGACACCTACCTGCACCTGCACCGGCAGCACCGCTCGACCTGGGCGTTCGAGGTCGTGCTGCGGCCGTGGGTGGAGAACTGGTAGGGCCGCGCCCGAGGGCGGCCCGCGTCCCCGGCGTCAGTCGCACCCCACGCACAGGAGTTTGCCGTCCTCGAGACGCAGCGCCGTCAGGGATCGCCCCCACACGCACCCCGTATCGACGCCGATGGCGCGCTTGCGATGGACGCCCTCGAGGGACGCCCAGTGCCCGAAGACGATGGGGCGGCGGATGTGCGGGGGGAACTCGAACCACGGTCTGAAGCCGCGCGGCGCGTTCTCCAGGGGCCCCTTGTGCAGGAACTCGAGTTCCCCTGCGGCATTCACGAAGCGCATGCGGGTGAAGTAGTTCACGATGACCCGCTGCCGTGCGATCCCTTCGAGCGACTTCGACCAGACGGCCGGTTCGTTGCCGTACATGACGCGGAAGAACTTGCGGTAGCGGTCTCCGCCGAGGACCGCCTCCACTTCGCGGGCGCGTCGCCTGGCCTGCTTGAGGCTCCAGATGTGCGGTATGCCGGCGTGGGTCATGACGACGCCGCGGCCCTTGTGCAGCAGCGGGAGTCCGCGCAGCCAGTGCGCGAGCTTCAGGCAGTCCGGAGCGCCGAGTAGTTCGTCCAGGGTGTCCGACGACCGCGTGGGGTGTTTCCCGAACACGATCGCCAGGAAGTGCAGGTCGTGGTTGCCGAGGACCGTGACGGCCCGCTCGCCGAGCTTGCGCACGAAACGCAGGGTCGCAAGCGAGTCGGGGCCGCGATTGATGAGGTCCCCCACGAACCAGAGCCGGTCCCTTTTGCGTCGGTAGCGTACTTTGTGGAGCAGCGCCTCGAGTTGGGCGAAACAACCCTGCACGTCGCCGATGACGTAGGTGGACACCGGGCTGGATACGCTCAACGGGCGGCCTGCCGGCGGCCCTCAGTGCACCGCATTCGGCATCGCCAGGGTGAACGCGGGGATCGGCACCTTGAACGCGGCGCCGTCGTCGGCATGGAACTCGTAGTGGCCTTCCATGCAGCCCACCGCCGTCTCCAGCACGGCGGCGCTCGTGTAGCGGAACGACTCCCCGGGCGGGATGCGGGGCTGCTTGCCGACCACGCCGGGTCCCTGTACTTCCTGCTTGCGTCCGTCGCCGTCCGTGATGAGCCAGCGACGGCTCATCAGGCGGGCCGCGTGCTCGCCGGTGTTTTCGACCACGATCGTGTAGGCGAACACGTGCCGGCCCTGCTCGGGCGCGGACTCGCCGGGGATGTAGCGGGGTTCGACGTGCACGGTGAAGGCGTACGCGTCGCTGCCGTCGCTGTCGTCCGTGTTCATCCGTTGCGCGCCAGCCGGTTTGCCATGGCGACGAAACCGCCGAGGCCGACCGCGTCCGGACGGGTCCCGGGATCCAGGCCGAGGGCGGCGACGTCGAGTCCGAGCGATTGTACGGCATTGCCCAGCCGCTTGCGGCGGGCGCCGAACGCCACCCGGAGCACGGTCCGGAGCGCCTCGACGTCGTCGGCGGCCGGATCCGGCGGGCGCGGCTTCAGGCGCGCGAAGCGCGACATGACGCGCGGGGGTGGCGCGAACGCGTCGGGCGGGACGGTGAACAGCGGCGCGACCTCGCAGTGGTACTGCGCGATGACCGACAGCCTTCCCCATGCCTTGGTGCCGGGTGTGGCGCACAGCCGCTCCACGACTTCGGCCTGCAGCATGAAGTGCATGTCGACCAGCGGCAGGCCGGCCGCGCATGCGTCGAACAGGCGGTTCAGCAGCGGCGTGGAGATGTTGTAGGGGAGGTTGCCGACGAGACGAAGGGCTTCGCCGCCGGCCAGCGCGGAGAGATCGACGGCGAGCGCGTCGGCCTCCACCACGGTGACATCCGGGAGCCGCCGCCGCAGCGGGCCGACGAGGTCCCGGTCGAGTTCGACGGCCGTGACGCGCGCCCCGGACGCCGCCAGCGCACCGGTCAGCGCTCCGCGCCCGGGGCCGATCTCGACGAGCAGGTCGCCCTCGCGGGGGGCTAGTGCAGCGACGATGGCGTCCACCACCGCCGGGTCGGCCAGGAAGTGCTGCCCGAACCGTTTACGTGCGCGCGGCAAGGTCGACCGCCGTCGCGAGTGCGTTGAGGAGGCTGCCGGCGTCCGCGGACCCCTTGCCGGCGAGGTCGAGTGCGGTGCCGTGATCGACGGAGGTGCGCGGGAAGGGGAGTCCCAGCGTCACGTTGACCGCCGTTCCGAACGAAGCGTATTTCAGCACCGGGAGACCCTGGTCGTGGTACATCGCGAGGATGGCGTCGACCGCGTTCGCGCGCTGGAAGATCGTATCGGCCGGCAGCGGACCTTCGACCGCCGCGCCCCGGGCGCGCCAGCCGCGGCACACCGGCTCGAGCACTTCGACCTCCTCGCGGCCGAGGTGCCCCGCCTCTCCCGCGTGCGGGTTCAGTCCGGCGACCGCGACGCGGGGCGCGTCGATGCCGAACGCGGAGCGCAGGCCGTCCATCAGGATGCGCAGCTTGCGGTCGATCCGTTCGCGCGTGATCAGGGCGGGTACGGCGGCAAGCGGTACGTGCGTCGTGGCGAGGGCCACGCGGAGCGCGCCGCCCACGAGCATCATGACGACATCCTCGACGCCGCAGGCATCACGCAGGAACCCCGTGTGTCCCGTGAACGGAGCGTCGCTCCGGTCGAGGATCGACTTCTGGACGGGACCGGTGACGAGGGCCGCGAAGTCCGCCGCCAGGCATCCGTCGACGGCGGTCCGGAGCGTGCGCAGGACGTGGTCCGCGTTCGCCGCCTCGAGCACGCCCGGTGTCACCGGCCCGTCGGCGGACAGGGGAAGGACGGTCATCCGGCCGGCCGCGCGCGTGTCCCCTGCCTCGATCGTGAGCGGCAGCCGGAGCTGTTCGGCCCGTCCGCGCAACACGTCGGGATCGGCGATCACCACGCCGTCGAAATCGCGAGGCTCCTGGAACGCCTCGATGACGATGTCGGGACCGATGCCGGCCGGCTCCCCCGGCGTGATGGCGATGCGGGGTCCGGCGGCGCGGGCCACCAGGCTATTCCCCGATGCGCATCTCGACGTACGCCTCGTCCCGGATCTCCTGCAGCCATTCCTGCAGTTCTTCCTCGAAACGGCGGCTGTGCAGCACCTGCATGGCCATGTTGCGGCGGGCCTCGTCGGACATGTCGCGGTCGCGGCGGTCGAGTATCTCGAGCACGTGCCAGCCGTGCACGCTCTCGAACGGCTGGCTG
>JAJDTI010000133.1 GCA_022827245.1 Pseudomonadales bacterium | reverse complement strand
CCCTCGGACTTGAGGCCCGCGTGGACGATGACGACCTCGCTGTCGATTTCGACCACGGTCCCCGTCACGATCGAACCCGGCGCCATCTCGATGGTGTTCAGGCTCTCTTCGAACAGATCGGTAAAGCTCTCGGCCATGCTGGTATTGGTGTTTCCGTTTCTCTCCCCCCGACGCTGCGATCCGCTGTCGACGACGGGAAGTGTTGCGTGAATGAACCGCGCCAACGGTGTGGCGCACCCTGTCAGTCTTCTCCCTCTCCTCCTACCCCTCTCCTCCGCGAGCCGTGCCGGCGGTCAGACCCCGGGCCTCGACATGCTTCAGCACCTCGGCGACCACCGCCTCGACGGACATCTTCGTGGTGTCGATCGAGATAGCGTCCGGCGCGCGTCTGAGCGGCGAAACCGCACGGTTCCTGTCGCTCTCGTCGCGTGCCTGAATGCTCGCGAAAAGGTCGCGCAGACTAACACCCGATCCCTTTTCCATCAACTGCTTATGACGACGGCGAGCCCTCTCCTCGACGCTCGCGTCGAGGAAAATCTTGAGCTCCGCGTCGCGAAACACCTCCGTGCCCATGTCGCGCCCGTCGGCGATCAGGCCGGGCGCGACGCGCATGCCCTGCTGGACGCCGCGCAACGCCTGGCGCACCTCCGGGAGCCTTGCGACCGCGGCCGCTCCCACGCTGATGCGCTCTTCCCGGATCGCCGTCGTCACGTCCACGCCGTCGACGCGGATCGCCCCGGGATCCTGCTCGATGACGAGCGAGGCCGTCATGCCGGCCAGGCGTTCGGCGTCGTCCAGCGACATCCCCCGGCCAAGCGCGGCCCAGGCGACGACGCGATAGAGCGCCCCGCTGTCGAGCAGGCGCCAGCCCAGGCGCTCCGCAACGCGGGCGGCGATCGTGCCCTTGCCGGAGCCGCTCGGTCCGTCGATCGCGATGACCGGGGCGGCCTGGCTACGGTCAGTCATCGAGCCTCCTGCGGCGTTCCCGGGCTTGGGCCAGGCGTTCGTGCAACGCTTGCTTGTCGTCGTCGATCGCCAGCCGCGCCACGAGCTTCCCGGCCCAGGCCAGCACGGCTTCGCGGTTCTCGTGGAGGATGTCGCTCCAGATCGCCGGGTCCGCTCCGGCAATGCGGCTGAAGTCCCGGAAGCCCCCGCCGACGGTCGCGCGCAAGGTATCGTCGTCGACCTCGGCCAGCACTTCCATCAGCGCGAAGGCGAGCAGGTGCGGCAGGTGGCTCGTCACGGCCAGGATCCGGTCGTGTTCCTCGGGGAGCCGCTCGGTCACGCGCGCGCCGACCGTACGCCACCAGTCCGAGACGCGGGCGGCGGTCTCGGGGTCGGTCTCGGCCACCGGGGTGACGACGACGGAACGGCCCTCGAACAGGTCGGCCCGGGCGGCGGACGGACCGCTCCGTTCGGAACCGACCACCGGGTGACAGGGCACGTAGCGCGGAGACAAGCGGCCCCGGGCGCGCAACGCGTCGACGACGGGGGACTTCACGCTGCCCACGTCGAAGAGCACGGCATCCGGATGGCGCCGGCCCATCTCGTCCACGCACGAGGCGATGTGGCTGGCCGGCGTCGCGACGCACACGGCGTCCGGCCGGATCTCCGCTCCCGGCGGGTCGACCACGCCGCGCGAGCGCGCCTCGGCCAGCGCCCGCGAGTCGGTATCGATCCCGTCGATCCGGTCGAACAGCCCCCGTCGGCGCGCTGCCAGCGCGAAGGAACCTCCGATCAGGCCCGTTCCGACGAGCAGCAGCGTGCTCACGTCACAGCACGTCGCGCAACGCGTCCAGGAAGCGCGCGTTCTCTTCGGGAAGGCCGACGGAGACGCGCAGGTGCCGCGGCATGCCGTAGTTCGCGACCGGCCGGACGATCACGCCCCGGCGGAGCAGCGCTTCGTACACGGGCATCGCCTCGCGGCCGCAGTCGAAGGTCACGAAGTTGCCGAGCGAAGGGATGCGCTCGAAGCCCAGCGCGTCGAGGCCACCGGTAAGTTGCCGCATGCCGGCGTCGTTCAGCGCCCTGCTGGTCGCGACGAACTCCCGGTCGCCGAGGGCGGCCTCCGCCGCCGCCAGGGCGAGGCTCGACGTGTTGAAGGGCTGGCGGATGCGGTTCAGCAGATCGGCGAAGTCCGGGGCGCTGACGCTGTAACCGATGCGGAGGCCCGCGAGGCCGTGGATCTTCGAGAACGTCCGCGTGACGACCAGGTTCGGGTACTTCTCGACCAGCCGGATGCCGTCCGGGTAGTCCGGCTCGGAGACGTACTCGCAGTACGCCTCGTCGAGCACGACCCACACCGACGCGGGCACGGCGTCGAGAAAGGCGGTGAGGTCCGCCTCGGTCACCCAGGTCCCCGTGGGGTTGTTGGGATTGGCGATGAAGACGATCCGGGTGGCGTCCGTGATCCGGAACCGCATCGCGTCGAGGTCGTGCCGGTAGCGGCGCGACGGGACCGTCACCAGCGTGCCGTGGGCGGCAGCGACGGCCAGCGGGTAGACGACGAACGCGTGCTCGTCGACGATGCCTTCCGTCCCCGGGGAGATCGCGACCCGGGCGGCGAGTTCGAGCACGTCGTTGGAGCCGTTGCCGAGCGTGATCTGCTCCGCCGGCACGGCGAGATGGTCGGACAGGGCCGCCTTGAGGCGATAGCCGCTGCCGTCCGGATAGCGCGACAGGTCGGCAGCGGCCCGTTCGAGTGCCTCGCGCACGGCCGGCCCCGGGCCGCGCGGGTTCTCGTTGCTCGCGAGCTTGACGATGTCGGCCACGCCGAGTTCGCGCGCCAGCTCCTCGATCGGTTTTCCCGGCTGATAGGGCGTCATCCCGGCGACGCGGGCGTTGATGTTGGCGGTGTCCGCCACGGTCAGGCGACGGCTCGCGGGTAGGAACCCAGGGAACGCACTTCGACCGAGACCTGGCGCACTTCGTCGAGTACCGCCTCGACCTCGGCCTGGGATTCGTGGCCGTCGAAGTCGATGAAGAACACGTAGTTCCAGCTTCCCACGCGGGACGGACGGGTCTCGATGCGCGTCAGGTCGATGCCGTGCCGGTGGAACGGCTCGAGCACGCCGTAGAGGGCGCCCGGTTCGTTGCGGGTGGACACGAGGATGGAGGTCTTGTCGTGCCCGCTGGGTCCGACCTCCTGGTCGCCGAGCACGAGGAAGCGGGTCTTGTTGTCGGGCTCGTCCTCGATCTTGGTCGCCAGTATCCGCAGTCCGTAGCGCTCCGCCGCCATCTCTCCGGCGATGGCGCCGGCGCCCTCCGTCCGGGCCGCGACCCGCGCCGCCTCGGCGTTGCTCGCGAGCGGCGTGCGCGGCACCCCAGGGTAGTGGCTGTCGAGCCAGCGCCGGCACTGGGCCAGGGACTGCTCGTGGGAGTAGATCGCCGTGATGGAGTCGCTCGAACCCATCGAGAGGAATGCGTGGTGGATCGGCAGCTCGACTTCGCCGCAGATGCGGAGCTTCGACGTCATGAAACAGTCGAGGGTGTGGTTGACCATGCCCTCGGTGCTGTTCTCCACCGGCACGACGCCGCAGTGGGCGGCGCCGGACTCCACTTCGCGGAACACCTCGTCGATAGCCGCCTGGGCGCGCGTCGTCGCGAAATGCCCGAACTGCTTGATGACGGCCGCCTCGGTGTAGGTGCCGGTCGGGCCCAGGTAGGCGATCGTCAGCGGCTGCTCGAGGGACAGGCAGCAGGAGATGACCTCCCGGAACAGCCGCGCCATGTCGCCGTCCGTGAGCGGCCCGGTGTTCTCCGCCTGCACGCGCTTCAGGATCTGCGCCTCGCGCTCGGGACGGTAGAACACCGGGGCCTCGTCGCCGGGCTCGTCCGCCTTGATCTCGGCCACGCGCATGGCGCAGGCGGCCCGCTCGTTCAGGAGCCGCGCGAGGTCCCGGTCGATTTCGTCGATGCGCGCCCGCACCGGGGTGAGCTGGTCTTCGGTATTTTTCATTTGGCTCATGCGGCTACGTTCTCGAACTCCCCCATGAACGCCATGAGCGCGTCCACGGCTTCCTCGGTAACCGCATTGTAGAGGCTCGCCCGCATGCCCCCAACGCTGCGGTGCCCCTTGAGGTTGGCGAGCCCGGCGGCCTCCGCCTCATCGAGGAACCTGCCGTCCAGGGACGCGTCCGCCAGCGTGAACGGCACGTTCATCCAGGAGCGGTCGGCCTCGCGCACCGGACAGCGGTAGAAGTTGCTGGCGTCGATCGCCGCATAGAGTTTCGCCGCCTTGCGCCGGTTGCGCTCGGCCATGGCGGCGAGCCCGCCCTGCTCCTTGAGCCAGGCAAAGACCAGTCCGGCGAGGTACCAGTTGTAGGTGGGTGGCGTGTTCATCATGGACCCGGCCTCGGCATGCGCGAGGTAGTCGAGCATCTCGGGCGTGTCCGGTCGCGCCCTGCCGGCGAGGTCCTTGCGGATGATGACGACGGTCAGCCCGACCGGGCCGATGTTCTTCTGTGCGCCGGCGTAGATGACCCCGAACCTCGACACGTCGAGGGGCCTTGAGAGCAGCGTGGACGAGAGGTCCGCGGCGAGCGGCGCGCCGAGGTCCGACGGGTAGTCGTGGTACTCGACGCCGCCGATGGTCTCGTTGCCGGTGACGTGGACGTACGCCGCGCCGGGGGTGAGCCGCCACGTCTCCGGCGGCGGGGCGTAGTTGAAGTTCTCGCCCTCGGAAGACGCCGCGATGTTGACCCGGCAGAGCCTGCGCGCCGCGGCGATCGCCTTCGTGCCCCACGAGCCCGTGTGGACATAGTCCGCGACCGAATCGTGGCCCGCCAAATTGAGCGGCAGCATGGAGAACTGCAGCGTCGCGCCGCCCTGGAGAAAGAGGACGTAGTAGTCGTCGCCGATGCCGAGCAGCTCCCGGAAGTCCGCCTCGGCCCGTTCGGCGATGTCGATGAACTCGGGGCTGCGGTGGCTCATCTCCATCACCGACATGCCACGCCCGTCGTAGTCGAGCAGCTCCTCCCGGGCCCGTTCGAGGACCGGCAGGGGCAGTGCGGCGGGGCCCGGTGAGAAGTTGTGTACGCGTGTCATTGGTGTGCCTGGAGGTTCACATGCGAAGGGTGGGCCGGCAGGGCCCGCGCGGGATCGCCGACGTCGGCTCAGTCGGTCTCGGAGTCGCCGTTCTCGGACTCGACGATGCGCTCAAGGCCGACGAGATGCTCGCCTTCCCGCAAGGCGATGAGCTTCACGCCCTGGGTGTTGCGGCTCACGAGCGAGATCTCGTCCGCGCCCGTCCGCACCAGCGTACCCTGGTCGCTGATCAGCATGATCTCGTCGCCGTCGAACACCTGTGCGGCGCCGACCAGCGGCCCGTTGCGCGCGCCGCCCTGCATCGCGATCACGCCCTGGATGGCGCGTCCCTTGACGGGGAACTCCTCCACGCGCGTGCGCTTGCCGTAGCCGTTCCGGCTCGCCGTCAGGATGAACCCGCCGCCCGGGATGATGAGGGAGATCACCGAGTGGCCCCTGCCGAGGCGAATCCCGCGCACGCCCCGGGCGATCCGCCCCATGGCGCGCACGTCCGACTCCTTGAAGCGCACGGCCTTGCCGGAACTGGCGACGAGCATGATGTCCGAGTACCCGTCCGTCAGGGCGACCCCGACCAAGTGGTCGCCCTCCACGAGATCCAGGGCGATCAGGCCGGCGGTGCGCTGCCGGGCGAACTGTTCGAGCGGCGTCTTCTTCACGGTGCCGTTCGCCGTCGCCATGAACACGAAGGCGTCATCCGTCGCCGCGCCGGACTTGCTCATGGGCAACAGCGTCGTGATGCGCTCGTCGGAGTCCAGTTGCAGCATGTTCACCAGCGGCCGCCCCTTGGCCCCGCGGCTGCCCTGCGGGATCTGGAACACGCGCAGCCAGTACACCTTGCCCTTGTTCGAGAAGCAGAGCAGCGTGTCGTGGGAGTTGGCGATCAGCAGGTGCTCGACGAAGTCCTCGTCCTTGACGGCGGTCGCCGCCTTGCCGCGGCCGCCGCGGCGCTGCGCCTGGTAGACGTCCAGGGGCTGGGTCTTCGCGTAGCCCTGGTGCGAGACCGTGACCACCATGTCTTCCTCGGGGATCAGGTCCTCGGCCGTCAGGTCCTGGTGGGAGCTCTGGATCTCCGTGCGCCGCGCGTCGCCGTAGCGCTCGCGCACTTCGACGAGTTCGTCGCGGATGACGCCGCGCAGGCGCTCCTCGGAACCGAGAATCTCCGTCAGGTCGCGGATCTCGTCGAGGATCTTGCCGTAGTCCTCCATGAGCCGGTCGCGCTGCAGCGCGGTCAGGCGCTGGAGCTGCATGTCGAGGATCGCCTGCGCCTGCTGCTCGGAGAGCCGGTAGACGCCGTCCTGGTATCCGAACTCGTCGCCGAGGTCGTCGGGTCGGCAGGCGTCGCTGCCCGCGCGGGTCATGAGTTCCGCGACCGACTCGGACGGGAACCGCCGGGCCGTCAGTGCGGCGCGCGCGTCCGCCGGCGTCGCGGACTTGCGGATGAGTTCCACCACCTCGTCGATGTTCTCGAGCGCCACGGCCTGCCCCTCGAGCAGGTGCCCGCGGCGGCGGGCCTGCCGGAGCAGGTAGAGCGTCCGGCGGATAACGACCTCGCGGCGGTGCTTGAGGAAGGCCTCGAGCATCTCCTTCAGGTTGAGGAGCTTCGGCTGCCGGTCCACCAGCGCCACGCAGTTGATGCCGAACACCGACTGGAGCTGCGTCTGCGCGTAGAGGTTGTTCAGCACGACCTCGCCGGAGTCGCCCCGGCGCACTTCGATGACGATGCGCAGGCCGTCCTTGTCGGACTCGTCGCGCAGTTCCGTGATGCCCTCGACCTTCTTGTCCCGCGCGAGTTCCGCGATCTTTTCGATGAGGCGGGCCTTGTTGAGCTGGTACGGGATCTCGGTGACGACGATCGTGTCCTTGCCGGACTTGTCGGACTCGACCTCCGCCCGGGCACGCACGTAGATCCGCCCGCGGCCGGTGCGGTACGCCTGCACGATGCCGGCGCGCCCGTTGATGATGCCGCCGGTGGGGAAGTCCGGACCGTGGATGTGCTCGAGCAGCTCGTCGACGGTGGCTTCCGGCTCGTCGAGCAGGAGCAGGCATCCGCCGATCACCTCGGTGAGGTTGTGCGGGGGAATGTTCGTCGCAAGCCCCACGGCGATCCCGGAAGACCCGTTCAGCAGGAGGTTCGGCACCCGTGTGGGCAGCACCTCCGGCATGGTCAGCGTGTCGTCGTAGTTCGGGACGAAGTCGACCGTGTCCTTGTCGAGGTCCGCGAGCAGTTCGTCCGCGATGCGCGCCATCCGCACTTCCGTGTAGCGCATCGCCGCCGGCGGGTCGCCGTCCATGGACCCGAAGTTGCCCTGGCCGTCGACGAGCAGGTAGCGCATGGAGAAGTCCTGCGCCATCCGGACGATCGTGTCGTAGATCGCCTGGTCGCCGTGGGGGTGGTACTTGCCCATCACCTCGCCCACCACGCGCGCCGACTTCATGTACGGCCGGTTGTACGTGTTGTTCATCTCGGCCATCGAGTAGAGCACCCGCTTGTGCACGGGCTTCAGGCCGTCGCGGACGTCGGGCAAGGCGCGCCCGACGATCACGCTCATCGCATAGTCGAGATACGACCGCTTGAGCTCGTCTTCGATGTTGACGGAGAGGATTTCACGACCGCGGCCTCCGCCGCGGACCGCGGTGGAGTCGGACCCGGTATCGGACATGGACGGTGTTGGTGGAACCGCTCAGGAACAACCCCGAATTCTACCAGATCGAGGGTGCCGAAAGCGGCCCCGCACGCCCGGAATCCGCCGTGTGACGCGCCGTTGCGGCGTGTTTCACGCGCTGTTCCCGCGGACCCGTCCGATATACTCGCGCCATGTCCCCGCAGGTCCTCCATCCGCGCTACGTGCTGCCCGTCGCGCCGGCGAACGTCGTGCTCGAAGAAGCGAGCCTGGCGCTCGAGGACGGGCGCATCGCGGCCGTCGGACCGCGCGCGGAGATCGACGCGCGGTATCCCGGCGCCGACGCGCTGCGGCTCGACAGCCACGTCCTGATGCCGGGGTTGGTCAATGCGCACGGCCACCTGGCGATGACCCTGATGCGGGGCGTCTCGGAGTCGCAGCCCCTCGACGCCTGGCTCGAGGAAACCATCTGGCCGCTGGAAGCGCGTTTTGTCGACGCGGAGTTCGTGGCGGACGGCACGGCGCTCGCGCTGGCGGAGATGATCGCCTCGGGGACGACCTGCGCGAGCGACATGTACTGGTTTCCGGAGGCCGCCGCGGAGACCGCCCGCGCCGCCGGCTTCCGGCTGCAGGTGGCGTTCCCGGTGGCCGAGTTCGCAAGCGCCTGGGCGCGCTCCGCGGACGAGTGCATCCACAAGGGGCTCGCGCTGCGCGACCGCTACCGCGACGAGGACCTCGTGCAGGTCGCCTTCGGTCCGCACGCCGCCTACACGACCGGCGAGGAGATCCTCCGGCGCCTGCAGACCCTGGCGGACGAGGTGGACGCCGGCATCCAGATCCACCTGCACGAGACGGCGTCCGAAGTGGCGGACGCCCGCGCGCAGACGGGCGGGAGCTGGGTGCAGGGGCTCGACGCGATGGGCCTGCTGACGCCCGCGCTGCAGGCCGTGCACATGACGCAGCTCACGGAGCGCGAGATCGAACGCCTCGCCATCGGGGGCGCTCACGTCGTGCATTGCCCCCGCTCGAACCTCAAGCTCGCGAGCGGGCGATGCCGGGTGAACGACCTCGCGGCCGCCGGGGTGAACGTGGCCCTCGGCACCGACGGCGCGGCGTCCAACAACTCCCTCGACCTGTTCGACGAGATGCGGGCGGCGGCGCTGCTGCGCACGTCGCTGACAGAAGACGCCGCGGCGGCGCCGGCGGCGGAGATGCTCGAGATGGCGACCCTGGCCGGAGCCCGGGCGCTGGGCCTCGACGACGAGATCGGCTCCCTGGAGGTCGGCAAGCGGGCGGACCTCGTCGCCGTCGATCTCGCACACCCCGGAATGCAGCCCGTGCACGACCCCGCGGCGCAACTCGTCCACTCCCAGGCCGGCCGGCACGTCAGCCACGTCTGGGTCAATGGACGGTGTCTCTACGAGCAGGGGCGGTTCCACACCCTCGACCTGCCGCGCATCCTGGCGCGCGCGGCCGAATGGCCGCGGAGGATGGCGTCGTGACGACGGACGCCAACGTCGACCGCGCCGAGATCGAGAAGTTCGAGGCGCTCGCCCATCGCTGGTGGGACCCGGACGGCGACTTCAAGCCGCTGCACGACATCAACGCCGTGCGCGTCGCCTATCTCGCGGAGCGTTGCGCGCTCGCCGGCGCGCGGGTGGCCGACATCGGGTGCGGGGGCGGCATCCTGACCGAGAGCCTGGCGAGCCTCGGCGCCCACGTCACCGGCATCGACATGGCGGAGAGTCCGCTGGCCGTCGCCCGGCTGCACGCCATCGAGTCCGGCCTCGACGCGGACATTCGCTACGAGCGGACGTCGCCGGAGGCCTTCGCACTCGAAGCGCCGGAGGCGTTCTCGCTGGTGACGTGCCTCGAGATGCTGGAGCACGTCCCCGACGTGACGTCGACGGTGCAGGCGCTCGCGGACCTCGCGGAGCCGGGGGGCGACGTGATCGTCTCGACCATCAACCGCAACCCCAAGTCCTACCTGCTCGCCGTGCTCGGCGCGGAGTACGTGCTGGGGATTCTGCCCCGCGGCACGCACGACTACGGGAAGTTCATCCGGCCTTCCGAACTCGCAAGGGCCATGCGGGCGGCGGGACTGACCGTCGTCGAGATCGTCGGCATGCGCTACAACCCGTTCACGCGCAACTGCTCGCTGGGCGACGACGTGGACGTCAATTACGTGGTCCACGCGCGCAAGGAAGCTCCGCAGTGACCCGGGGCCGCAAGCCCCGCTACCGGCCGGCCGCCGACCTCCTCGAGAACCGGGTCGTGCTGGTCACCGGCGCGGGCGCCGGCATCGGCCGCACCGCGGCGCTCGCCTACGCGCGCCACGGCGCGGACGTCGTGCTGCTCGGGCGCACGCGCAGCAAGCTGGAAGCGGTCTTCGACGTCATCGCAGCCGAGACCGCCACGAAACCCGTCATCGTGCCGGCGGATCTCGCGTCCCTGGACGAGGAAGCGGCCAACAACCTGGCGGAAGCGATCCGCGACGACTACGGCCGCCTCGACGGCATCCTCCACAACGCGTCGGTCCTGGGACCCCGTGTCCCCGTCGCGCACTACCCGGCGGAAGCCTGGGCGGAGGTCATGCAGGTGAACGCCATGGCCCCCGTGCTGCTCACCCGCGCGCTGCTGCCGCTCCTCGAAGCGGCGCCCGATGCGTCCATCGTCTTCACGTCGTCCGGCGTCGGCCGCGTCGGCAGGGCGTACTGGGGCGCGTACGCGGTCTCGAAGTTCGCCACCGAGGGGCTGTCCCAGACGCTCGCGGACGAACTCGAGAGCACCGGCCGGGTCCGGGTCAACGCGCTCAACCCGGGCGGCACGAGGACCGCCATGCGCGCGGCGGCCTACCCGGCGGAGGACCCGGCCACCCTCCCGGAGCCCGAGGCACACATGGACCTCTACCTCTGGCTCATGGGTCCGGACTCGGCGGGCGTCACCGGACGCAGCATCGACGCCCCGGCCTGGCGCGGGCCGATGTAGGGGACGGGCTTGTCCCAGGGCTTGTCCCGTCCCGCGCCGAATGCTTGCACGATGCCAGAACGGGCGACCACGAGGGTCGCCCCTACGAGCCCGTGTCGAATTTCCTGCATGACGCCGGCGCGGGCGACGACAAGCGTCTCCCCTACCCCGCGCGTCGTCGAGTGCGCGTCCTGATCCAGGTCCGAGCCCGTCCCCAGGTGCGCCGGGCGCCGCCGGTCGCGAGGAACTCCTCGGTCAACGTCGGCCGGTCGGCGGCGAAGTTGCGCCAGACGGCTTCGGTGTAGGGACGGCTCACCGTCGCCAGGCTCGGGTAGAAGCCGCGCTCCTCGATGTCCCCGAGCACGGTCCGGTAGTGGTCGAGGACATGCCGGTCCAGTAACGTCCCCGCCGCCTGGGCGCCGGACAACGCGCCGGTCCCCAACTTGCCGACCCGGTCGAGGGATCCGAGGGTCATGAGTCCCGAGACGTCGAACGGGCTGACGCCCTGGCGCTGCGCCGCGGTACCGATCCGGTCCCACAGACCGCGGAGTTCGACTTCGGGCAGGACGCTCGCCACGTCGACTTCCGCCAGCGAGTCGCGGGTCTCGCGGATGGTCTCCCTGAGTCCGTCCACGGACAGCGGCGGCGTGTCGAAGGCCGTCGCCGTCCGTTTGCTGGCATCCGCCACCGCATCGAGCAGATCGTCCGCCCTGCGCACGGACTCCGCGTCGTCGATGACGCCCCGGTGCTCCAGTTCCTCGGCGAACTCCCTGAGGTAAGCCCTGGACCCGTAGGAGATGTCACTGACCAGCGCGAGGACCAGCATCGGCGACAGGTGGATGGTCGCGAGGCTCGCCAACTCGACGAAGTTGCCGACGGTCTTGCGCGCGACGTAGCTCTCGACGCGGTCGCTCTCCTGGGGTTCGCGCGCGCGTTCCACGCCCCCCATGTCCTCCGCCATGAAGTCGAGCATCTGCCCGACGAAGCTGCGGTAGGTCCTCGCGTCCCGGAAGGCCTGCGGCAGCAGCACGGTCGCGGACTCCCGCAGGGCGCCGCCCACGACGCCCGCCGTGCTGCGCACCACCCGCTCGGGCAGCGACACGCCGTAGCGCAACCGGCGACTGACGATCTGCCGGACATCCTCGATGGGGACGCCGCCGGTCTCTCCCATGGAACTCACGGCGGCAGTTCCGGATAGGGGATCAGCAGCGAGCGCGACGGTTTGCGTGCGTCGCCGCGGGCGCGCGGCGGCGGCGCGTAGGGCAGTCGCAACAGCCGATAGAGCGCCGCGAGGTCCGCCGACCCCAGCTCCGCGGCCTGGCCGCGCCGGAGCCAGGACGGCAGTACGACCGGTCCGAAGCGGACGCGCTTCAGGCGGCTGACGCGGCGGCCGGCCTGCTCGAAGAGCTTGCGCACCTCGCGGTTCCGGCCCTCCATCAGCACGACGTGGTACCAGTGGTTGGATCCCTTGCCGTCGTAGTAGCGGACGTCCGAGAACCGCTGGATCTCGCCGTCCACCTCGATGCCGGACATCAGCCGCTCGACGGCGTCGTCGTCGAGGAGGCCGTCCAGGCGTACCGCGTACTCGCGGTCGAGACCGGTGGAGGGATGCATCAGCCGGTGCGCCAAGGCGCCGTCGTTGGTGAACAGGAGCAACCCGGAACTGTTGACGTCGAGGCGTCCCACCGTCATCCAGCGGCCCCGGTGGGTGGCCGGCAGGGCGTCGAACACGGTGGGCCGCCCTTCCGGATCGCGCCGCGAGCAGATCGTGCCCTCGGTCTTGTTCAGGACCAGGACGCGCGGACGCGGAGCCGGCCGCGCCTTCAGACGGCGGCCGTCGACCTCTATCCGGTCGCCGGGCTCGACCCGGTCGCCGACGGTCGCGGGGCTGCCGTTGACGCGGACCCGTCCGGCGAGAATCCAGCGTTCCATCTCGCGCCGGGAGCCGAGGCCTCGCTCGGCAAGCGTCTTGTGCAGTTTCTCCGACACGACGGTCATCGCCAGGGCTTGTCCCGTAGAAGTTTCGCGCAGCGGAACTTCCAACGCGACCGTGAGGTCGCGCGATGGCTCAGCGGTCCACCGTGGGCAGCGGGACGACGTTCTCGAGCCCGCTGTCCCCGTCGTCCCCGGGGTCCGTCTCGACGGTCGCCCCAAGGTCCTCGGCGATCTCCTCCGTCATCGACACTGCGGCGTCCTCGCCATCGTCGTCTTCCGCCGGCGTGATGAGCGCGCGTATCTCCGCGAGCGGCGGCAACTCGTCCAGGTTGGCGAGGTCGAAGTAGTCGAGGAAGCTATTGGTGGTGCCGTAGAGGGCAGGGCGTCCGGGCACCTCGCGTTGGCCGACCGAACGGATCCAGCCGCGCTCGAGCAGGGTGCGCATGATGTTCGGGCTGACGGACACGCCGCGCACCTCCTCGATGTCGCCGCGGGTCACGGGCTGGCGATAGGCGATGAGCGCGAGGGTCTCGAGGAGCGCCCGGGAGTAGCGGGGCGGTTTCTCCTCCCAGAGGCGGCTGATCCAGGGGCTCAGGTCCTGGCGCACCTGGAAGCGGTAACCGCTCGCAACCTGCTTGAGCCGATAACCGCGGCCGTCGAGGTCGTACTCGATCTCCGCGAGCGCACTCTTCACGGCCTGGCGCGGGTTGCCTTCCGGCAGCTCGCCCGGCGCGAACAGCCGCAGCAGGCGCTGGACCGAGACCGGTTCGGAAGAGGCGAGCAGGGCTGCCTCGACGATGCGGCGAATGTCGGTCTGCTCGAGCATCATGAACCTCCGGCGGCGCGCAGGTAGATCGGCGCGAAGGCCCGGTGCTGCACGAGATCGATCAGCCCTTCGCGGTGGAGTTCGAGCAGCGCGAGGAAGCTCACGATGATGCCGTGCTTCCCTTCCTGCGGGGAGAAGAACTCCTCGAGTGGCACGAACCGGCTGGCGGCGTTCACCCGCGCCAGCATGGCGGTCATGCGCTCGCGCACCGAGAGCGCCTCGAACCGGACCTCGTGGTGCCGGTTGAGATTGGCGCGGTGGAGCACGTCCGCCATCGCGAGCATCAGCTCCTTGAGTTCGACCGCGGGCGGAGGGTGCGCCTTCACCAGCTGGGGCGGCTCCGCCCCGCCCGGGTAGACGTCGCGTTCCAGGCGCGGCAGGTCGGCGAGCCGCTCCGCGGCGTCCCGGATGCGCTCGTACTCCTGCAGGCGCCGGATCAGCTCCGCGCGCGGATCGCCCTCCTCGTCGTCTTCCGCGGCCGGACGCGGGAGGAGCAGCCGCGACTTGATCTCGGCCAGGGTCGCCGCCATCGCGAGATACTCCCCCGCCAGCGTCAGCCGGAGCGCGGACATCAGCTCGATGTAGCGCATGTACTGTTCGGTGATCTCGGCCACCCGCACTTCGAGGATGTCGAGGTTCTGGCGCCGGATCAGGTAGAGCAGCAGGTCGAGGGGACCCTCGAAGGTCTCGAGGATGACTTCGAGTGCGTCCGGGGGGATGTAGAGGTCCGTCGGCAGTTCGTCGACCACCCGCTCGCCGACGATGGCGACCACCGAGGCGCCGCGGCGCCTGCGGCGCTCGGCGTCGAGCCGCGTGACGCGGCCCTCGTCGTCGCTCATCGGTAGGTGACGCCCACGGCGGCCCGCACCTCCTCCATCGTCTCCCGCGCGATGTCGCGGGCCGCCTCGGACCCCTCGACGATGATGGTGCGCACGAGGTCGGGGTTCTCCTCGAACTGCGCCGCGCGTTCGCGGAACTGGACCTGCTCCGCGACGATCGTGTCGATGAGCGGTCCCTTGCAGTCGATGCAGCCGATGCCGGCGGAGCGGCAGTTCTCGGCGGCCCAGGCGCAGACGGATTCCGTCGAGAGCGCCTGGTGGAGGGCGAACACCGGGCAGTTGTCCGGATCGCCGGGGTCGCTCCGGCGGACGCGCGCCGGGTCGGTCGGCATCGTCCGGATCTTCTGCTCGACGACCTCCGGATCCTCGCGCATGGCGATGTCGTTGCCATAGGACTTCGACATCTTGTCGCCGTTCAGGCCCGGGAGGACCGACGTCTCCGTCAGGAGCGCCTGGGTCTCGGCCAGCACGATGCGGCCGCCGCCCTCGAGGTACCCGAACAGCCGCTCCCGGTCGCCGATCGAGAGGTTCTGCTGTTCGGACAACAAGGCGCGGGCGCGCTCGAGGGCCTCGCGGTCGCCGCGCTCGAGGTAGTCGCGGCGCGCCGACTGGTACAGCCGTGAGGCCTTGCGGCCCATCTTGCGCACCGCCGCCTTGGCATGTTCCTCGAAGCGCGGCTCGCGGCCGTAGATGTGGTTGAACCGGCGCGCGATCTCGCGCATGAGCTCGATGTTGGGCACCTGGTCCGCGCCCACCGGGACCTTGCCGGCCCGGTAGATCAGTACGTCCGCCGCCTGCAGGACGGGGTAGCCGAGGAAACCGTAGGTCGAGAGGTCTCTGTCCTTGAGCTTCTGCTGCTGCTCCTTGTAAGTCGGCACGCGCTCGAGCCAGCTCACCGGCGTGATCATCGACAGCAGCAGGTGCAGTTCCGCGTGTTCCGGCACCCGGCTCTGCACGAAGATGGTCGACGCGCCCGGGCTGATTCCGGCGGCGAGCCAGTCCACGACCATGTCGATCGCGTGCTGCTCGATGACGCCCGGCTCCTGGTAGTGCGTCGTGAGCGCGTGCCAGTCGGCCACGAAGAAGAGGCACTCGTACTCGTGCTGCAACTGCACCCAGTTCTTGAGTGCGCCGTGGTAGTGGCCGATGTGCATGCGGCCGGTCGGCCGCATTCCGGATACGACCCGTCGATCCGAGTCGGTGCTGCTCAAGTGAACGGGGTGGTCGTGAACACGCGGCGGCGATTATAGCTCGAAGTCGCCGAGCCCGACCCGTGTGACCCGGGGCAGGCTGTCCGTGAGATCGACCACCGTGGTCAGCTCCCGCAGGCAGGGTCCGCCGTCGACGATGAGGTCCACGACACCCTCGAGCCGGTCGCGGATGTCCTGCGCCTCGGTCATCGGGTACTCGTCGCCCGGCAGCATCAGCGTCGTGGACATCATCGGCTCCTCGAGCTGCGCGAGGAGGCCGTGGCTGACGGGACTGTCCGGCACGCGCAGCCCGATCGTCCGGCGCCGGCTCATCAGCCGCCGCGGCACTTCCCGCGTCGCCTTCAGGATGAAGGTGATGGGCCCCGGCGTGTAGTGCTTGAGGATGCGGTAGCTGGTGTTGTCGACCATGGCGTAGGCCGCGAGCTCGGAGAGGTCCCGGCACAGGAGCGTGAAGTGGTGCCGCGGATGCAGCCCGCGGATGTCCCGGATGCGGTCCAGCGCCGCCTTGTCGCCGATGTGGCACCCCAGCGCGTAGGTCGAATCCGTGGGGTACACGATGACGCCCCCACCCTTGGCGATCTCGGCCGCGCGGGCCAGGAGCCGTGCCTGGGGATGGGTGGGATGGACGCTGAAGAATTGGCTCATAGGAGCTATTATCCGTGAAATATGAAGCAGTTGGTCGATTTCCTCCCCGTCCTGGCGTTCGTCGGGGTCTACGTGTTCACGGACATCTTCGTGGCGACGGCGGCCCTGATGGGGAGCGCGGTCGTGCAACTGGCCGTCTTCAAGTGGAAGGGCTGGCCGATCAGCCGGCAGATGTGGGTGGTGATCTGGGTCGCCCTGGTTTCCGGCGCGCTGACGCTCCTCTTCCAGAACAAGACCTTCATCCAGTGGAAGCCGACGATCGTCTACTGGATCATGGCCTGCGCGATCGTCGGCAGCCGTTACGTCGGCACGGGCGACCACATCCAGAAGGCGCTCGGACGGGTGCTCGTGCTGGCCGACCGGGCCTGGGCGCACCTGACCTGGGGTTGGGGCGTCGCCATGCTGGCCGCGGGCGGCGCCAACCTGGCGGTGGCCTACGGGTTCAGCGAGCAGGCCTGGGTCACGTACAAGCTCGTGTCCGCGTTCGCGATCCCCGTCGTCCTCACGGTGGGCAGCGTCGGATACCTGGCCGCCAGCGGGCAGTTGCCCGAGGACTTGCCTGAAGAAGAGGCGCTTGAGGGAGCCGAACGCCAGTGAACGGACGCCTGCCGCGGTTCGCCTGCGCCCTCGCCTGCGCCGCCCTGGTCGCGCCCGGGCTTTCGGCGGTTGCGCAGACGACGATGTACATCTCGGACGAGTACCGCGTGCCGTTGCGCAGCGGCCCCTCCGGAGAGCACCGCATCCTGCACTGGGGCCTCCCGACCGGCACCGTCGTCGAGGCGCTGGAGGTGGACGAGGACGCGGGCTTCACCCACGTGCGCCTGCCGAGCGGCAACGAAGGCTGGCTGCCCAATCAGTACCTCGTCGGCGAGCCGATCGCGCGGATGCAATTGGCCGACGCCGAGGAACGGATCGCCGAACTCGAGGGATTGCTGGCGGGCGACGACGCCGCGGCGGCCCTGGCGAACGCGCGGGAGACCGAGCGGGCCCACGCCGACCTCCAGCGCGCATACGCGGGACTCGAGCAGGAACTGGAGAGCGTCCGGGCCACCTCCGAGGAGGGACTCGGACTCTTCGAGAGCAACCAGGACCTCGTGCAGCTCAACACCAACCTGCGCGCCGAGGTGGACGACCTGCTCGCCCAGCGCGACAGCCTGGAGCAGAACGTGGAGCGGCAGTGGATGCTGATCGGCGGGGGCCTGGTGCTCGTCGGGCTGATGCTCGGAGTCGCCATCAAGTCCCGTCCGCGACGCAATTCCTGGGCGTGACGGCGCTCTCGGTCAACCTCAACAAGGTCGCCTGGCTGCGCAACGCGCGCGAGGGGGCGCGGCCGTCCGTGGTGGACGCGGCCCGCACCGTCATCGCCGCGGGCGCCCAGGGCGTCACGGCGCATCCCCGTCCCGACCAGCGCCACATCCGCCCGGACGACGTCGCGGAGCTTGCGGACGTGCTCCGCGCCCATCCTGAGATCGAGTTCAACATCGAGGGCAATCCCTACGCGGGGCCGCGCGACAACGGGTATCCTGGCTTCGACAGCCTGATCGAGTCCGCCCGGCCGCACCAGGCGACGCTGGTGCCGGACGCGGACGGCCAACTGACGTCCGACCACGGATGGGACCTCTCGGACCGGGAGGACGCGGACCGCCTGGCCGCGGTGGTCGCCCGCTACCGGGGCTGGGGCGCCCGGGTGAGTCTCTTCGTGGACCCCGTCCGGGAACAGATCGGCGGTGCGGCCGGCTGCGGCGCCGACCGGGTCGAACTCTACACGGGCCCCTACGCCGAGATCGTCGAGCGGTGCGGGCCCGAGGGCAGGGAGGCGGAGGAGAGCCGCCGGGTCTACCGTGAAGCCGCGCGTTATGCCGGCGAACTCGGCCTCGGGGTCAATGCCGGCCACGACCTCAACCTGGACAACCTGGCGCGCTTCGTGGCCATGGGCGGGATCGCGGAAGTGTCGATCGGTCACGCCCTCACGGCGGACGCGCTGGAATGGGGCCTGTCGGCGGCGGTCGGCAGGTACCTCGATGCGATCGCACAGGGAATCAGCAAGGAGAACAGGGAATGAAACACGCACCCCGTCACCTCGGACTCGTGGCCGGACTGCTGTCCGCCACGGCGATGGCCGACAATCCGGTCGTCGTCCTGGAGACCAGCATGGGGGACCTCGCCGTCGAGCTCTTCGAGGACAAGTCCCCCAAGACCGTGGCGAACTTCCTCGACCTGGTCGACTCGAGCTTCTACGACGGCCTGATCTTCCACCGGGTCATCGAGGGCTTCGTCATCCAGGCCGGCGGTCACACGGCGGACATGGGATACCGCGAGGCACCCCGCACCGTCGAGAACGAGTCGAGCAACCGCGTCGCGAACGATCGCTACACGCTCTCGATGGCGCGCACGTCGGACCCGGACTCGGCGAGCGCGCAGTTCTACATCAACATGACCGACAACGAGAGTCTCAACTACCGGCCCGGGCGGCCCGGCTACACGGTTTTCGGGCGCGTCATCGAAGGCATGGACGCGGCGCACGAGATCGAGCGCACGAAGACGGGCACCAGGATGGGCATGCGGGACGTGCCCGTCGAGCCGGTCGTCATCACGAAGGCGTACCGGCGGCCGTGACCGCTAAAGAGTTCCTCACGGCGGCGGCGATCGCCGCCCTGCTCGCCGTGGTCGCGGCGGAAGCGTACCGGTGGCTGCTCGGGGGCAGTCACCTGGGCCTGCTCGCGGTGGTGTTCCTCGCGTGCCTGGCGTCCGGCCTCGCCGCGATGCGCATCGGCCGGAGCCCGCGCCGCACGCGCACCCGGGCGCCGCGGGCAGCGCGCTCGAAGGCGCGCCCGGCGGCGGCCCGCGGACCCAGGGAGACCGGCACGGTCAAGTGGTTCAGCCGCTCCAAGGGGTTCGGCTTCGTCATCCGCGAGGACGGCGACGAGATATTCGTCCATCACCGCTCGATACGCTCCGACGGCGACCGGCGCGGGAACCTGCGCGACGGCCAGCGCGTGACGTTCGTCGCGGTCGAGCGCAGCAAGGGCTGGCAGGCGGAGGACGTGTCGCCCGACGGCGACTGAACCCGGTGAACCTGCGCGGGTTTCTCTCGGAGCGCGTCGGGGACGCGTTCCGCGCGGCGGGCGTCGCGGATCCCGAGCCGATGCTGCGGCCCGCGGCGCGGCCGGAGTTCGGGGACTACCAGGCGAACGGCGCGATGGCGGCCGCCAAGCGGCTGCGCACGAACCCGCGCGCCCTCGCCACGGCCGTCGCAGAAGCGTTCACCGATGCGGACCCGGACATCGCCGAGCAGGTGGAGGTCGCCGGGCCGGGGTTCGTCAACATCACGCTCTCCGGCGCGTTCCTGTCCGAGCGCCTCGGCAACGTCGAGATCGAGCGCACGGGGCGCCCGGACCGGGTCGTGCTGGACTACTCCTCGCCGAACCTGGCCAAGGAGATGCACGTCGGCCACCTGCGCACCACAATCGGCGACGCCATGGCGCGGATCCTGGACGCCCTGGGCCACGAGGTGATCCGCCAGAACCATGTCGGCGACTGGGGGACGCAGTTCGGCATGCTGGTCGCCCACCTGGAAGACCGCCAGGAGCACGCCGCGGAGCTGAAGGACCTTGAGGTTTTCTACGCCGAGGCGCGCAAGCGGTTCGACGCGGACACGGACTTCGCGGACCGGGCCCGTCGCACGGTGGTCGACCTGCAGCGCGGGGACGAGGTCGTCCGGGGCTACTGGCGCCGCTTCATCGACATCTCGCTGTCCCACTGCCGCGCGGTATACGACACCCTCGGGATCACGCTGACCGACGACGACCTGGACGCCGAGAGCCGCTACAACGACGCGCTGCCGAAGGTCGTCGAGGACCTGGACCAAGCGGGCCTCCTCACCGAGTCCGACGGCGCGAAGTGCGTGTTCCTCGAGGAGTTCGATGCGCCGGTCATCGTGCAGAAACGCGACGGCGGCTACCTCTACGCCACCTCGGACCTCGCGGCGGCGCGCCTGCGCACGGACCATTACCGCGCCGACCGCGTGCTCTACTTCACCGACGCGCGGCAGTCGCTGCACTTCCGCCAGTTCTTCGCCGTGGCGCGGAAAGCCGGGTTCGTGGCGGAAGCGTGCAGCCTCGAACACCACCCCTTCGGCGCGATCCTCGGCGAGGACAGCCGGCCCTTCAAGACGCGCACGGGCGGCGTGGTGAAGCTCGCCGACCTGCTCGACGAGGCCGTGCAGCGGGCGCGGGCGCTGGTGGCGGAGAAGAACCCGGACCTGACCGGCGCCGAGGCCGACCGCGTAGCCCGCGCGGTGGGCATCGGCGCCGTCAAGTACGCGGACCTCTCGAAGAACCGCACGAGCGACTACGTCTTCGACTGGGACACGATGCTCTCCTTCGACGGCAACACCGCGCCCTACCTGCAGTACGCCTACGCACGGATCCAGAGCATCTTCCGCCGCGCCGGCGTGTCGCCCGAGCGCCTCGAGGCCGCACCGGCCGTCGTGGAGCCCGAGGAGCGGCGCCTGGCGGTGCTCCTGCTGCGCTTCCAGGAGACCCTGGAACAGGTCGCGAGCGAGGCGCTGCCGCACCTGCTCTGCACCTACCTCTACGAACTCGCGAGCCGCTTCATGCGGTTCTACGAAGCGTGCCCCGTCCTCGACGCGCCGGGCGGACTGCGCGAGAGCCGCCTCAAGCTCTGCGCCCTGACGGCGGAAACGCTGCACCGCGGGCTCGACCTCCTCGGCATCGAGACGGTCGAACGCATGTAACGTCCCTGGCCGGCCCGCCGCCGCGCCTGATGGCTCGAATACCAAGCTGCGCTACAATTCAGCGCGCCAGCCAGCCATGCACACACGGCGAACATGACATTGACATCGGCCGTTCAGACCCTGGTGCTCGGCGCCGGGCGTGCCTTCCCGCTGCTCGACACCCGCGGCCTGCGCACGCTGTTCCCCGAGGACGACGATGACGCGTTCCATGCCGGGCTACGACGCCTGGTAGGGATCGGCCTGCTCGAACGCATCGCACGGGGCACATACCTGAATCGCGCCGCACCGCACCTGGGCGCCGCCGGGGTCGGCGCGGTTGCGCAGCACCTGCGTCCCGACCACCTCGTCTACCTGAGCGGCGAGTCCGTGCTTGCGGAAGTCGGCTCGATCAGCCAGGTACCCATGCGGGCGATCATCGCCACCACCGGGACGCGCGGCACTTACTCCACTCCCTACGGAGACATCGAGTTCACCCATACCAGCCGCTCGGTCGCGGAGATCCTGCGTCGCACCACCTACGACGAGCGCTGGGGCATGCGCGTCGCGGAGCCCCGGCTTGCGTACGAGGATCTCCAGCGCCTGCGTCGCAACCTCCACCTGGTGGATGCGGACGTGCATGCGCAAGTGCTCGCCGAGTGGCTCTCCGAGCGGGAGGACGCGTAGGCGGGCCATGGCGGACTTCCAGGCCATCGTGGACGGACTCCTCGAGGACAACCCCGATCTGGCGCCCTGCAGGCCGACCGTGGAGAAGGAACTCCTCCACCTCGAGATACTGCGCGCGATGCACGAGGCGGGGCATCTCGCCAAGCTCATGTTCAAGGGGGGCACGTCCTTGCGCCTCTGCCACGGCGCCGTCCGGCTCAGCGAGGATCTCGACTTCTCCGGCGGGCTCGCCTTCGACCATCGACTGCTCGACGACCTCGAGGACGCCCTGCGCGCCCGAGTTGGCCGACGCTTCGGACTCGACCTGACGGTCTCCCCGCCGAAGCTCGCCGATCAACGCACCCGCACCGCGAATCGATGGATCGTGCGCATCGTAACGCGCCCCCTTCTGGGGGTGCAGCGCATCAAGGTCGAAATCGATCACCACGCGATCTCGCCCCAAGCCGAAACGCTCCCGGTCGCGCAGTGGCACGAGTCGTTGCGCGGCACCTATGTCGCCGTGCCCGTCCGAACCGCGCCCCTGCGCGAGGTGGCGAACGACAAGGCCATCGCCCTGCCCATGTCGATCCTCGAGCGCAGCAACCCAAGGTTCCGCGACGTCTGGGACCTCGCGTGGCTCGCCGAGCGCCCGAGGAGCGCCACCCCGGACGCGGTCGCGGTGGTCTCCGCGTTGACCTCCGCCGCCGCGGCCGACCGTTATCGCGCAGCACTGCGGGTGACGGGCGAGAGACTTGCCGACATCGTGGACTCGGTACCCTGCCGCAACGCCCTGGCACGGTTCCTGCCGCGCGACACCGCACGCGCGACCCTCGAGGACAGCGGCTATCGCCGCTATCTGGCGACCAAGGTCCTCGCGCTGCTCATGCCCGTCCGCGAGCGTCTAGATGCCACCGTCGCAGGCGGCTGACGGGACGCGGTCCGCAACATCGGCGCTCTGGCCGGGACCCACGATGGCGGGCGCAGGCCGCATCCCGGCGTTCCACTCGTCCCACATCGCAAGCAGCTCCGCGGCCCGCTCCGGCTCGCGCGCCGACAGGTCTTCGCTTTCGCCGACGTCGCGGCTGAGGTCGTACAGCCGGTGCGGCGTCATCTCGTCGCGCGGCTCCCGCTGCATCAGCTCGCCCTCGTCCATCTTCGCGACGTAGCTGACCAGCTTCCAGTCGCCGCTGCGGACCGCCATCTGGCCCCACGAGCGCCAGAAGAGCGCATCGTGGGGGCGCCCCGAAGCCTCTCCCCGGAGGTACGGCAGGAGGTTGACCCCGTCGAGGTCCCAATCCGCGGCGATCGGGACGCCGGCCGCCGCCAGCGCCGTGGGCAGGATGTCGAGCTGGATCGCCGCTTCGTCATACGTCGCGCCGCCCGGCAGGCCCAGGGGCCACGACACGACGAACGGCACCCGGATGCCGCCTTCGAGCGTGGTGCCCTTGGAGCCCCGCAGCGGCGAGTTGTCCGAGGCGTTGTACGCGTACTTGTGGAGCGTGGGGCCGCCGTTGTCGCTGATGAAGAAGACGAGCGTGTCGTCCTCGATCCCGGATCGCCGCAGTTGTTCGAACACCGCGCCGATCGCCTCGTCCATCGCGAGCGTCATGGCGTTGTAGACGCGGCGTACCGGGTGGGAGGTGTTCATGAACCGGCCCAGGCGGTCCAGCGAGGCCTGCATCGGCGTGTGCGGGGCGTTGAAGGAGAGGTAGAGGAAGAACGGGGCCGACGCGTGACGCTCGACGAACGAGACCGCCTCGCGCCCGAACGCGTCCGTCAGGTACGCCTCCTCCGCCACCGGCTCCCTGCCGCGCAGTATCTGCCCGTCGAGGGTCGCGCGCCCTTCGGGGATCCTTCGGAGATCGAGGCCAAGGCCCCGGTGATCCGGCCAGATGATGATGGGAACGCCCGGCCAGAAGCTGTGCCCGCCCCGCACGAAGCCGAAGAACTCGTCGAAGCCCCGCTCCATCGGGTGGTACTCGGGCGGAATGCCGAGGTGCCACTTGCCCACCGCGCCGGTCACGTAGCCCGCCGCCTGCAGGCGGTCAGCGAGGGTGGTCTCCTCGAGGGAGAGGGCATCGTCGGGTGTGTTTTCGTGACCATGCATGCCGAAACGCTGCTGGTACCGCCCGGTCAGCAGCCCCGCGCGCGTCGGACTGCACCACGTCCCGGACACGTAGCCGCTCGAGAACCGCACGCCGCGGGCCGCGAGGGCGTCGAGGTTCGGCGTCGGGATGTCCTCGACCCCCTGGAACCCGAGGTCCCCGTAGCCGAGGTCGTCCGCGACGATCAGCAGGATGTTGGGCTGGCGGTCCGCCGCCATCGCGGCAGCCGCCGCGCAGCACAACGCGACGGCCGCCAGCCGGAGGCGTGTCGTGCGGGATCCGGTCGTGAGTGCAGACATGGGCTTCCTCCTCGGCGGGATGTGCTTGCTCCTAGGGGATGGGGCGCATCTGCGCGTTCCAGTCGGTCCAGTGCGCCAGGAGTTCGGCGACGCGCTCGGGCTCCCGGTCGGAAAGGTCCTCGGTCTCGCCGACGTCCCCGGCCAGGTTGTACAGCCGGTACGGAGTCACCTGGTCGAGCGGACCGTCCCGCGGAATGTCCCCGGCATCGAACCCCGCCTGGTAGGTGACGAGCTTCCAGTCGCCGCCGCGCACCGCCATCTGGCGGATCGAGCGCCAGAACAGCAACTCGTGCGGCCGCCCCGACGCCTCGCCCCGCAGGTGGGGCAGGAGGTTGACCCCGTCGAGCTGCCACTCCGGATCGACCGGCACGCCCGCGGCCGCGAGCGCCGTGGGCAGGAAGTCGAGCTGGATCGCCGGTTCGTCATAGCGCATCCCGGACGGCAGGCCGCCAGGCCAGGACACGACGAACGGCACCCGGATACCCCCCTCCAGCGTCGAACCCTTGGAGCCTCGAAGCGGGCTGTTGTCCGAGGCGTTGTAGGCGAAGCGCAGCACGGTCGGTCCGCCGTTATCGCTGATGAAGAAGACGAGCGTGTCGTCCTCGATTCCGGAACGACGCAGTTGTTCGAACACCGCGCCGATCGCCTCGTCCATCGCGAGGGTCATGGCGTTGTAGACGCGGCGCACCGGGTGGGCGGTCGTGGCGAACGACGCGAGCCGATCCACCGTCGCCTGCATCGGCGTGTGCACGGCATTGAACGAGAGGTAGAGGAAGAACGGCTCCGACGCGTGGCGCTCGATGAACGAGACGGCTTCCCGCCCGAACGCGTCCGTCAGGTACGCCTCCTCCGCGACATGTTCCCTGCCGCGGAGAATCTGCCTGCCCCCCATCGCGCGCTGCTCGATCTCCTCGATGTATGGACCCCGCCCCGTCCGATCCGGAAACAGGATCAAGGGCACGCCCGGCCAGAAGTTGTGCGCGCCCCGCAGGAACCCGAAGAACTCGTCGAACCCCCGCTCCAGGGGATGGAATTCGGGTCCGGTGCCCAGGTGCCACTTGCCGATCGCCCCGGTCGCGTAGCCCGCGGCCTTCAGGCGGTCCGCCAGCGTCGTTTCCTCGAGGGAGAGCGCTTCGTCGGGCGTCCCCTCGTGACCCCGCACGCCGAACCGCTGCTGATACCGCCCCGTCAGCAGGCCCGCCCGGGTCGGGCTGCACCACGTTCCGGACACGTACCCGTTCGAGAACCGCACCCCGCGGGCCGCGAGGGCGTCGAGATGAGGCGTCGGGATGTCCTCGACGCCGTGGAAACCCACATCCGCGTAGCCGAGATCGTCGGCCACGATCAGCAGGATGTTGGGCCGGCGGTCTTCGGCCGCTCCGGTCAAGGCCGCGCAGCACGTCGCGACGGCTGCTAGCACGATGCGCATGGTCTCGGTCCTCCCCATCGGTCAGATTCCCAGTTCTTCAGCCTGCCTGAACGCAACCTGCACGAAGCCCGGGATCGTCTCCGCCCGGCCCACCTCCGGCCGGTCCTCGATCCACCTGAGCAGCATCAGGGTTCGCATCAGCAGGAAGAGCGGCACGGTCTGAAGCACCTCCTCGCTGCCGGGCCGCCGTGCAGCGTACGCGGCGAACAGCGCGTCCCGGGCCACCGCGAAACGCGGGCGCCGGTGCAGGAAGTCCAACTGCTGCCAGAGCGCCACCGCCAGGTCGAACCCGTACCAGCCGAAACCCGCGTCGTCGAAGTCGATCGCCACGAACCGGTCCCCGGCCCGCAGCACGTTGCCGACGTTCAGGTCGGCGTGGATCATGCCGTACCACTCAGGCGTTCGGGGGAACTCCGAGAGCCGGTCCAGCACGGCGTTGCGGATCGTGCGCAGGCGCGCGCGGTCCGCGTCGGACACGCCGGCGATCTCCCAGAAGCGGCCCCAGAACGGGCGCTCCCCGACGAGTCCGTCCGCGTCCCAGGCGTGGCGCCGAAACCCCGGCGGCGGAGACCATCGCGACGTCGCGTCGTGGAAGTCCGCGATGACGGCGCCGAGCTCCGCATGGCACTTCGCGAGTTCCGCCTCGTCGTCCCGTTCGCGCAGGAACTCGTGGATGGGCGTTCCGTCGATCCACTCCACCATGCCGACATGGCGCGTCTCGTCCGAACCCGGCAGCGGCACCGTCGCGTAAGGGTCGCCGGTCACGGTGTCGACCGCGTTCGGAACGGCTATTCCGGCGGCGGCGAGGGCTCTCGTCCAGACGTGCTCCGACTCGAGTTCCCCGAGGTCGTGATAGCCGGGCCGATGCACCCGCAGGGCGAACGCCGACCCGTTGCCGCCCTCCACCCGGAAGACCGTGTTCTCGCTCTGCGAATGCAGCGCGAGCGGCGCACCCTCGAGGCCCCAGTGCCGCAACGCGTTCCGCGCGAGGGCCGTGAGCGCCTCCTCCCTGGCCTTCCTGGCGGCCTCATCCACCCGATGCTTCCTCCAGCGTCTCGACCAGCGCGTCGAACAGCGCGTCCGCGTGCTCTCGCGCGAACACGAGGGGCGGACGAATCTTCAGGACGTTCCGGAACCGCCCGGCGTTCGAGATCAGGTACCCCTTCTCCTTCATCCGCTCGACGATCTCCGCGGCGCCCTCGCGGTCCGCCTTGCGGGTCTCCCGGTCCGCCACCCAGTCGACGCCCAGGAACAGCCCGTGGCCGCGCACGTCGCCGACCCCCTCGATGCCCCCGACCAGCCCCGCGAGCCGGTCCTTGAGGTAACCGCCGACGGCGTTGACGTTCGCGAGCAGCGCCTCGTCCTCGATGACGTCCAGCACGGCGCTCCCGACCGCGGCCTGCAGGGGCGTCGCGGCGGTCGTGTTGAAATAGAAGGCCTTCGCGTGGAACGCCTCGGCGATGTCGGGGCGCGCTCCCACTCCGGAGAGCGGGAGGCCGGCGCCCATCGGCTTGCCCATCGCGACGATGTCCGGCACGCAGTCCATCACCTCGTAGCCCCACCAGCGGCCCGTCCGCCCGAAGCCCGCCTGGACCTCGTCGAAGATCACGACGCCGCCGGCGTCCCGCACCAGCGCGGCGGCCTTGCGCATGAACCCGGCCGGCACGTCCGGCAGCCCCTCGTTCGCGAAGATGGAGCAGAACAGCATCCCGGCGAGCGGCACGCCGTCCGCCGCGAAGCCCTCGATCGCCGCCTCGATCTCGGCGAGATAGAGGTCGCATAGCTCCGACTCCGAAGCTCCCTCCCGGATCGGGCGGTACGCCTCCGGGAACGGCACCCGCCGGAAGTCGGGCTCGAAGGGCCCGACCGTCATCCGGAACACTTCCGCGCTGTTGCCGTGGTAGGTGGCGTTGCTGCAGACGATGCCCTGCCCGCCGGTGAACGCGCGGGCCATCTTGAGCGCCACCTCCACCGCCTCCGTGCCCGTGCAGCACATCTGCAGCACGGACAGCGGATCGCCGTGCAACGCCATCAGGCGTTCGCAGTACTCGACCACGACTTCGCTGAGATAACGGCTGTGGGTGTTGAGCGTCCCCGCCTGCCGCTGCAGCGCCTCGACGACCCGGGGGTGGCAGTGCCCGACGCAGGGGACGTTGTTGTACGCGTCCATGTAGCGGCGGTCCGCATCGTCGTACAGCCAGATCCCCTCGCCGCGAACCAGGTGGACCGGTTGCCGGTAGAACAGGGGCGAATTCCCCATCGCGCGTTCCCGGCGCGTCCTGAGACCCTGGACGCCCATGAGCGCTCCTCCCTTGGCTACCCCCCGAGGCCCCTCGATTCTCGCACACGGTCGACGACCGTCTCCGTCTGGACACCGCGAGCTCCGCTTTGAGACGATGGCGCGCCCGAGCAGACCGAAAAGCGCGGATGTCGACCCACCTGAGCGCCGCGGAGATCGCGCGGTTCCACGAGCGCGGCTACCTCTCCCCGCTGCCCGCCATCGAGGAACACGAAGCCCTCGCCTGCCGGCGTGCGCTCGAGGCCTTCGAATCGGGCGGCGCCCGCGGCAACGGCATCGAGGCGCGCCTACCGGCGACCGACCTGCACGTCCTGTTCCGCTGGGCCTGGGACCTCGTGCACGACCCGCGCATCGTGGATCCCGTCTCCGACGTGCTCGGCCCGGATGTCCTGCTCTGGTCTCTCAACTGGTTCATCAAGGAGGCCCGCGACGGCAAGTTCGTCACCTGGCACCAGGACGCCACGTACTGGGGGCTCGAGCCGCATGACGTCGTCACGGCGTGGGTCGCCCTGTCCGACGCGGGGCCGGAGACCGGGCCGATGCTGTTCCTGCCGGGGACCCACCGCGGCCCGCTGCACCGCCACGAGAACACGCACCACGAGGACAACCTGCTCTCCCGCGGACAACGGATCGACGGCGACCTCGACGAGTCCACAGCCGTGCTCGCGCCCCTGGCGGCGGGCGAGATGTCGCTCCACCACGTGCGGCTCGCGCACGGCTCCGAGCCTAACCGCACCGACGACCGGCGCATCGGCCTGGTGCTGCGCTACTGCGCCACGCACGTGCGCCAGACCCACATCCCCCGCGACACCGCCACCCTCGTCGCCGGGGAAGACCGCTTCGACCACTTCGACCTCCTGCCGCAGCCGCAGGAAGATCTCGGAGCGGCCGAGCGGGCCCGTCATCGCGACGCGGTGCAACGCATGGCCCGGGCCATCATGCAGTGAGCGGGCCGGCGGCGCCCACGCCGCCGAACAGTGATATAACCGCCTCCCCATCCGGTCCCGGGCCCCACGCCCCGGACCGGTCGGTTCGTCCCGGAGAGGACCCGGAGAGGAGAGGAAGACAACGATGAGCGAGTTCGAAGGCAAGGTCGCCGTGGTAACGGGTGCGGGCGGAGGACTGGGGCGGTGTCACGCCATCGAGTTCGCCAAGCGCGGAGCGAAGGTCGTGGTGAACGACCTCGGCGGCAGCGTCGACGGCACCGGCGAGGGCGACATGGCGGACGCCGTCGTCGCGGAGATCGAGGAACTCGGCGGGACGGCCGTCGCCAACAAGGCCTCCGTGTCGGACCGCGAAGGCGCGAAGTCCATCGTCCAGACCGCCATCGACGCCTTCGGCCGTATCGACATCCTGGTCAACAACGCGGGCATCCTGCGCGACAAGACGTTCAAGAACATGACCCTCGACGAGTGGGACATCGTCATGGACGTGCACCTGAACGGCACCGCGTACGTCACCCACGCCGCCTGGCCGCTCATGTACGAGCAGAACTACGGCCGCATCGTGTTCACGAGTTCGGGCTCCGGCATCTTCGGCAACTTCGGGCAAGCCAACTACGGCGCCGCGAAGATGGGCATGGTCGGGCTCATGAACGTGCTCGCCCTCGAGGGCGCCAACCACAACGTGCGCGTCAACACCCTCGGCCCGGGCGCCGCCACGCGCATGACCAACACCGTACCCGGCCGCTCGGAGGACCTCGGCGAACCCGACCCGCTGCGGCATCCGAGGCTCGTCAGCCCCGCAGTGCTCTTCATGTCCTCCGAGGACGCCCCGAACGGCGTCGTCATCCACGCCTCCGGCGGGACCTTCTCCATGTCGCAGATCGTCGTCAACGAGCCCATCGAACTCGGGTCGGACGCCGTCTACGAGGACCTCGAGCCCCTGCG
>JAJDTI010000057.1 GCA_022827245.1 Pseudomonadales bacterium | reverse complement strand
GTTCCGGCGGTACAGGGCGTGCTGACGGCGAGCCACACGCGGGGGCGGCTCGACGTGCTCCTGCGGGCGCGCTACTACGGCGAATACGAGAACACGCTGAACGCCAGTCTCACGACGGTGCAGGAATTCGGGGCGGAGGTGCTGGTGGACGTGGAGGCGACCTGGACCTTCCGGGACCGCTACGCCGTCAAGCTCGGCGTCGAGAACATCTTCGACAACTACCCGGACCGGGGCGACTTCGAGGTGTGCTGCGGGCGCATCTACCGGAGCGACTCGATCATGCCGTGGCAGGGGACGCTGGCGTACCTGCAGGTCGGGTGGTCGTCGCGCTGAGGCGCCAACCGGCGTGGCGCAACTCCGGGGCTTCCGGTCAGTGCCACTCCTCCGAGGTCGCCAGCGCTTCCAGCGGCAGCGCCTCGACGCCGTCACCGAGCGGGTATCGGTTGGGCGCGCGGCATACGACGGCCATCCCGTCGACGGAGCCGGCCGGCAGGACGGCGCCGACCTTGCGCAGGGTGTCGGCGTCCCTGCGCCTCGGCCGCTCCGTCCATTTCGCGTCGGCCAGCCGGAACCTGCCGCCCCGGTGCAGCACGAAGTCGGCTTCGCGGGACCGGTCGTTCCAGAAGTGCAAGTCCCAACCGCCGCGGCGGTTCAACTGGGTACGGCGGAACTCGGCGCACGCCAGCGTCTCCCAGAGCGGTCCGGCCAGCGGTGAGGACCGGAGCGCGTCGGCGTCGAAGACGCCGCACAGGAATGCGGCGAGCCCGGTGTCGCGGATGTACAGCTTCGGTCGCTTGACGAGCGAGCGGGTGGGGTTGCCGTACCAGGGTTCGAGCAGCACGAGCTGGTGCGACGCCTCGAGCACCGACAGCCAGGCGGCCGCCGTCGACCCGCTGATCCCCACGTCCCGGGCCAGGTCCGCGCGGTTCAGCAGTTGGGCGGAGCGCAGCGCGGCGATGCGCAGGAACCGTTCGTAGTCGCGCAGGCTCGATACGTTGAGGAGCTGGCGCACGTCCCGTTCGAGGTAGGTGGCGAGGTAAGACTGCAGGTAGCCGCGCGCGTCGATCGTCGGGTCGCCGTAGAGTTCGGGGAACCCGCCCCGCACGAGGAACTCTTCCGGTACGAGTTCGGGTCGGGCGGCTTTCGCCTCGGCGAAGGACAGGGGCTCGAGTTCGACGATGTCCGCGCGGCCCGCGAGGGAGTCGGATACCGAGCGCATGAGGGTCATGGGCTGCGAGCCCGTGAGCACGAAAGCTCCGGGCTGGCGGTCGCGGTCCACGACCGTCTTCAGGTGGCGGAACAGCCCCGGCGCGTACTGGACCTCGTCGACGATCACGGGCGGCGGGTGGCGGGCCAGGAACGACCCCGGGTCGGTCTCCGCCTGTTCGGCCTCGCTCGGCAGGTCCAGCGTGACGAACGCGTGTTCGGCGAAGAGACGGCGCACGAGGCTGGTCTTGCCGGTCTGCCGCGCGCCCGTCAGGACGACCACCGGCCGCGTCCGCGCGCGTTGCAGGAGGAGGCGCTCGATGTCGCGGTCGATCCACATGATGTAAATTCTACGATTGGATCGAAGAATTTGCAGGATCAGTGCCGAGAGTCCCCCCAGTCTCGGACAAGATTTGCACGCGACCAACGTCGCCGTTCACTTCCACCAGTTGACCGTCCTGCAACCGCGCCGTGATCGCGGGAACGCCCACCACGCATGGCTTGCCGTACTCGCGGGCGACCAGGGCGCCATGCTGCAGTTCGCCGCCGATCTCGAGCAGCACGGCGGCGGCGTTGATGAACAACGGGGTCCAGCCCGGGTCCGTGGTGACGGCGACGAGGACATCGCCGGGCGCCACATCCTTCTCAAACGGGTCGTTCAGTATCTTCACGGGCCCACGCGCGATGCCGGGTGACACTGCCGTACCCGCGATCGTCCCGTCCGCATCGTCAAAGTCGGGCCGGGGAATGCGGCCGCGCGAGTCGATGGCCATGGGGAAGTGCTTCACGCGCGCCTTGAGCCTGTGGTAAAGCGCGCCCCGGGCGATGGCCGCGGCCTGGACGTCGAAAGCGGGATCCTCCATCGCCCGGTCGATCTCGCCGTACGTGAGATCGAACACCTGGTCGCGGTGCTCCAGACGGCCGGCCCGCACGAGATCGTCCGCATGGTGCAGTGCGCGCGTTCGGATGCGTTGGAAGACCTGCAGGATGTGGTGCTTGACCATCTCGCGGGACCTGCTGTGGCGCAGAAGATCCGCGTACGCCTTCTTGAGCCCCCGAGCCTTGCGCCGCGGAAGCGTGTCCTGGAGTGTCTCGAAGGCGCGCTCGCGCGCCTCGACAAGCTCACGCTGCGTTTCGTGTGGATTGACCCGGGCGCCCGTGGCTCCGATCGTCGCGATCTGGCGGAGGGCGAGTCGCGGCTCGTCGGCGTACCTGGGATTCGCGAGCTCCATCTCGAGGGGACCGCGGCAGCCGTAACGCGCGATGAACTCGTCCCAAAGCGACAGGAACTCCCCCGGGAGCGTTCGATCGGCCAGGCGTTCCGCAAGTCCGTCGATGTCGGCGAGGTCTGCCTCGCGCAACAGCCTCGACAGGTCGAACATCTGCAGGCCCATCTGCACCACGATGTCCTCGGTATAGCCGCGGCGGACGGCGTCCAGGAGCGCTGCCTTCTCCGGGGTCGGAGGCTGGTTGAAGCTCTTGATCCTGTTCATGGCCAGGATGAGGGCGAGCAAGGCCGGAAGGGTGGTCTTTTCGGTCACCTCCCAGAACTTCCACAACTCCTCCAGGACCTGGTCCAGGAACGGCTGCGAAAAGTCGATGGGCCGGTTGACCCAGACGTCGTAGTCGCCCAGCAGCGCGTCGTATCTCCGGTCGAATCGCCTGGCGTTCAGCACGGGCTGCAATGCTTCCCACAGCACGGATCTGAGTAGCCAGAGGACGCGCGGGAAGTGCCGGACGAGCGCGCGAATGCGCAGGAAGTCGGGTCTGGTCGCGGTCTTGTATTGCTCGAGGTCCACCGCCCCGAGGATGTCTCCCAGGGTGGTGTTGACGGACTCCATGAGACTCGCGTACGTCTCGGGGCGGGCCATGTGCAGAAAGATGGACAGATTCGCGTACAGCCGCCCGCCCGACACGAAGATGCCGGCGTCCGCCAGGTCGAAGTCCTCGGGGTCCTGATTGCCGATGAGCGCAAAGAGGTACCTCGCGGGATGTTCGATCGTGTCCATCGTGAGGGGCGACATCGCTCCGCTCATCGTCAGTCCGTCGGCCAGCGAGCGGTCGAAGTAGAGGTTCCTCGGTGCACCGGGTTCCGTCTGAAGCCCTTCGGCGAGGGGCACGTACGTGGTGATGGGACGCGCCTGCAGCACGTGCACCGTGGTGTCGTGTAACGCCCACTCCACGTCGACCGGTTCGCCGTAGAGCGTTTCGATGCGGGTGACGGTGGCCGTGAGCTCCTCGACCCGCGCCGCGTCGAGACAGTCCTCGTCCGGGCGGACGCCGCCCTTGTCGCCGCGGCGCCGCTCGATGATCGTGCCGGCGAGTTTGTCGACGACGATCGCGTCGGGGGAGATCTCACCGGACACCAGTGCTTCTCCGAGGCCCCAGCTCGCGTTGATGAGCACTTCGTCGAAGTCGTTGGTGCCGGGATTGAGGGAAAACGCGACGCCGGAGGTCTCGCTCGCGACCTGGCGCTGCACGATGACGGCGATGGCTGGCGAGGGGTCGTCGAACCCCATCTCGCGCTTGTACAGCAACACGCGGGCGTCGAGGCAGGACCGGAAGCACTCGCGAACGGCCGGAAGCAGTCCGTCGGGCGCCACGTTGAGCACGGTTTCGTACAGCCCCGCAAACGAGGCCCCCGCGAGATCCTCCTCCGGTGACGAGGAGCGGACCGCGTACGACCCGCCGCCCAACCGCGCCCGAGCCTGGTCCAGCGCCGCCCGCTGTTCCGAGCCGAGCGGAAGACTCGCCGCGAAGTCCTTGGCCTGCCCACAGGTGCGTTCCAGCCGCTCCCGCTCGTCCCGGGTTGGATGCGTCGAACGGATGTCGCCCAAGGCTGCCAGGACCGACTGCCACGCCGGCCCGGATTCCACTTCCCGGATCCACGGAGCGAAGAACGTCGTGCATAGCACGAAGCCGTCCGGGACGTTGAAGCCCGCCTGCCGGAGCCGGATGAGCGACGCGGCCTTGCCGCCGACCTCTGCCAGAGCGGCTGGATCGCCTGTGGACAGTGGTATCTGCATGGCGCCTCGAGCGCCGGCCCTCGAAGCGCCGGCCTTCAGGGCAACACGATCACCGCGTGCCCCGGACACGTCGCAAGGCCGTCCTGATTCACGACGTTGACGGAGAGGCGCACGCGCTGCTCGCCGTCTTCGACGGCCTTCTCGGTGACCTCGCCGACTACCGTGAGGGTGTCTTCCTTCTGGTTGATGGCGCGGTACTGGCACCCGACCTCGCGCACGGGGCCCGCGTCGCCGATCCAGTCGTGCAGGGCGTTGACGATGTAGGCGTAGCGCAGGTTGCCCATGCCGAAGGCGCCGGCCTCGTTGCCCGCGCGCCGCCCCGCCTCGTCGTCCATGTGAAACGGCACGAACTCGTCGTTGACGGCCGCGTACCGGTTCCACTCGGCGAAACTCGTCCTGCGCGACCACTCGGGCATCCGGTCGCCCACGTGGATGTCGTCGTAACGTACGGTCACTTCCTGCTCCTTCTTCAGTAGCGGATGCCGATGGACAGGCGCGTCCTGACCAGTTCCGCGTCCTGGTTGCGCCACTCGATCTCGTTGCGGACGTAGAGCGTGTGTCCGAGCCGGCCCTCGCGCTCCCACCAGTCCACCAGGCGGCGGCGCTCCGAGACGACGTCGCCGGGCCGCATGCGTACGCCATAGGTGTCGGTCTGGCCGCCGTTCATGCCGGTCATGGCCTTGCCGTCGGGGCGGGCGCCCATGAGTCCGGGCGCCGCCGGCTTCGGCCGCTCGAGCGGCCAGGCGAAGGGGTTGAAGTCGGGCGGGGCGACGATGCCGCCCCACTGCGTCGTCGCCGCGTACTCCACGTCCCAGAAGATGCGGGGCGGTTTCTCGGGGTAGAACGTGGCCATCGCCCAGCGCTTGATATCCGTCCCGGTGATGGGCGGCGCCGTGCGTGCGTCGTTCCAGCGGCCCTGGGCCGCGTGCATTTCCGGGGTGACGTAGGTCAGGTCGCTGTCGGTCATCGCATAGGGAGCGCTTGGGCTTTCGCAGGGAGTCTAACAGCCCGTCCGCGATCACTTGCGCGCGCCGGACCGCCCGCGGCGCCCGCCCTATAATCCCGCGCTCGATGGGCGGATCGGGACGCGCCGATGGCAACGCACAATCCACCGGAGTGGGAGCGGAACGCGGAGCGCGAGCTGCGCGGCAAGCCCGTCGCCGACCTGACCTGGTCGAGCCCGGAAGGCATCGCGGTACGGCCGGTCTACACCGCCGCCGATCTCGAGGGGATCGCGCACCTCGACTCGCTCCCGGGCCTGCCGCCCTACGCCCGGGGCCCGCGCGCGACCATGTACACGAATCGCCCGTGGACGGTGCGCCAGTACTCCGGCTTTTCCACGGCCGAGGAGTCGAACGCGTTCTACCGGGCCAACCTCGCCGCCGGGCAGAAGGGCCTCTCGATCGCGTTCGATCTCGCGACGCACCGGGGTTACGACTCGGACCATCCGCGGGCGCGCGACGACGTGGGCATGGCCGGCGTGGCCGTGGATTCCGTGGAGGACATGAAGATCCTCTTCGACGGCATCCCCCTCGACCAGATGTCCGTCTCGATGACCATGAACGGCGCGGTGCTGCCGGTCATGGCGAACTACATCGTCGCCGGCGACGAGCAGGGCGTGCCGCGCGCCGGTCTGGCGGGCACGATCCAGAACGACATCCTGAAAGAGTTCATGGTGCGCAACACGTACATCTATCCGCCGGCGGAGAGCATGCGCATCGTGGCGGACGTGATCGGGTTCTGCGCCGGGAACATGCCGCGCTTCAACTCGATCTCGATCTCGGGTTACCACATGCAGGAGGCGGGCGCGGACGCGGTGGAGGAGCTGGCGTTCACCCTCGCGGACGGCCTCGAGTACGTGCGCGCGGCCCTCAAGACCGGCCAGGACGTGGACGCCTTCGCGCCACGGCTCTCGTTCTTCTTCTGCATCGGCATGAACTTCTTCATGGAGGTGGCGAAGCTGCGGGCCGCTCGCATCCTCTGGGCGGAACTCATGGAACAGTTCGGCCCGAAGAAGCCCGCGTCGAGCATGCTGCGGATGCACTGCCAGACCTCCGGTGTGTCGCTGCAGGCCCAGGATCCCTACAACAATGTCGTACGGACCACCATCGAGGCCCTCGCGGGCGTGCTCGGTGGTACGCAGAGCCTGCACACCAACTCGTTCGACGAGGCGATCGCGCTGCCCACGCCGTTTTCCGCCCGGATTGCGCGCAACACGCAGACGATCATCGCGGAGGAGTCGGAGATCACGCGCACCGTCGACCCGCTTGGCGGCAGCTATTTCGTCGAGCGCCTGACGGCGGACATGGTGGATGCCGCCCGACGCCTGATCGAGGAGGTGGAACAGCTCGGGGGCATGACTGCCGCGATCGCCCGGGGCATGCCGATGCGGCGCATCGAGGAGTCCTCGGCGAGGCGGCAGGCCCGCGTGGAGCGGGGTGAGGACACGGTCGTCGGCGTGAACAAGTACCGGCCGGAGGAAGACGGCCAGGTCGAGGCCCTCGAGATCGACAACTCGAGAGTGCGCGAGGCGCAGATAGCGCGACTGGCCGAAGTGCGGGCCGAGCGGGACCAACCCGGCGTGGACCGGGCGCTCGAAGCGCTGACGAAGGTGGCGCGCACCGGGGCAGGCAACCTGCTCGAGGCGAGCATCGAAGCCGCGACGCGACGCGCGACCGTGGGTGAGATATCGGATGCGCTGGAAGTGGCCTGGGGCCGCCACGGAACCCGCCCGGCGCTGGTGCCCGGGGTCTACTCGAGCGCGTATGGAGACCACGAGGGCTTCCGGGTGGTGCGGGACGAGATCGGCGAGTTTCGCGAACTCGAAGGGCGCCCGCCCAGCGTATTCGTCGTGAAGATGGGACAGGACGGGCACGACCGTGGCGCCAAGGCCATCTCGAACGCGTTCAACGACCTCGGCTTCGACGTCGAGATGAGTCCGCTCTTCCTCACGCCGGCGGAAGCCGCCGAGCGTACCGGGGAACTCGGGGCGGACGTCGTCGGCATCTCGACGCTGGCCGGCGCGCACAAGACGCTGGTCCCGGAACTCGTCGACGCGCTCCAAGCCCGTGGCAACGACGCCGTTGTCGTCTGCGGCGGCGTCATCCCCGAGCGCGACCACCAGTTCCTGCTGGACAGTGGCGTGCGGGCGATCTTCGGGCCGGGAACGGACATCCTGGCCGCGGCGAGCGCGATCATGAAGATGATCCCGGGCCGGAACCGCTGAAGCGGCGCCCCGGTACCCGCAAGCGCCCCTGGCGCCGAACCTCAGGTCGGTCGTTCCTCCCGCGCTGGCGATGCCCCGGCCGCGCGCGGACCGTGGAGCCCCTGCATCAGCCCCTCGAGCCTGGCGATGCCGGCCGCCATCTCGCGAAACTGGTCTTCGATGCGGCGCTCCATCCGCTCCATGCGCGCTTCCAGCCGGTCGAGCCGCGCCTCGACATGGGCGAAACGGGCGTCCACCTGCTTGAAGCGCGCGTCCACCTGCTTGAAGCGGGCGTCGACCTGTTCGAAGCGGGCGTCGACCTGCCCGAAGCGGGCGTCAACGATGGTCAGGTTGACCCCGATGACGCTCGCCCCTACGAGCAGGGTCGTCGCGATCAAAGTGACGAACTGGTACTTCATCATGGGCTCCGGGTTCGGGTCGTCGCCGAATCGAAGTGCCATGTTCGCGCCCCGTGGCAGGCTTGTATGCAGGACGAAAGCCGGTCGTTCTCGGGCGGACATCCTGCACGTCCCATGGCGAAAGTCTGATGGCCCCGGGGCGATCAAGTCAACATGGTGCCCGGCTCTCGGGTCGGCGCGATCAGGAGCCGCCGGCCGCGGCTGCCGCCCGCCGTTCCTCGAGCGTGGCCATCATCTCGTCATGCCGCTTCTTGTCGATGTTGTAGAGCGCCATGAAGACCATGCCGGCGGCCACGATGATCCAGTAGAGGGGCCCGGTCATGAACAGCAGGCCGTCGAGCACCTCGGGCGTCAACGTCTCCTTCGAAGCGTCCTCGGGAAAGCCGATCCAGTCCAGACCGAAGCCGCCGATGAGGCCCCCGATGCCGGAGGTGGCCTTGATGGCGAACGTGCGGATCGAGAACACGACCCCCTCGGAGCGCCGGCCCGTCCGGAACTCGTGTTCGTCGGCCACGTCGGTGAGCTGCGAATCGATCACGATCGGCACCACCGGCAGCGTGAGGAAGCCGAGCAGCAGGAGACCGAACAGCGCGGGGAGGAGCCATGCCGAGTCGTTCTCCGGGAACCATCCGAGCATGCGCAGGACGTGCGGCAGGCCGATGAGGGTGGCGCAGACCATCGACATGTAGACGACGGTCATCTTCTTGTCGAGCAGGCGCGTGAGCCACTTGGCGAGCGGCAGCGCGATGAACACCCCCGGCAGGACCACGAAGCGCTGCAGCGTGATCTGCTCGGTGGTGAGTTCGTAGGCGTAGACGAAGGTGTAGGTGGCCACCACGGCGAGCACGCCGCCCGAGGTGGCCATCACGAGCCAGGCGGCGCACACGGAGATGTAGGAGCGGCTCTTCAGCAGGGTCAGAAGGTCCTGGAAGTACGCGCCCCGGGGCTTCCGGTCGCGGTCCACGGCATGCAGCTTCGGGATCTGGTCCCGCGTCCCGAACACGCAGATGAGCAGGGTCAGGCATATCCAGGTGGCCCCGGCGCTTGCCAGGATCGGGTAACGCGCGGGGTTCAGCAGGCCGTTCTCGTAACCGTCGACGGAGGGGAAGATCACGACGAGCACGAAGACCCCGAGGAGGGTGCCCCCCAGCATGCCGGTGACGGAGTTGAACCCGAAGATGGACGTGCGCTCGTGGTAGTCGTCCGTGAGTTCGGCGCCGAGCGCGTCGTGGGGGATGGTGTAGAACGTCTTGCCGATGCGGACCAGCGACATGGTGCCGAGGAACCACCAGAAGTACTGCATCTCGTTCAGGTCCGCCGGCGGGGCGTACATCAGGTAGAACCCGACGGTGAGCGGCAGCACGGAGAAGAGCATGAACGGGTGCCGCCGGCCCCATCGGGACCGGAAGTGGTCGGACCACGCGCCGACGAGCGGGTCGGAAACCGCGTCGACGATGCTGGAGATCAGGAACACCGTGCCGCAAAGGCTCGGGCTGACGCCGAGCACCTGGTTGTAGAAGAGCATCGTCGCGATGCCGGCGGCGCCGATCATCGCCTCCTCGAGGGCGCCGCTGGAGAACGCCAGCTTGGTGCGCAGGGGAATCTTGCCGCGTTGGGTCGGGCGGGCGTCCATGTGGCGTTCGCCGATACCGGAGGCGCGAAAGCCACGGATGATAGCCCGCGCGGAGCGTTGTCCCTGGCCGACGGACCCGCCATGCGGCGCCGGCATTCGATAGGGCTTCGGCCAGCGGGAAATAGTAAGTCGGGCCGAAAGCGACCCTATCGGTTTTACTTCGACACTAACGTATCGTTTCTGGATTGCGACTCTTTAGTATTCTCCTATCGGGACGCTGGGAGTTGATGCGGTCGATTTGCGGTTGGAGTACGTCTCGCGATCGTTCCGATACAGGCGGCCGAAACGGCTTTGGATGGCTGGGAATCCGCGGCATGCATTGCGCGATCTGGACCGGGGCGGCACGAACCGGGGCACTAACGGACGGTGCGCCTGCCGGTACGGTGCGCGGCCAGGGGTCGAATGGACGGCATAGCTAAAAGCCGGAGGTTGCCCTGGCTGCTCACGGCGAAGGTCGCGGTGCCGGGGCGCGTGCCGGACTACTTCGAGCGTACGCAACTGCTCGCGCGGGCGCTGCCCACGCAACGGCGCCTGACGGTGCTGCGGGCGCCGGGCGGGTTCGGCAAGACAACGGTGCTCGCCGAAGGGTGCCGGCGGCTGGCGGCGGACGGCGTACCTACCGCGTGGATCTCCCTGGACGAGCAGGACGACGGCCGGATGCTCGACGCCTACCTCGCGTTCGCGTTCGAGCGAGCCGGGCTAGACCTGCTGGAAACGCTGGGCACGGGCGTCGGCTTCGGGTCGGCGCCCGGCCCCCGCACGGAACTCGTGATGCGCGCGGTGGAAGCACACGGGCGTCCGTGCGTTCTCGCGCTCGACCAGGTCGAACGCGTGGCGAAGGCGGACGCGCTCGAACTGATCGACTTCCTGTTCCGGCTCAGCCCGGCGAACCTGCACCTGGCGGTCGCATGCCGGGCCCTTCCACCGGGCCTCGACATAGCGGGCATCGTCGTGGCGGGAAGCGGGGAGGTGCTGGCGGCGGACGACCTGCGCTTCAGCCAGGCCGAGGTTGACGCGTTCCTGGCCGGTCCGCCGCAGCGGCGGCGTTCGTCCCTCGGGCTGGAGGCAGCCGGCTGGCCGATCGCGCTCCGCTTTCACCGCGATGGCATCGGTGTGCCAGGAGACGAAGACACCGTCTCGAAGGATGGGTCGGCGGACCGGGTCGTGGACAACTGGGTGGAGTCCCGGCTATGGCGCGGCGTGCCACCCGCGGACCGTCAGTTGCTGCTCGACGCGGGACTCTTCGAGTGGCTGGATGCGGACCTGTTCGACGAGGTGATCGGCGAGGGTGGAGCGATGCAGCGGCTCGCCAACATGCCCGTGCTGGAAGGTCTGCTGGAGCGTGTGCCGGACGCCCGCACCGGCTGGCGACTCCATCCGCTGCTACGCGGGCATTGTGCGCGACGGGTCTCGCTGATGGAGCCGCGGCGGTTTCGCGACCTGCACGGCCGCATCGCGGAGGCGCTCGCCAGGCGCGGCGAGACCACACTCGCCGTGCGCCACGCGGGCGAGGCCGGCGACGCCGCGCTGGCCGGCCGGATCCTCGAAGACGCCGGCGGCATCCGACTGTACCTGCGTGAGGGGCTCCTGCGTCTGCGGGCGGCCGACCGCGTGTTGAACGAGGACGCCGCGGCGCGACCGCGGCTGGCGCTGGCGCACTGCGCACTGATGGCCGCGGACGGACGGCTCGACGAAGCGCGCGAGGCATACGCCAAAGTGGCCGCCGTGGTGGATGGGACGCCCGGGTCCGATCTGGACCTGCTCGCCGATCGATGTCTCGTCGCCGGCGTGCTGGCCCTGTACGGCTGCGTTCGGCTGGACTCGGCGGAGGCGCGCGAGCTGATCGCGATGGAGCGGCGTCTGGCGACCTCGGAGGAACTCGACCCGGCGATGCGCGCGGCCTTCCACCACGCGCTTTGCATCACGCATGGCCTGCGTGCCGAGTTCGATGCGGCGGCGGAGCGCGCAGCCGCGGCGCGGCGGTTCCTGGGCCGCGAGACGACGAGCCTGTCGATGTTCGTGGACATGGAACTCGGCGCGATGGCGATGGCGCGGGGGCGTGTCCCGGAGGCGGCGCGTTGGTACGGGAACGTGCAACGTGCGGCGAAGGCGGCGTACCTGCGTGATCCGGCGGCCGCGGCGATGGTCGCGGTGCTGGTCCGCGAACTGGCCCACGAGCGCAACCGTCTCGTGCGCGTACCGGAGGCCGAGAGCGTGCCACGGGCGCTGGCCCGCGGTGGCGCGCCCTTCGCGCCATACGCGGCGGCCGCGGGCACGGCGGTGGAGTCGACCTTGCGCCACGAGGGTGTCGAGGCCGCGCGCACGGCGCTGGAGGAGATGCTCGACTACGCGACGCGGCACGAGTTGCCGGCGCTGCGGCGCTTCCTCGCGGCGTTGCAGGTCTCGCTGCTCGCGGAAAGCGGCGTGGTCGGCGCGGCGGAGCGGGCCTGGCACGATGCCGGGTTGCCGGAGGACGTGTCGGGGTGCCTGGACCTGTCGGGTCAGAGCTGGCGAGAGATGGAGGCACTCGGGTGCGCGCGGCTGCGGCTGTACATCGCGCGCGAGGAGTACGCGCCCGGTCGGGCGTTCGCGAACGCCTTCACCAAGGTGGCCCGCAAGCGTGGCCTGCGGCGCACGCTGATGCGCGGCCTCGCGTTGTCCACGACGCTGGAGCATCGCCGGGGCGTGGCGCGGGCGGCGACCGCCCGCATGGAGGCGTTCCTCGCCGAGTATGCGCAGGCGGACTATGCGGGACCGATGGTGCGGGAGCGGGCGGCGGGGTTGCCCGTGCTGACCCGCGTCCTCGCCGGCCTCGGTGACGGGGGCGAGCGGTCCACGGCCCTGGCGCTGTCGCGGGACCTCGAAGCCAGTGGGGAGCAGGCGGTGGCGCCGCGTCTGACGGCCCGGCAACGCGAAGTGGTGCGGCACCTCGCGCTGGAGCGCGACAAGGAGATCGCCCGGGCGCTCGGCATCACCGAAGCGGGGGTGCGCTACCACGTCGGCCGGGTGTTCGATGCGCTCGGCGTGCGCGGCAGGGCGGCCGCCGTGGAACGTGCCCGGGAACTCGGGCTGCTCGGACCCGACGCGGATCAGGACTTCGAAGCGTAGGCAGAGCGCGCCGGCCGCCTGCGTATAATGCCGGCCGGCCGTCGGAAGCGGCCGGCGCGAACGCGGGGGACAGGTCGTGATCGGAAAGCTCAACCATGTCGCCATCGCCGTCCCGGACCTCGGTGCGGCCGCCGCGCTCTACGCCGACAGCCTGGGCGCCACGGTCTCGGCACCGAAGCCGTTGCCGGACCAGGGCGTCACCACGGTGTTCGTGGAGCTCCCGAACAGCAAGATCGAGCTCATTCATCCGCTGGGCGAGGACTCGCCGATCGAGAACTTCCTCGAACGCAATCCCCGTGGCGGCATCCATCACGTCTGCTACGAGGTCGGCGACATCGCGGCGGCGATCGACCGGCTGCAGGCGGACGGCATGACCGTGCTCGGTGACGGCAACCCGAGCATCGGAGCGCACGGCCTGCCGGTCGTCTTCCTGCATCCGCGCGACTTCTGCGGGACCCTCATCGAGCTCGAGGAGGTCGCGGCTTGAGCGGCCCGCTGGACGCACTCGTCCCGATCCTCGACGAGCCGTTTGGCGGCGCGGAAAGGGAAACCGACGAGGAGACCCTGCCCTACGAGAAGACGCTGGCGGAAGCGCGTGCCCTGCAGGAGCGGCCGCGCGTGGCAGGCGGCTACCGCAACATCTCGCGCCAGCACCGCAAGAACCGGATGACGGTCTGGGAGCGCATCGGCGTGCTCTCGGACGAGCGGCCAATGGTGCTCTTCCAGAACTGGGGCCCCTCCCTCGACGGCGCCTCGCTGGTCACCGCGATCGTGAAGATCCACGGCCGCGACGTCGCCGTGTACGGGCACGACTTCACGGTGCGCGCGGGTTCCATGGACGCGACGAACGGCCGCAAGCTCGCGTCCCTCTACCGGCTGGCGGCGAAGCAGGGGATGCCGGTCATCGGGCTGAACGACAGCGCCGGCGCGTTCGTGCCGGCGGGAGTGGGCGGCCTCGACGGCTACGCCGAAGCGTTCACCGCGTTGCGCAGGATCAGCGGCATCGTGCCGAGCGTCATGTGCATGTTCGGCTTCAACGCCGGTGGCGGCTCCTACCTGCCGAGGCAGGGCAGCTTCCTGATCCAGCCGAACGACACCTTCTTCGGGCTGACCGGCGTCGGCGTGGTCAAGGAGGTCCTGGGCGAGGACGTGACCCCGGACGAGCTCGGCGGACCCGGCGTGCACGGCGCGTCCGGCGTGGCGGACTTCACGGTGGCGGACGAGGTCGACGCGCTCAGGCTTGCCGCGCGGCTCCTGACCTACCTGCCGGACGACAACCACTCGAACGCGCCGTACGTCGCGACCAGCGACCCGGTGGGGCGCGACACCGAGAACCTCGACGTGCTGTTCCGTACCACGTTCAACTCGCCGACCGGCTTCAACACCCCGTTCGACATCCGGCTCGTCGTCCAGGAGGTCTGCGACCACGGCGAGTTCCTGGAGGTGCAGCCGGAACGCGCGCGCAGCACGGTCACGGCTTTCGGGCGCCTCGGCGGTCACGTGGTCGGCTTCGTCGCGAACAACAGCGCGTTCTCAACCGGCTTCATCGACGTCGACGCGGCATACAAGAACGCGCGTTTCATCCGCTTCTGCAACCTCTACAACATCCCGATCGTGTTCATGGAAGACACGACCGGATTCCTGCCGGGCACCGAGCAGGAGAGCCGCGGGGTCGTGCAGGCGGGGCGGGCGATGCTCGATTCCATCGTGGACCTGCGCACGCCCCGCATCCTGGTGCTCGTGCGGAACGCCTTCGGCGGGGCCTACGCCTCGTTCAACAACTACGCCACCGGTGCGGACTTCGTGTTCGCGCTGCCGGCGACGCGGGTCGCGGTCATGGGGCCGGCCGGCCGCGAGTTCGTCTACAAGGACGAACTGGCGGGGCTCTCGCGAGAGCGCGCGGCGCGGTTCGGGAAACTGGTCGAGGAAGGGCGCGCTGCCGGCGCCGACGAGGCGGAGGCGCGCCACGAGGCCGAGCGCGAGGTGTCGCGGTGGTTCGCGGCGGAGGACGCGAAGCTGGTCGCGCGGTACGAGCGCGACATCATGAATCCCCGCGAAGCGCTGAGCCTGGGATCGATCTCGCAGATGGTGCTGCCGCGTGACCTGCGCCGGCTGCTGGCGGACACGGTGGATCTCTGCATGCGGCACTACGAGCCGAGCGCCATGACCGGACCGCAGCGGGAGTTTCACTGATGGTCACCGTGCTCGGCGACGGCGCCTCCGTCGGGACCTACACGCGCAACCCGGACGTGTTTCGCGACCGGCGCTGCTCGACGAGCGCGTCCGCCTGGGTCCGCCAGTTCCAGTGCGAGGACATGCGTCCGCTCATCATCTGCCGCGGACCCGTGCGCAAGGAAGCGATGGACGTGTTCGAGCAGATGGGCATCCGCGACTACGGCATCCTGCTCTCGGACAAGGACACGGTCGTGCACACCAACGCCGTGGCGCCGGAGCTCCGCGGCATCCGGAACCGCGACCGCGTGCACCGGGTGTCGGACTACACGGGCGCGGACCAGGCGGAACGCGATCTGCGCATCGCGGAGATCGTCGCGATCGCGCTGGACGGCGGTTACGACTCCGTCTTCGCCGGCTACGGCTTCATGGCGGAGGACGCGGCCCTCGTCGAGGCGATCGAGGCCGCGGGGCTCTCCTTCATCGGTCCGGGATCGGGGACCGTGCGTGCGGCCGGCCGCAAGGACGTCGCGAAGCGGACGGCGCTCGCGGAGTCGATCGACGTCACGCCCGGGGTGGACAACGTCACCGCACTCGCGCTGGTCGCGCGGTGCGGCGACGCGGCGGGGCTCGCGGAGCTTGCCGAAGAGCGCGGGCTGACCCCGCCGCCGGAAGGCGATCTCGAACTCGCCGCGGACGCGTTGCTGGACGAGGCCGTGGCGCGGGGTATCGACGTGCTCTCGAACGACGAGATCCTGGACGCCGTGCGCATCCAGACGTCCAACCTGCTGACGCGCTACCCCGACCGCCGGCTGCGGCTGAAGGCGGTGGGCGGCGGTGGCGGCAAGGGCCAGCGCGTGCTCGATGCGGCGTCGCAGTACGAGGGCGCGGACCTCGATGCCCGTGTCGAGGCGGCGGCGGTGGACGCCGCGGAGCGCACCCGCGAGATCTGGTCCGAGGTGAAGGCGATCGAGCCGGGCGCGAACAAGAACGTGCTCCTCGAACTCAACATCGACACGAACCGGCACCAGGAGGTGCAGGTTCTCGGCAACGGCGCCTGGTGCGTCGCCCTGGGGCTGCGGGACTGTTCCGCCCAGATGCACGAACAGAAGCTGGTCGAGGTGTCCGTGACCAGCGAGTCCCTCGAACGCGAAATCGCCCGGCGCCGGGAGCGCGGCGACCTCGCCGGGGCGGAGGCGCTCGATACGGACCTGCGCACGCTGCTTGCCATGGAGGCCGAGGCGGCGCGCTTCGGCAAAGCGGTGGGGCTCGACTCGGTGTCCACGTTCGAGTGCATCGTGGACGGCGCGGACCACTATTTCATGGAGATGAACACGCGCATCCAGGTGGAGCACCGCGTCACCGAGCTCTGCTATGCCCTCGAGTTCGCGAACCCGGAGGACGGCGAAGACGTTCTGCGGGTCGAATCGCTGATCGAGGCGATGACGCTGGTGGCCCGCCACGGGACGAAGCTCCCGGAGCCGCGGCGGGCGCCACGCTATGGGGACTCCGTGGAGATTCGCCTGAACGCGACGGACGCGGCGCTGAACCCGGCGGCGGGGGGGCTGATCGAGTCCTGGTCCAACGCCGTGCGGGGCGAGATTCGCGACGACCAGGGCATCTCGGTCCATAACCCCGACACCGATCTCTTCATGCCCTACTACCTGGCGGGCGCCTACGACAGCAACATCGCGCTGCTGCTGACGGCGGGCGAGGGCCGCGAGGAGACATTCGCGGCGATGCTCGACGTGTTGCGCCGTACGCGCATCAAGGGGCGGCACCTCAAGACCAACCTCGACTTCCACTACGGGCTGTGCCACTGGCTGGCGGCCCAGGACGTGCGCGCGAAGATCGAGACGCGCTTCGTGCAGGCCTACCTCGGAGCGGTCGCGCGGCTTTCCGAGCGCGCGCGGGAGGTCGACGTGGAGGCGGCGTTCGAGCACGTGAAGCGCCGGTCCGTCGAGGCGATCGAGGACGCTGCCGTGCGGGCCGGCTACGCGCGTGCCATGGACCTCAAGACCTCGCTCCTGGTGCGGCCACTGCAGCGCCTGCTCGAACGCCCGCACCTGCTGGCCGGTTGGGTGGCGATGAGCGCCCGGCACTCCGAAGCGGGACCGGACGGCGTGCGCTGGCTCGTGAACCCGGTAGACGTGCTGGCGGAACTTTACCGCTATCTGGACATGGATAGCCCCGCCGGCCCGGCGGCGGAGGCGGTCTGGGAGCACGACCGGGAGCTGCTCGACAGCGCGCAGGCGCTCTATGCGCGCCTGCGGGCGGGGCTCAGTCCCGGCGGGTTCGACGAGCTGGACGGACTTTTGCGCGCCTCGCAGCCGCCACCGGGCACGCCCGGTGCTCTGGTGGACGAGTGGGACGACCTGCGCGCCCGCCATCTCGGCTACCAGCACGGCCTGCAACTGCTCGCGCTCCCGGGCCAGATCGCGCGCGAAGCCGGGTTCGACCGGTTGCGCGTACGTCCGGACCTGACGGTGGATGTTCCGTCGGAACTCTACGGCAGCGACGCCCTTGCCGCGGCGCGCAAGGTGCTCGCCCCGCCGCCCGCCGCGAGCGCGGACGAGATCGTGGCGGAGCTGGGCGGCATGTTCTATCCGCGCGAGGCGCCCGGGATGCCGCGTTTCCTCGAAACCGGCACGCACTTCGAGCCAGGCGACACCCTCTACGTGATCGAGGTGATGAAGATGTTCACCAAGGTGACGGCGAGCTTCGCCGGGACCGTGGACGATTGCGTCCTGGGCGACAGCGAGGGCGTGGTCGTGAGCCAGGGCGAGTTGCTGTTTCGGGTGACGCCGGACGAGCGCCCGGCCGTCGTGGATCCGGACGAGACCCGGCGCCGGCGGCTGGAGCGCACGGCGGAGATCGCCGAGCGCTGCCTCTGAGGGAAGTGTTTCGTTGTGTACCGCTCCGTTATCATGATCGCTCGCGGTCACGGGGCACTGCCCGGGTTCGGTCAATGAAGCTTTGGTGTTGGATGCTGGCGATCGCCCTCGGGGTCGCCCAGGTCGGCTGGGCCGCCGAGGTCGCCGCGGCCGCCGAAAGGAGCTACGAGGAACGCATGCGCCTGCAACTCGAGCTGGCGGCGGTGACTCCCGCACAGTACGACGCCTTCCGGGAAGTGCTGCGGGACTATCACCAGGCGCGCAACGGCGCGACGCGGCGGGTGTCGCGGCAGGGCGGCGACATTCCGACGCGCGTGGCGCGGGACCTGCGGCGCCTGGCCAGCCGGACGCTGAAGGACCTGGGCGAGATCCTCGATCCGGAGCAGTTGGAGCACCTTGAGAGCTACCTCGAGCTCGCGAACGAGCAGTACATGACGCAAGCCGGGTTGCGGTAGCGGGGTCCCTGGCACACTGGCGCACTCGTACCCGTCCCATGCGCATCGCCACCTGGAACGTCAACGGCCTGCGCGCGCGCCTCGACTTCGTGCGCATCTGGCTGGAGGCCAGACAGCCCGATGTCGTCGGGCTCCAGGAACTCAAGGTCGGCGACGACGAGTTCCC
>JAJDTI010000157.1 GCA_022827245.1 Pseudomonadales bacterium | reverse complement strand
CAACGAGTTCCTGCCGCCGTTCGAGTTCGACGCCGAGCAGGGCGGCTGGGGCACCGTCGACAACGTCTACTGCTTCTGCCGCTTCCGGCTGCGCGAGGACCAGTACATGCGCATCCGCTTCCGGTCGCCCGAGGCGTGCTACTGGGGGCTGCAGACCTGGAACTTCCTGATGCAGTCGACGAACTACCGGGACTTCCCGGTGTGCATCAACAGCGGCACGGCGGTGGCGGAAGCCGACGGGAGCTTCGTCGTGCACCTCTCGCACCGGCCGGCGGAGCGGAACTGGATCAGCACGGCCGGTTACCGCGAAGGCATCCTGTTCACCCGCTGGCTGCTGGCCGAGGAGATGCCCGACACGCCGCAGGTCGAGGTCCTCGACTGGTGACGGCGGCGAGGGCGTCCGCCACGACGCCCGTGTAGAATCCACGCCCCTTCCCGCCCGCAGACTCGGAGCGCCCCATGGGTATGCAGCACACACCCCTGCTGATGTCGCGCATCATCGACCGCGGAGCCACGCTCGCCCCGGACGTCGAGATCGTCACCGCCACCGCGAGCGGCACCCGCCGGCAGACCTACGCCGAGACGCGCGACCGCGCCCACCAGCTCGCCCACGCGCTCGCGGACGCCGGGATCCGCGCCGGGGACCCGGTCGGAACGTTCCTGTGGAACGGGTCGCAGCACCTCGAGGCCTACCACGCCACGGCGGGCATGGGCGCCGTCCTGCACACCGTGAACATCCGGCTCTCGGAACACGACCTCGAGTACATCATCAACCACGCCGGGGACCGCATCATCATCGCCGACGCCGATGCGCTGCCGCTCCTCGAGAAGCTCGCCGGACGCATCCCCACCGTCGAGAAGGTCGTGGTCGTGCCGAGCGAGGGCTTCGAGGACTGGTCGACGACCGTCGCGCCCGCGGTGAACTACGAGGCGTTCATCGCCGGCAAGCCGACGCGCTACGAGTGGCCGGAACTGGACGAGAACGCGCCCCTCGGCCTCTGCTACACCAGCGGGACGACCGGCAATCCGAAGGGCGTCGAGTACGAGCACCGCTCCCAGTACCTGCACACGATGGCGATCTGCATGACGGACTCGATGGCGCTGTCGGCGACCGACACCGTCTGCGGCGTCGTGCCGATGTTCCACGCCATGGGCTGGGGCGTCCCCTGGGCGGCCCTGATGCTCGGCTGCAAGCAGGTCCTGCCCCACCGTTTCATGGACCCGGCGCGGCTCCTGCAACTGATGGTGGACGAGGGCGTCAGCATCTCGGCGGGCGTGCCGACGATCTGGCAGGGCGTGAAGGCGGCTTACGAGGCCGATCCGGACGCGTACGACACGTCGAAGCTGCAGCGCCTCACCTGCGGCGGCTCCGCCCCGCCCCCGTCGATGATCCGCTGGTACTGGGACGCGCTCGGCGTCGAGATGATCCAGGGCTGGGGCATGACGGAGACGAGCCCCCTCGCCACGCTCTCGCGCAAGGTCATGCAGTACTCCCACCGGGACCTGCCCCAAGACCGGCAGTTCGAGAACGTCGCCAAGGCCGGACAACTCATGCCGGGACTGGAACTCGACATCTTCGACGAGGAGTTCAACCGGCTGCCGCACGACGGCGAGACCGTGGGCGAGATCCTCGTGCGCGGGCCGTGGATCTGTTCGGAGTACTACCGCAACCCGCAGCCGGGACGCTTCCACGGCGACTGGCTCATCACCGGCGACGTCGGCAAGATCGACGCGGACGGGTATCTCATCATCTCCGACCGCTCGAAGGACCTCGTGAAATCCGGCGGCGAGTGGATCTCGTCGGTGGACCTCGAGAACCACATCGTGGCGCTGCCGGGCGTCGCCCAGGCTTGCGTCGTCGCCCAGCCGCACCCCCGGTGGGACGAGCGCCCCGTCGCGCTGGTCATTCTCGACGAGGGGGCGGACGTGCCGGCCGACCGCATCCTGACCCACTGCGCCACCCAGTTCGCGAAGTGGCAGCTCCCGGACGACGTCCTCTACGTGAAGTCCATCCCGCTCACGTCCACCGGCAAGATGGACAAGAAGACCGTGCGCGCCGGGCTGGAGGCGGAGGGGTATACGTTGCCGGACCTGCGGCGGGCGAGCGCTTCGTAGGAGGCCTTCCGACCTGATCGTTGCCGTATGTACGGCAACGATAGTACGGTCTGGCCATATCACTGATCGGTCGGTCACCCGGCAATGAAGACCACGCTCAACCTCAACGACGAGGTGTTGCGGCGATCCAAGGAGAGCGCGGCGCGACCACCGTTCCGACTCGCGCTGAGGACCGTGCAGGGCACGCGTCCACCCAACGTCGACATCTCCGACCGCAATGCGCTCTATGACGTGATCGATCACGGATGATCGCCGTTGACACCAACGTCCTGATCTACGCGCATCGCGGGGAAACCCAGTTGCATCGCGCCGCCGCAGACCGGCTTACAGCGTTGGCGGAAGGCGACACGCCCTGGTTCCTGCCGGTGTTCTGCATCACCGAGTTCCGGAGACGCAATTCCTGTCCGGTCTCGAGGCCGTGATTCGCGAGTCCGACGCCCGTGGGAACCTGATCTTCGACGCCCAGATCGCGGCGATCTGCAAGTCCCACGGTGCTTCGACCATCGTCACGAACGACCGGGACTTCGAGCGTTTCGGGTTTCTGCGGGTCGAGTATCTCGGTCGCCAACAGGACCGTGATGCCTCCTGACGCAGCTCGCAACAAGCGCAACGCCATGGCCTTCTACGACCTGATGTTCAACGAGTGCCGGCCGCGAGAAGCGATCGAGGCGTACGTCGGCGACCGCTACATCCAGCACAACCCGCACGTCGGCGACGGGAAGGAGGCGTTCATCGCCTACTTCGAGCGCATGGCCGCGGAGTACCCCGGCAAGCGCGTCGAGTTCCGGCGCGCGGTCGCGGAGGGGAACCTGGTCGTGCTGCACTGCCACCAGACGTGGCCCGGCGACCGGGACTACGCGGGCATCGACATCTTCCGTTTCGACGACGACGGGAGGGTCGTCGAGCACTGGGACGTGCTGCAGGTGATCCCCGAGTCGTCGGAGAACGACAACACGATGTTCTGAGCCGGGCGGCGCTTGCCGGCTCCATCGCCAGGAAAACCGCCTCTCGCCCACCACCGTCCCGTGCCACGGCCCTCCGCAGTCAGTAGGGGGGCAGACGCCGGGAGAAGCCCGGTGTGCAGCCATCACCATTCAAGTGGGACTCGTCCCGACCGTTCGCGGCTCGGACTTGGTGATTGCTTGAAAAGTGTCAGAAATTTGAGTATTTTTTCTGACACCTGATGAGTGTCGCCATGGAACGATTGACCGAAACGGTACTGCGGCACGCGCAGGGACAGCCGGAGGGTTCCCCGGTGCTGCCGAAAGGGCTGTTGCATCTCGGCAGGCGGGCGGCTGTCGACCAAGCCCTCTCGCGCCTTGTGCGGCGCGGCGCGCTGCTGCGGGCGGGACGAGGTGTGTATGTCCTGCCGGTGGAGAGCCGGTTCGGTCGCCGCGCGCCGTCGGTCGACAAGACCGTCGAGGGGCTTGCCGCCGCGCGCGGGGAGCGCGTCGCGAACAGCGGCGCCATGGCGGCGAACGTGCTTGGTCTGACCACGCAGGTACCCGTCGGGCGCGTCTATCTAACGTCGGGGCCGAGTCGGACGTTGAAGCTCGGCCACGAGCGGATCGAGCTGCACCACGCACCCGAGTGGCAACTGGTGCTGCCCGGCCGGCGTGCCGGCGAGGCCGTGCGCGCGCTTGCCTGGCTTGGACGTGACAAGGCCGGCGGGGCGGCGGAAGTGGTGCGGCAACGGTTGAGCGAGGACGAGCAACGCGAACTGGGCAGCGTGAGCGCGCAGATGCCGGGATGGCTGGCCGGGCCGGTGAGCACGGTGGCCCATGGCTGAGCGGTACCTGGACCTGGCGCCGGGCGATCGCCAGGAGGTGCTGGATGTCGCGGCCAGCGCATCCGGCAGGCCCGCCTACCTGTTGGAAAAGGACATCTGGGTCGTGTGGGCGCTCGAGACCCTGTTCAAAGGCTCCCTCGGAGAGCCGCTGGTCTTCAAGGGCGGCACCTCCCTGTCCAAGGCGTACGGGGCGATACGGCGCTTTTCGGAGGATGTGGACCTGACCTACGACATCCGAAAGCTCGCACCGCAGTTGGTCGGAGACCACCCGGATGCGATACCGCCGAGCCGGAGCCAGGAGCGAAAGTGGACGAAGACGGTTCGCGCGGCCCTGGGCACGTGGACACAGGACGTCGCCCAGCCGGCCCTCGAGAGCGCGTTGCGGGCAGTGGAGCCCAACGGCCAGGTCAAGATCAAGGACGGCGACGTGTTCATCCACTACGTCGCGTTGAACCAGGGGACAAGCTACCGCCGACCGGAGGTGAAGCTCGAGTTCGGCGGCCGGGCGACGGGGGAACCGAATGCGGTGATGCCGGTGCGCTGCGATGCGACGGACCATGTGCACGGCGTCGAGTTCCCGAAGGCGACGCCGCGCGTCCTGCAGGCGGAGCGGACGTTCTGGGAGAAGGCAACGGCGGCGCACGTGTTCTGCGCACAGCACCGGATACGCGGAGAGGGATTCGCGCGCCATTGGCACGATCTGGCCCGGCTTGATGGCGCCGGCGTCGCCGCCCGCGCTCTGGCGGACCGAGGGATCGCAGCCGACGTTGCAGCGCAGAAGGCGGCGTTCTTCCGGGAGAAGGACGTGTCGGGAGACTGGGTGGACTACCAGGCGGCGGTGGCCGGTGGTCTACGGCTCGTTCCGACCGGAAGCGCGTTCCTGGCGTTGGCCGAGGACTACGCGCGGATGGTGGAAGACCGGTGGCTGCTTGACGACGCGGAGTCGTTCGACGCGTTGATGGACACCTGCCAGGCGATCGAGGACAAGGCCAACAAGCGAGGCTGAACCGGGACCGGCACGCACGGCGCGATACGGCACCTTCAAGAAAGACGGTCCATCATGCGGACACGGGAGAGATACCTCAGCCCCCACGGTCGAACTCGAGCGCCATCGCCGGCTCCGTCGCCACGACCTCCCCGTCCCGGTACACCAGCCGGCCGTTCAGGAACGTGTGCGTGATGCGCGTCCCGAAGGTGACCCCGGAGAACGGCGTCCAGCCGCACTTGTAGAACACCGGTTCGTCGTCCACCACGGTGCGCCCGTCCGGGTCGACCAGGACCAGGTCCGCCCAGTAGCCCTCGCGCAGGAAGCCCCGCTCGCGGACCTCGAAGCGCAGCGCCGGAGCGTGGGCCGTCTTCTGCACCACGGTCGTCACGGGAAAGAGGTCGAACAGCGTCAGCAGCGCGTGCTGGACCAGCGGCAGCCCCGAGGGTGCCTCCAGGTAGGAGCCGGCCTTCTCCTCGCGCGTGTGGGGTGCGTGGTCGGTCGCCACGATGTCGATCCGGTCCCCCGTCAACGCCGCGCGCAGCGCATCCCGGTCCGTCGTGTTCTTGATGGCGGGGTTGCACTTGACCTCGGCCCCCTGCTCGCCATACGCGCTGGCATCGAAATGGAGGTGATGCACGCAGACCTCCGCCGTGATCCGCTTGCCCTCCAACGGCCCGGGCTGGAACAGCGCCATCTCGCGCGCCGTGGTCAGGTGCAGCACGTGCAGGCGGCTGCCGTGGCGCTTCGCGAGCTCCACGGCGAGGCTCGAGGACTTCCAGCACGCCTCTTCCGAGCGGATCTCGGGATGCGCCTCGAACGGGATGGCGTCCCCGTAGCGGGCCCGGGCCCGCGCCTCGTTGGCGAGAATCGTCGGCGTGTCCTCGCAGTGGGTCGCGATAACGAGAGGCGTGGAGGCGAAGATGCCGTCCAGCGTCTCCGGATTGTCGACGAGCATGTTCCCGGTGGAGGCGCCCATGAACACCTTGACGCCGCAGGCCAGCGACGTGTCGACGGCCTTGATGGCCTCGAGATTGTCGTTGGTGGCGCCAAAGTAGAACGCGTAGTTGGCGGCCGACTTCGCAGCGGCACGCCGGTGCTTGTCCTCGAGCGCCGCCGCCGTCACCGTCTGCGGGACGCAGTTCGGCATCTCCATGTAGCTCGTGATGCCCCCGGCGAGGGCCGCGCGCGACTCCGTAGCGATCTCCGCCTTGTGCTCGAACCCCGGTTCCCGGAAGTGCACCTGGTCGTCGATCATGCCGGGGATCAGCCACGACCCCCGCGCATCGACCTCGCGGTCGCCGTCGATGACGCCGCCGATCCGGTCGATGCGTCCGTCCCGAATGGCGAGATCCCCCTCGGTGACCGTTCCCTCGTTCACCATGCGGGCGTTCTTGATGACCGTCCTCACGAACTCCCCACCCGACCGCTGCGACCCCCCGAGTGTATAGGATCGGCCACCCGGAACCCGACCTCGGAGCGCACCACGTACAATACCCGTACGGCAACTAGCGAAGACCCATGCGCGACCCCCGCGTCATCGAACTGCTGAAACGCAGCCTCCCCGCGGCCAGCGTCATCACGGAGACCCGGGCGCTGGGCCCCTTCGAGACGGATGGGCTGACGGCCATCCGTCAGAAACCCTGGGTCGTCGTGCTCCCGGAGACCGTCGAGCAGGTGCGCGCCGTCCTCGAGATCTGCCGCGAACACGACACCCCGGTCGTGACCCGCGGCGCCGGCACGGGCCTCTCGGGCGGAGCGCGGCCCCTCGCCGACGGCGTGCTGCTGACGCTGACCAAGATGAACCGCGTGCTCGAGGTCGACACCGACACCTGCACCGCGCGCGTCGAGCCGGGCGTGACGAACCTTTCGATCACCGACTCGGTGGCGCACCACGGCCTCTACTACGCACCGGATCCCTCGTCGCAACTCGCCTGCAGCATCGGCGGCAACGTCGCCGAGAACTCCGGCGGCGTGCACTGCCTCAAGTACGGCCTGACGGTGCACAACGTGCTCGGCATCACCGTGCAGACCATCGAGGGGGACCAACTCGTCCTCGGCGGCAAGACCCTCGACGCCCCGGGTTACGACCTGCTCGCGGCGATGATCGGCTCGGAGGGCATGCTGGGCGTGGTCACGGAAGTCGTCGTCAAGCTGCTGCCGGAGCCGTCGGTCAAGCGCGCCCTGCTGGCCGCCTTCGACGACATCCGCCAGGCCGGCGACGCCGTGGCCGCGATCATCCGGGGCGGCGTCATCCCGGCCGGGCTCGAGATGATGGACGCCCTCGCCATCAAGGCCGCGGAGGACTTCGCCCACGCCGGCTACCCGCGGGACGCCGCGGCCATCCTCCTCTGCGAACTCGACGGCATCGAGGCGGAAGTGGAGGCGGACATCGGACGCGTCCGCGCCATTCTCGACGACGCCGGCGCGACGGAGACACGCCTCGCGGCGACCGACGCCGAACGCGAAACGTTCTGGCGCGGCCGCAAGGCGGCGTTCCCGGCCGCGGGCCGACTGGCGCCCGACTACTACTGCATGGACGGCACGATCCCGCGCCGGGAACTCGGCGCCGTGCTCGCCGAGATCACCGCGCTGTCAGAGCGCTACGGACTGTCCGTCGCGAACGTCTTCCATGCCGGGGACGGCAACCTGCACCCGCTCATCCTGTACGACTCCGCGCAACCGGGCGAACTCGAGAAGGCGGAGGCGCTCGGCGGCGATATCCTCACCCTGTGCGTGTCCGTGGGCGGCACGGTCACCGGCGAACACGGGGTCGGCGTCGAGAAGCTCGACGAGATGTGCGTACAGTTCGACAGCGGCGAACTCGACCAGTTCCACCGCCTGAAGGCCGCGTTCGACCCGGGCGGACTGATGAACCCCGGCAAGGCCATCCCGACCCTGGCGCGCTGCTCGGAGATCGGCGGCATGCACGTGCACGGCGGTGCGCTCCCGCATCCGGAACTGGAGCGGTTCTGATGGCACGCGCCTGCGACCGGACGCGCTGATGGGGGCGCCCCGGGACGCCGCTCGCGCTACCGAAGAGACCTGGCCCGGACGCGACGACTCGGACCACCTGCGGGCCGCCGTCGCGGCCGCGGGCGCGCACAAGACGCCCGTCACCATCCGCGGGAGCGGCAGCAAGGCGTTCCTCACGGAATCCGCCGCGCACGCCGGAGCGAGCCTCTCGACCCTCCGCCACACCGGCATCGTCGCCTACCGGCCCGACGAACTCGTCGTGACGGCGCGCGCCGGCACGCGTCTCGACGAACTCGCGCGCGCATTGGGCGCTCACGGACAGGCATTACCCTTCGACCCGCCGCGTTTCGGCGGCGCGGGGACCGTGGGCGGCGCGGTGGCCGCCGGACTCAGCGGGCCGGGGAGACCCTGGCTCGGCTCGGTGCGCGACGCGGTGCTCGGCGTGCGGATCGTGAACGGCCTCGGCCAGTCCCTCGCGTTCGGCGGACAGGTGCTGAAAAACGTCGCCGGTTACGACGTGTCCCGCCTCATGGTCGGCGCGTTCGGCACGCTCGGGCTGCTCCTCGAGGCGAGCATGCGCGTCCAGCCCGCGCCCGAGGCCGTCGCGGTCCTCGCGAAGGACTGCTCCGCCGAGGAAGCCGCCACCGTAGCGCGCGGCATCCTGCGGGCGCCCCTGCCCGTCACGGGGACGTGTCACGTGGACGGCGTGCTGCGCATCCGGCTCGCCGGCAGCGCGGACGGCGTCCGACACGCCCGCGACACCCTCGGCATCGATCTCGAAGCGGAGGACGACGCGTTCTTCGACACCGTGCGCGATCACGCGCACCCGTTCTTCTTCCGGGAGCGGGAGCCCGACTCCGCGGGCACGCTCTGGCGCCTGTCGCTGCCGAGAGGCGCGGCGTTCGACCAGCCCGACACGCTCGTCGAATGGGCGGGCGCCCGGGCCTGGTGGCGTACGGACGCCGGTCCGGACGCGGTGCACGCCGCGGCACGCGCCCACCAGGGCTTCGCGACGCCGTTCGGCAGTGGAACGTCCCGTACGCCGGCCGCCGTCGGGAAATACATGCGCCGCGTGAAGACCGCCTTCGACCCCGACGGCATCCTGAACCCTGGTGCGATGGCCGATGCGGACTGAACTGGCTGCCGACTTCCTCGCGACCCCGGAGGGACCGCGCGCCGACGCCATCCTGCGCTCCTGCGTGCACTGCGGCATGTGCAACGCCACTTGCCCCACCTACCAGGTCCTCGGCGACGAACTCGACGGACCCCGTGGCCGCATCTATCTGATGAAGGAGATGTTCGAAGCCGGGAAGCCCAACGCCACCGCCCGCACACACCTCGACCGCTGCCTCACCTGCCGCGCCTGCGAAACCACCTGCCCTTCCGGCGTGCGCTACGGCGAACTGCTGGAGATCGGCCGCGGATTCGTCGAAGACGGCCTCAAGCGCCCCTGGTTAGAGCGCGTCGTCCGCCGCTGGCTCAAGGGCGTGATCGCCTCGCCCGCATGGCTGCGGCGCTGGCTCCGGCTCGGCGCGACGTTCCGGCGCTTCGCCCCGAAACGCCTGCGGAGCCTGATCCGCCGCCCCGAAGCGGAGGAGCCGGCCGGCGGCACCGGAGAGATCCTCCTCCTGCAGGGCTGCGTCCAGCGGGTGATGACCCCGGAGACCAACCGGCACCTGGCAAGCCTGTTGACCAGCCGGGACCTCTCCGTCCGCACCGACGCCAACGAAGGCTGTTGCGGTGCGCTCGCCCTGCACCTCGGCGACGTGGACGACGGACGCACCGCCATGCGACGCAATCTCGACGAGGTGGACTGGAGGAGCGCCGACCGCATCGTCTCGACCGCGACCGGCTGCGGCGTCACGCTGAAGGACTACGGCCACCTCCTCGCGGACGACCCGTTCCACGGCAAGCCCGCGCACGAGTTCGCGGCCAGGGTCCACGACGTCGCGGAGCTGCTGGCCGACTTCTCCTTCGACAAGCGAACGGACATCGACCGCGTCGCCTGGCACGCGCCGTGCACGCTGCAGCATGGCCAGAAGATCGCAGGCCTAGTCGAGCGCCTGCTGACGGACGCCGGCTATGAACTGGTCCCCGTCCGCGATCCGCACCTGTGCTGCGGTTCCGCCGGTTCCTACTCCGTCCTGCAGCCCGAGATCTCGTCGGAGTTGCGGGACCGCAAGGCGGCCGCCTTGACCGAGCATGGTCCGGACGCGGTCGCGACGGCGAACATCGGCTGCCAGATGCATCTTGCGGACGCGGTCGACGCGCCGGTGCTGCACTGGGTGGAACTGCTGCGCTGAGCGCGGGGGCTCGTTAACCCCGTTTCGGCCCGTCGCGCGTTGTACGAGACACGACACGAGAGGGCCGCGTCAGGCCGTCATGGCAGTCAGCGGGTTCGGTACCGCTCTGCTCGTGCTCCTGGTGACGGCAGAGCTGATCCAAGACGGGTTTGGCCTGCTCCGGGAGGCTCGCCACGGAGCTCCGGTCAGCTCTGGCGAGGCCGCCGGGGAATCGCGACGCACCGCCGGAACCCCGCGGCCGCAACGACCCGTCATCGAGGCTCCGCCGCCGGTCTACCTGGGTGAGTCCCCGCGGGGCCACCCGCACCAGGCGTCCGACGAGCCGGTCGTCGTGCATCCCCCACATCAGACGCTGTTCAACAACGAATACCTGCCGATCGTCAAGGTTGCGCCGGCTTACCCGCCGGAAGCCGTCTTGGCCTGTGTCGAGGGCTGGGTGTTGCTCGAGTTCACCGTCACGGACAGGGGCCGGGTGCGTGATCCGATCGTGATCGAGGCCAGTCATCCCGACCTGTTCGACCAGGCGGCCGTCAGGGCAGCCCAGGAGTTCACGTACGTACCGAAAGCGTGGAACGGAGTCACCGTGAAGGTGGACGGCGTTCGGTACCTGATGCGCTTCGAACTACCCCCGGATAGCTGTCCGAGGCGTGGTCGCCGGTTCGATGGTGTGCGCGCCTCGGACTGCGTCAGCTTGCCAGGTGCTCGGCCAGCACGGTGTGCCTGAGTTCCTCGATCATGCCGGCATGCGCCGCTTCGTTGACGAGATTACGCAACTCGCCGGGGTCGTCGGTCAGGTCGAACAGTTCACAGGGCGTGTCGGACTCGACGTCGACCGTCAGCCGGTAGCGTTCGTCCCGCAGGGCCGCGTACGAGCGAATCCGCGAAAAGACGTGCTCGCGGCTGGATGGGACCGGGTCGGATACGCGCGGCAGGAGCGATCGGCCCTCGCACGTCGGCAGCGAGGCGCCACCGATGTCCGCCAGGGTCGCGGTGACGTCCGTCAGTTCGGTGAGCCCGGTGTCCGTGCGGCCCCGGGTGCCACCGGGCGGCCGGATGATCAACGGCACCTTTGCCGAGCCCCGGTAGAAGTTGTGCTTGGCCCAGAGGTGGTGTTCACCGAGCATCTCGCCGTGGTCGCAGGAGTAGATGATCCAGGTTTTCTCAATCTCGCCACTGTCTTCAAGAACCCGGACCACGTCACCGATCCGCTGATCGATGAGCGAGACCATGCCGAGGTAATGGCGAATGCCCTCCCTGACAAACGCGTCGTCCATCACCTGCACTTGCGAATGACCGTTCAGGTAATCGAGGTACTCGCCCCAGACCGGGTTCGGGGCCTCTATCACGGTCTGGTCCGGCAGCGCGATGTCGGCGTCCCGGTAGTACTCCGCCCAGACAGGGTCGTCGATCAGGGGGACGTGGGGTTGCACGAAGGCCAGCTTGAGTAGAAACGGCTTGTCGCTGGTCCGGGCCGCAAGCCAGTCGATGGCCCGATCCGCCAGGAAAGAGGAGAGGTCCAGTTCCTGCGGCAACACGGACGTCCGCGCACGCCAGTGATCGGGCGTCAGGCGAAACACGCTCCTGATCATGTCCCGGTACGGATCGAGCACCCCGTGGTCCGCCAGGTGATCGGTGTAAGGGGTTCTGACCTTGGTGTTGACATGGAGGTAACGGTCGTACTCCTCGAGCACATGGTCCCAGCCGAAATCTCCCACCAGTGACTCGAACGCGCGCATGTCGAACGGACCATCGCTCTCCTCGACCTGTTGCCGAGTCGGCATGCCGTGGTAGTGGGTCTTGCCGATCGTGGCCGTCTCGTAGCCTCGCGCCTGCAGGGCTTTCATCACCGTCGGCCGGGACGGATCCAGCGGCCCCGTATTGCTGAACATGTCGAACTGATGCGTGTATTGCCCGGTGATGACCGACGCCCTCGATGGCTGGCAAATCGGGCTCTGACACCAGGTCTCGGCAAACCGGACGCCCTCGGCGGCGAGTCGGTCGAGATGGGGCGTCTGGACCAGCGGGTGGCCGGCGCAGCCGAGCACGTCATGGCGGTGCTGGTCACTGAAGATGAACAGGATGTTGGGGTCGCCGTTGCGCATGGGTCCGCTCCCTTACGAGACGTCAGAACGCATCGCCGAGAATACTTGACTGCGACTCGGGACGCGTGTCGGCGATCCGGATCTCCGGAGGCCCGCCGGAACTTCCATAGTTCCTCCCTTCTCCCTCCCGCAAGCGCCGCTAGTGTGAGGCGTTCATCGCAAGGGAATGCACCCCCATGAAACTCTCGAAATTCGTCGTCTCGGCAGTAGGCGAATTCTCCTGGCGTCCCCCGACATGGCTGCAACGCGCAGGCCCGCGGCGGGTGGGGTACGGCGCGGCGGCGCTGGTCGCGGCGGCGGTGGCCGTGGGCGGCTACTTCTACTACGAGAGCTTGCCGAAGCCCCTGGAGGTCCGGATCGAGGTGGACGCGCCGGGAACCTCGCGCATCGAGCAGGGCGAACTGGTCGTCGCGCCCCTCCATCTCGACTTCGCCTACCCGGACGACCAGGCCGGGACGCCGCCGCCCCTTTCGGCCGCGCGCCTCGACCTTGTCGGCAACGTCATCGGGGAAGGCGTCGAGCTCGACCCCGCCGATGCCCGGCGAGTGGACCTTCGCGACGGAGAACCGACTCGAGTTCACGCCGGCCGAGGATTGGCCGGCGGACCGCGCGTACCGGATACGGCTCTCCCCCGACCTGTTCGCGCCCGACGTCGATCTGGCCGCCCGCGTCGTCAGCTTCCAGACGCCCCCCTTCGCCGCCGAACTCCTCGAAGCGAGCTTCTACCAGCACCCGGAGATCGTCGCGGAACGGCGCGTGACGGCCAGTTTCGGCTTCTCCCACCCCGTCGCGCGGGAAGACTTCGAGCAACGCCTGACCCTCGCCATGCGCGAAGGACTCGAAGAGGCGCCCGCGGCCGAGGCGCGCGAACTCGGCTTCCGCGTCGAGTACGGGCCCCAGGACCGCACCGCCCACGTGCACTCGGACATCGTCGCCGTCCCGGAGCGCGAGCACTTCGCGACCGTCACGGTGGACGACGGCCTCAAGCCCGCGAACGGCGACGGCGTGTTCGAGGAGACGCTGTTCGCCCAGGTGCGCGTGCCCGACCGCGAGAGCTATTTCCGCGTCGAGCGGATCGCGGCGTCGATCGTCAGGGACGCCGGGGGCGATCCCCTGCAGACCGCGGTGGTGTCCTTCACGGACCAGGTGAACACCGAGGCGTTCGGCGGCGCGGTACGGGCATGGCTGCTGCCAGGGGACCATCGCGTCGGCGAGCGGACCTACCGGAACTACCGCTGGCGTTCGCCTGGCGAGGCCACGGCGGAGGTGCTCGCGCAGTCCGAAGCGCTGACGCTGACCGTGAATCCCACCGAGCGCGACGCCGCCATGCTGCAGAGCGTCACCTTCGATGCGCCCCCCGGCCGTTTCGTCTATCTCCGCGTCGCACCCGGCCTGACGTCGGCGGGGGACTTCGTGCTCGCCTCGGGCCACGACTCGGTCGTGCGCGCGCCGGCCTACCCCAGGGAGGCCGCCATCGCGCAGGACGGCGCCCTCCTGCCGCTGACCGGCAACCGCCTGCTCACGCTCTCGGGGCGCGGCGTGTCGGCCGTCCGGGTGGACGTCCAGCAGCTCCTGCCGGACACCCTCAACCACCTGGCGAGCCAGACGGGCGGCGACATCCGGGATCCCTGGTTCCGGAACGAGTGGGCGTTCGACGCGGACAACCTGTCGACGCTGACCACCCGCATCGTCGAGCTGAACCCCGCCCATCCGCGCGAGCAGGTCTTCGCGACCCTGGACCTCGATCCGTTCCTGGACGCGGGCGGCGTGTTCTTCGTGCAGGTCCAGGGTTGGGACCCCGAACGAAAGCGGGTAATCGGCAGGGCGGACCGGCGCATGGCGCTGGTCACGGACCTCGGCCTGCTGGCCAAGACCAATGCCGACGGGAGCCAGCACGTCTTCGTGCACTCCATCGCCACGGGGGCGCCCGTGCCGGGAGCCGAGGTGGCGCTCCTCGGCAAGAACGGACTCCCGGTGCTGACGGCCAGGACCGATGCCGAAGGGCATGCCGCGCTCGCCTCCGCGAGGGACTTCGAGCGGGACCGGACGCCGACGGTCTTCGTGGCGCGCCACGGGGCCGACGTCACGTTCATGCCCTACCGGCGCGACGACCGGCGCCTGAACTGGTCCGGGTTCGACATCGGCGGCGAACACACGGCCGAGGATGACGCCGAGCACCTGAAGGCCGCGCTCTACACGGACCGCGGGCTGTATCGGCCCGGCGAGACGGTGCGCCTGTTCGGCATCGTGCGCGAAGGCGATTTCGGGTCCGCGCCGGGCGCGCCGATCGAGTTGCGGATCACGGACGCGCGCGGCAACAGCGCGCTCGAGACCCGGGTCGCCCTGCCGGAGGACGGACTGCTCACCTGGGACCTCGAGACCCGTCCGGAGTCGCCGACCGGCGTCTATCGGGCAGGGGTCTACCTCGTGCACGAAGACGGCGGTCGCCGGAGCCTGGGCGACGCGTCGTTCCGCGTCGAGGAGTACCAGCCGGACCGGCTGCGCATCCGCGCGGCGATCGTCGAGCAGGCCGCGGATTCGCCGGACGCGGCGCCGTCGCTGCGTGAAGTCCCTCGCCGCGCGTGGCTCCACCCCGCTGCGCACCAGGCGCGGGTGACGCTGCACAACCTCTTCGGCACGCCGGCGCAGGACCGCCCGGTGCGGGCCACCGTCCGGCTGACCCCCAGGTCGCCGAACTTCGCGGAGCACCCGGGGTTCGTGTTCACGGACCCGTTCCGCGACCCCGGCACGACGCCGAAGGCGGTCACCCTCGAGCTCGCGGAGACGACGACGGGGCCCGACGGCGTCGCCACCCTGCCGTTCGACATCGGCCAGTACGACAACGGCATCTACTCGCTGCTGCTGAACGCGGAGGGGTTCGAGGCCAGCGGCGGTCGCGGGGTCAAGGCGCTGGCCGGGACCCTGGTGTCGTCGGCGCAGGCGCTGGTCGGGTACCGGACGGACGGAGCTCTCGACTTCGTCACCCTGGACAGCGCGCGCACGGTGCGGTTCCTGGCCATCGACCGCGACCTGGACCCCGTGGCGCTGGAAGGTCTGCAGTCGGTACTCGTCGAACGCCGCTACGTTTCGGCGCTGGTCAAGCAGCCGAACGGGCGTTTCGCCTACCAGTCGGTGGCCAGGGAAACCGAACTGGAACGGAGCGCGTTCGCGTTGCCGGCGCAGGGCGCCGAGGCGGCGCTGCCAACCTCGCGCCCGGGGCGTTTCGCGATCGACATCGTCGACGCCCGGAACACGAGGCTCAGCCGGGTGGAGTTCGCGGTTGCGGGCACGGCCAACGTCGCCGGCAACCTCGAACGCAACGCGGAACTCGATCTCAAGCTCGACCGCCGCGAGTACGCGCCCGGCGACGAGATTCTCCTCGAGGTGACGGCGCCCTACGCCGGCACCGGCCTCGTCACCATCGAGCGGGACCGGGTGCATGCCTTCCAGTGGTTCAGGACGGAGACGAACAACGCCGTGGCGCGCATCCGCGTACCCGACGGCCTCGAGGGCAATGCCTACGTCAACGTCGCGTTCGTGCGGGACATCGACTCGGAGGAGATCTTCGTGAGCCCACTGAGCTACGCCGTCGCACCCTTTGCCCTCGACCGCGCCCCGCGGCGCCTGGACATCGACCTCGCCGTCCCGGACCTCGTCCGTCCCGGCGACTCGCTGACGGTCGGTTACGCGACTCCGGAACCGGCGCGGCTCGTGCTGTTCGCCGTGGACGAGGGCATCCTCCAGGTAGCGGACTACGACACGCCGGATCCGCTCGAGGCCTACCTGCGCAAGAAGGCGCTGCAGGTGGACACGCACCAGATGGTCGACCTGATCCTCCCGGACTACGACGTGCTGCGCCGCGCGGCGGCGCCGGGGGGCGGGGACCTGGCCCGTCTGCTCGGCGCCAACCTGAACCCGTTCCGGCGGCGTTCCGAACCCCCGGTCGTGTACTGGTCGGGCGTTCTCGAAGCGGACTCCGCGCAACGCGAGCTGGCCATCGACATCCCCGACTACTTCAACGGCGAGCTGCGCGTGATGGCGGTGGGCGTCGCCGCCGCCCGGCTCGGCGCGCGGGCCGAGCCGGTCACCGTGCGGGGGCAGATCGTGCTCACGCCGAACCTGCCGCTGGCGGCCGCTCCGGACGACGTCTTCGACGTGGCGGTCGGGGTAGCGAACTTCGTCGAGGGGTCCGGCGCGGCCGCGGAAGTGGCCGTCTCCGCCGAAGCTCTGCAGCGCCTGTCGACGGACGAAGCTTCCGAACAGGCGGTCGCGGTGGCCGAGGGGGACGAAGGGCGCGCGCTCTTCCGCCTGCGCGCGGGCGCTTCGCCCGGGGCGGCGTCGGTGACGTTCGCGGGCCGCGTGCAGGATGTGTCCGTGCAGCGCCGGGCCACGTTGTCGGTGCGGCCAGCGACCGCGTTCGAGACCACGGTGGATTCCGGGTTCGATGCCGACGGCGAGACCTCGGTGGCCCTGCCGCGGCGGCTGCACGAAGCCTTCGCGGACCGGCGGGTGACGGCTTCGGCCAGCCCGCTTGCGCTCGCCGACGGACTGCTCGCGTACCTCGAGTCGTTTCCGCACGCCTGCGCGGAGCAGATCGTCAGCAAGGCGTTCCCCCAGCTCGGCCTGCTCGACGCTCCGTCCATCGGCCTGGACCGGCAGGACTACCGGACCCTGTTCCGCGACACGATCGCGCTCCTGCGGCCGCGCCAGAACGCCGACGGCGGCTTCCTGTTCTGGTCGACGTCGCAGGAGTCCGCCGCGTTTCCTTCCGTCTACATCACGCACTTCCTGACCGATGCGCGCGAACTGGGGATGCCCGTGCCCGACGACATGTACGCGCGTTCCGGGGAGTACCTGCTGCGCATCGCCGGCGGTGCGGACGCGCGCGCGCAGTTCGATCTCGCCGCGGCGCGCACGCGCGCCTACGCCATCTACCTCCTGACGCGCCGCGGCCGGGTCACCACGAACTACCTCAACGCGCTGCAGGAGTCGCTGGAGGTCGGCGCCGCCGAGGAGTGGCGGACCGACATCGTGAGCGCGTACCTCGCGGCGAGCCACGCGCTGTTGCGCAACGACGTCCTGGCAGACCGCCTGATCGAGGGTTATCGGCTCGGCGAGTCGGCGGGTGCGGACACCGACTTCGACACGGGCCTCGGCCGCGACGCGGTGTGCGTGTACCTGCTCGCCCGCCACTTCCCGGAGCGCCTGGCGCGGCTCGACGGCGACGCCGTGCGGACACTCGTGCGGCCGGTCTTCGAGGACCGCTTCAACACCCTCTCGGCGGCGTACACGGTCCTGGCGCTGGGCGCGATCCACCGGCACCTCGACGCGCGCGGCGCGCTGTCGCCGCCCGCCATCGCGGCGCAGGGTGCGGAAGGCCCCGTGGAGGTCGACGTGGCGCCCGGGGCGTTCGCCAGGGCCTCTTTGCCGGTGACGGTCGAGCGGCTGAACATCTCGGGCGCGGCGCCCGGCGGCGTCTACTACACCGCGAGCGAGTCCGGCTTCGACGTCGACGTGCCCGCGGAGCGCATGGCCGAAGGCATCGAACTGGACCGCGTCTACCTGGACGCGGACGGAGATCCGGCGGAGCGGATCCGCGTCGGCGACGAACTGACGGTACGCCTCCGCGTACGCTCCACGGCCGGCCGGGTTCGCAACGTCGCCGTCACGGACCTGCTGCCGGGCGGCTTCGAGATCGTCACGGAGTCCGTGCGTCGAAGCTACGGCCCGTGGTCATGCGACTACCTGGACGTACGGGAGGACCGGCTCGTGTACTACGGCAGCTTCGACGAGCGCATGGTCGAGCTTCGGTACCGGGTCAAGGCGACGAGCCCCGGGGAGTTCGCGGCACCCGCCGCCCACGCCGCGGCCATGTATCACCGCAGCGTCCGCGCCCGTACCGCGGCCGGCCGGCTGGTGGTGGAGGGCATGTGACCCCCGTCCCGGGCCGGCGCTCCCGCGGGCTCGCCGCGCTGTTCGCGAGCCTCGCCTGCGTGGTGCTTGCCTGGGCCCTGTTGCCCAAACCGGCGCTTTACGGGGACCTCCCGTTCTCGACCCTCGTGACGGATCGCGAAGGCCGCCCCCTCAAGCTCGTCCCGGCGGACGACGGCCGCTATCGCCTGTTCACCGGACTCGACGACATCGCCCCGGTGGCCCGGGAGGCGACGCTGCTATACGAGGACCGCGGCTTCCACCGTCACCCCGGCGTCGACCCCCTGGCGCTCGTGCGGGCGGCGTGGACGACCTACGTGCGACGCACGCGGATCGTCGGCGGTTCGACGATCACCATGCAGCTCGCCCGGCTGCGGTTCGACCTCGACACTCGCACCGTGTTCGGCAAGCTCGTGCAGTCCGCCCGCGCGCTGCAGATCGAGCGCCACTACGGCAAGGCGGAGATCCTCGAGGCCTACATGAACCTCGCGCCCTACGGCGGGAGCATCGAAGGCATCGGCACCGCCAGCCGGATCTACTTCGACAAGCCGGCGAGCGCCCTGAGCCTGGGAGAGGCGCTGGCGCTGGCCGTCATTCCGCAGAATCCGACGGGCCGGTTCCCGGTGCGGGCGGCCGGCCGCGCGGAACTCCTGGCGGCGCGCGAGCGGCTCCTCGGGGCATGGCTGTCCGGGGCGGACGATGCGGATGCCGGGACGATCGCGCGGGCGCGACTGGTGCCCGGGTTCCGCTCGCCGGCGGGGTTGCCGTCGCACGCCCCGCATTTCGTCCGGGACCACGTCCCGCACGGGTCGGGTGCACGCATACGTACGACACTGGACCTCGACCTGCAGGGCCTCGTCGAAGCGCGCATCGCCGAGCACGTGGAGCGGCGCCGCCGCGACGGTATCGAGAACGCGGCCGCCATGCTCGTCGACGCGCGCCGGATGGAGGTGCTGGCGCTGGTCGGGTCGGCGGGGTTCTTCGACACGGCGATCGCCGGCCAGGTGAACGGCGTGCGGGCGCCCCGTTCGCCGGGATCGACGCTCAAGCCGCTGCTGTACGCACTTGCGATGGACGCCGGCCTGATCCACCCGATGACGCTGCTCGAGGACGCCCCCCGCCGCTACGCCGCGTACACGCCGGAGAACTTCGACCGCGGGTTCCTGGGGCCCGTGTTCGCGCGGGACGCCCTGGTCTACAGCCGCAACGTGCCGGCCGTGGGACTGCTTGCGGATCTCGGGGTGGAGCGATTCCGGGGCTGGCTGGACGATAGTGGAGTGACGGGGCTGCGCGACGCAGCGGACTATGGCCTGGCCCTGGCGCTCGGCGGCAGCGAGATCACCATGGAGGAGTTGACGCGGCTCTACGCGACGCTTGCGGGCGGGGGCGTCCTGCGTGACTTCACGGTCGTGCCCCGATCCGTCCCCCGCACCCCGCGGCGCGTGCTCAGCGAGGAAGCGAGCTTCCTGGTGCTGGACATGCTCCGCGACGTCGCGAGGCCCGATGCGCCGGCGCGGGGTTTCGACGAACGACCCGCCGTTGCCTGGAAGACGGGCACCTCGTTTGGTTTCCGGGACGCCTGGAGCGTGGGCATCGTCGGCCACTACGTGCTCGCGGTCTGGGTCGGCAACTTCGACGGCAGCCCCAATCCGGCCCTCGTCGGCCGCGAAGCCGCCGCGCCTCTGTTCTTCGCCATCGCCGACGGTCTTCCCGCCTCCCAAGGCGTCGAGTCGCCCTGGGAGGACCGCCCCTGGTGGGACGGGTCGCCGGAAGCGCCCGGCGCCCTCAACCTGCGGCGGGTGGAGGTCTGCGCAACCACGGGCGACCTGCCCGGACCGCACTGCCCGCGCACGACGCGATCCTGGTTCATCCCCGGCGTGTCGCCCATCCGGGTGTCGACGGTCTACCGGGCCATCGACATCGACCGGCGCACCGGGCTGCGGAGCTGTCATCCGGACGCGCACACGGATCGGATCGTCCACGAGTTCTGGCCCTCGAACCTGCACGACGTCTTCCGCCGCGCGGGGATCGCCATCCGCCGCCCACCGCCGTGGTCGCCGGACTGCGGACTGGACGAAACCTCGGCCACGGGACTGGCGCCGCGCATTCGGTCCCCGCAGCGATCGCTCGTCTATCACGCCCCCGCAGCCGGTGGGCTGGAGGGCAACGTGCCGTTCTCGGCCGTGGCGGACGGCGACGCACGCAGGATGTTCTGGTTCGTCGATCACCGCCTCGTGGCAGCGACCCGGCCGGGCGAAAGCTACTTCTGGACGCCGCGGCCGGGACGGTTCACGGTCCGCGTGGTGGACGACCTCGGGCGGGCCGCGGCCGAGACGATCCGGGTTCGTGCCTTTCCTGGGAGGTGATCGGGAGAGGCGGAGGGGCGGGCTGTCTCGGTTCAGCCGCCCGCGCCCCTCGACGCCAACGGCCCGAGATACCGCGCCAGCCGCTCCTCGCTGTGTTCCCGCAACCGCTCGCCGAGGGAGGGGTCTCCGCACGCTATCAGTTGGCGTAGCCGCTGCGCGCGGTTCGGGTCGAGTTCGACGTACCTCGTCGCCGCGCGCAACCCCGCTTCGTTCAGCAGCGCCCAAGAGTAGTAGCGCTGCTCGAAGAAGTGTCCCGCGCAGCCATCCTCCGCATTGGCGCGCCGTGCGATGGGTTGCTTGAGGCGTCTCATGAACCCCGACGGGGAGGCCAGCGTGCGGCGCGCGTGGGCGAGGCGGCCGTCATCCTCCATGACCACCAACTGATCCGAGACCTCCGCCCAGCGCCGCGCCACTTCTCCGTCGGACCAGGACTCGCATGCCTTCGGGTCGCCGCCCAGCACGACATGGAAGTGCTGACTCATCACGGCGTAGCCGAAGATCTCGACCGCGAAGCTCCGCGCCAGTTGCTCGATGCGATTCGCCACCCAGCGGCGGCGGTAGTCGTAGTTGCGCTCCGTGTACCGGTCGAAGCCGCACAGGTACGCGCCCCGGACGCAGCGCGACGCCACGTGGTAGCAGGCGGCATGCTCCTCGTCGAACAGTCTGTAGCGTGGCACCGCCATGGGGCGAACATAGGATGTCCGCTGTCCCCGGGCGTTCGGCTTTCTCGATGTTCGACGCAGGACATCCGTCCGCCGTCGCGTGCGACATCTCTGCAGCGGTGCAGGATTGAGCCGATGTGCACGGGACCCGGGCGTCCGTCCTGCACTTCCGGAACGGGCCGCGACGAGGGCGGTCCCTACGCCATACCGAGTTCTGCGAGCACCTCCTCCGTGTGCTGCCCGAGCATCGGCGCCGGGGCGCCCGGCTCGAGGACGTGCGTGTCGAAACGCGCCGCCGGGCGCGCTTCCCTTGCCGGGCCGCCCTCCGGGTGGTCGATCCGCCGGAGGATGTCGTTGCGCACGATCTGCGGATCCTCGAACACGTCCGTCGCCTGGTGGACGGGCGCGGTCGGCACCTGCTCCGCATCGAGCTTCGCCACCCACTCGTCCGTCGTGCCCGAGCGCAGCGCCTCGCGCATGACGTCGAACACCTCGCCGAAATGCGCTACCCGGGACGACAGGTCCTTGAAGCGTTCGTCCGTGATGAGTTCCGGGCGGCCCACCGCGCGGGCGAAGCCGCGCCACTCGTCGTCGGACGCGACGAACGCCACCATGTGGCCGTCGGCGGTCTCGAACGCGCGGTCGTAGGCGTCCATCGGTATGGGTTCGGAGACGCCGTCGCCGACAAGCGTGTGGTTGAGGAAGCCGTCCGGCCACATCCACGCGACGGTGGCGTCGAGCATGGCGAGCCTGACGTGGTCGCCTTCCCCGGTCCGCTCCCGGGCGAGGAGCGCGGCCGTGATCGCCTGCGCCGCCGTCACCGCCGTGAGCTTGTCCGGCAGGATCGTCTTCATGAAGCGCGGCGTCTCCTGGCCGCCCTGCATGTCCATGACGCCGGAGAGCGCCTGGATGACAGGATCGTAGACGCGCTTGTGCACGTAGGGCCCGGACTCACCGAAGCCGCTGATGGAGACGTACACGATGTCCGGCTTCAGCGCGCGGACGTGGTCCTCGCCCAGGCCCATTCGCTCCGCCGCCCCGGGCCGGAAGTTCTGCACGAACACGTCCGCCGTCTCGATCAGCCGCTCGAGGACGGCCATGTTCGGCACCTGCTTGAGGTCGAGCACCACGGAGCGCTTGCCGCGGTTGTTGTTCAGGAACGCCGCGCTCATGCCGCCCCGGGCCGGGCCGGCGTGACGCATGAGATCGCCGCCCGGGGTCTCGACCTTGATCACGTCCGCGCCCTGGTCGCAGAGCAGTTGCGTGGCGTACGGGCCGGAGACCATCGAGGTCAGGTCGACGATGCGGTACGGGCTCAGCGGTCCGCTCATGAATACTCCGTCCTGTGGGATGTACGGTAGTATCTTCGTGTCCCAAACCACTGGCAAACCCGCATGGACATCTCGGAATACGGTACTTCGCCGAACGTCGACCCCCTGGTGAAGGAGCTCGACGAGTACGGCCTCACGAAGCACGTCGTCGAACTCGAGGCCTACGGCATGACGGTCGTGCCGCCCGAGAAGATGGGCGTCAGCGAGGACTTCGTGGAACGGTTGCGCAACGCCATCCTGCGCGCGTGCGAGAAGCGCAACGGCATCGAGATCGGCGACTACCGCACGGCGAGCATTCCGCAGGAGGCGGCCGGCAAGCACTCCTGGCTGCTCATGGAAGAGGACGAGGTCTTCGTCGAGGCCGCCACCAACCCGCGGATGCTGGCATTGGTCCACTGGCTCCTCGGCAACAGCGCGATCCTCTCCGGCCACACCTGGATCATCAAGCCGCCGGCGAACGGCAGCAACGGCGGCAACGACCGCCAGCAACTGCGCCTGCACAGCGACTCCCACGGCATCCCGCCCGGCGGCGGCAGCATCGCGCACGTCGCCAACGCCTCGTGGCTCTGCACGGACTACTCCGGCGCCGAGGACGGCCCCACCATCTTCGTCCCGGGCAGCCACCGCTTCGGGCGCGCGACGCTGCCCCACGAGGAGGACATCGACAACACGCCCTTCCAGACCGTGCCGCTGATCGGCAAGGCCGGCTCGCTGGCCCTCTGGAACGGCGCGACCTGGCACGCTTCCGTGCCGCGCACGAATCCCGGGCTCCGGGTGACCCTTGTGCAGGTGTACATGCGCCGCCACATGCAGCGCATCACCATGTGGGAAGACGACCTCTCCCCGCAGTTCGTCCAGAAACACCCCGCACTCGAGAAGGTCCTCGGCACGCACCTCTATCCGTTCAAGGAGGACCCGGACTACGAGAAGGTCGGCGACATGGTGAACACGGGCACGGACCCGTTCGCCTGATCAGGAACCTTCGGACCGGAAACAAGGAGAGACGCATGAACACCACCGCCAAGGTCGACTTCGCGAGCGCCGCCTGGGTAGACGCCGCACGCACGGTGCTCGAGGACCTGGTCGCCGCCCACCCCGACGAGAACCTCAAGTGCAGCGTCTGCGAAGTGTTCACGAACGCACCCGCGCACGTGGCGCCGTCCGGCACCGCCGCCTGGCACTTCTACATCGACGGCGCGTCGGTCACGGTCGATTCAGGGGAACGCGACGATGTCGACCTCCGGCTCGGCGGCGACTATGAGGACGCCCTCCCCGGCGCGCGCACCGTGTACACGCCCGAGTATCTCGCGGAGCGGGCTAAGCAGGAGCCGGACCCGGAAGTCCAGGCGAACATCCAGGGCGACATGAGCATCCTGCCGCCCTGGATCGTGGAACTGCACAACCGGCTGGCGCCGATTACGGCGTAGGGGCGACGCTTGTCGTCGCCCGTGCCCGAGTCGTGCAAGCACGGGACGGGACAAACCCGGTCCCGTA
>JAJDTI010000039.1 GCA_022827245.1 Pseudomonadales bacterium | reverse complement strand
CGGCGCCGAGGTGGCGCTCTCGGAGGAGAACGAGATCCTGATCCGCTCGCCGGGCGTCATCGCCGGCTACTGGAACAAGCCCGAGAAGACCGCCGACACCATTCGCCAGGGATGGCTGCACACGGGCGATGTCGGCCGCATCGACGACGACGGCTTCGTCTACATCGTCGACCGCATGAAGGACATCATCATCACGGCCGGCGGCAAGAACATCACCCCGAGCGAGATCGAGAACCAGCTCAAGTTCTCGCCGTACATCACCGACGCCGTCGTGGTGGGCGACCGCCGGCCTTACCTCACCTGCCTCGTGATGATCGATCACGAGAACGTCACCAAGTACGCCCAGGACAACGACGTACCCTTCACCAACTACACGAGCCTGTGCCACACCCGGGAGGTGCAGGACCTCGTCTGGGGCGAGATCGAGGCGGTGAACGCGAAGTTCGCCCGGGTCGAGACCGTCAAGAAGTTCCGCCTCATCGACCAGCTCCTCGACGCGGAGGACGAGGAACTCACGCCGACGCAGAAGCTCAAGCGCAAGGTCGTGCACGAGAAGTACGCGGACCTGATCACGGAGATGTATCGGTCGTAGGCGCGTTTGACGGAGCGCCCGTTGATGTGTAGTTCTCTTACACACCTTCGGTCGGGGATCCCGCGTGACGCGAGTCCAACTGGTGATACCGGACGAGGACCATGCAAGGTTCGTGCGGCAAGCCGAGCGTGAGGGGATGTCACTGAGTGCGTGGCTGCGTTCGGCGGCCCACGAGCGACTCCAGCGGCGCTCGGCGTCCAGTCGCTTCCGGTCCCGTGCCGACCTCGATGCGTTCTTTGCCCGATGCGATGCCCTTGAGGGACCCGATGCGGAGCCCGACTGAGAGGACCACCTGGCGGTCATCGAGAGATCCCGCAGGCAGGGCCACGCTCCAACTTGATCTTCGTCGACACGAACGTCTTCATGTACGCGGTGGGTCGACTGGTCATTGACGCCGGCGTGGACGTCTGGCCGCTGGAAGCGGAGGATGTCTACCTCGCGCGTCAACTGGGCCAGCGTTTCCCGGCGCTCTCTGCCCGGGACCTCTGCTGCGTGGCGAGTTGCCAGAGGTGGGGCGTGCAGACCATGCGGACGTTCGACCGGCGGCTCGCGCAGGCGTTCGGTGGCGAAGCCCTGATTTGAGTACACTCGCCCGTCTTCGGGAGCGCGTCGTTCGTGGAGGACAAGGCAATGAGAAAACTCGCCATCCTGGCGCCGCTTGCGCTCCTGGCGGCCTGCGGCGCACCGGAGGATCCCGCGTCCGGGGGCGACTCGGCCATGACCGTGGACGGCGTCACCGACACCGAGGTGATCTTCGGCACCCACACCGACCTTTCCGGCCCGATCGCCATCTGGGGCGTGGGCGTGGTGAACGGCATGCGCATGCGGTTCGAGAGCGCCAACGCCGCCGGCGGCGTGCACGGCCGCCAGCTCCGGCTCATCGTCGAGGACACGCAGTACCAGGTCCCCCGCGCGATCCAGGCCGCCAACAAGCTGATCAACCGCGACAGGATCTTCGCCATGCTGACCGCCGTCGGCACGCCGACGAACAACGCGGTCATGGCGCAGCAGTTCGAACAGGGCGTGCCGAACCTGTTCCCCGGTACGGGCGCCCGGTCCATGGTCGAGCCTTTCCAGAAGCTGATGTTCGCCCAGCACGGCATCTACTACGACGAGATGCGCGCCGCGGTGAAGTACTTCGTGGAGGAGCGGGGCAAGGAGACGGTCTGCGTCATGTACCAGGACACGGACTACGGCATCGAAATCCTGGAAGGGGTCCAGGACCAGACGGCGGTGATGGGCATCGAGATTGCCGAGACGTCCGCGCACAAGCCCGACGCGACCGAGTTCACGGCGGCGATCCTGCGGCTGCGCAACGCCGGCTGCGACCTCGTGCTGATGGGCACGGTCCACCGCGACACGATCCTGGTGCTCGATTCCGCGCGCAAGATGGGCTGGGAAGACGTCGCCTGGGTCGGCAACAACGCCGCCTACGGGCAGGTGATCGCCGAGCACGAGGCCGGCGAGGGCTACTACGCCTTCGTGCACATGGCCCGGGTCTATCCGGACGACGACATGTCGCCCGAGGTGCGGGCGTGGTTCGAGGGTTACGTCGAGCGCTTCGGCGAAGAGCCGGGACTGCCGGCGATGGAGGGCTGGCGCGGCGCGGACCTGGTGGTGCAGGCCCTCGAGATCGCCGGCCGGGACCTGACCCGCGAGAAGCTCATCGCGGCGCTCGAGAGCATGCACGATGTCACCGACATGTTCGGCTACCACCTGTCCTTCGGTCCGGACGACCACAAGGGCGCCAGCGAGTCGGTCCTGAGCGTGGTCCGGGACGGCCGCTGGGTGACGCTCGCGCAGCGCATCAGCTACTGACGCTGCGGGCGACTGGCCGTGGTGAATCGCCGTCGGGCGCTCGGCGGCCTCTCCGGCGCCGCCGGGCTGATCGTTGCGGCGCCGGCGCTGGGCCAGAAACCGCGCCGCATGAAGCCCCAGGAGGGCGATGTGCTGGTCCATGCCTTCGGCGAGCGGGCCGGCACGGCCCTGGCAGCCGGCGATGTCGGCCCGCGGCCGGTGGCGGCGTACGCCATGGACACGGCGAGCGGCGTCGTGCGGGACGGTTCCCTCAACAACCAGCTTTTGGTGGTCCGCGTCACCGCGGAGTCCCTGTCGCCGAAGGCAGCGCGCTACGCCGTCCCCGATGCGTCCGGTCCCGACACGCTGCTCGTCTACTCGGCGTCATGCACGCACACCGGTTGCGAGGTCAACGGGTGGGACGAGGAGACACGGCGGCTGGCGTGCCCGTGCCACGGTTCCGAGTTCGACGTGGCGGACGCCGCGCGCGTCATGAACGGCCCGGCGCCGCGCCCCCTCGCCATGCTCCGGGTGGCGCTCACGGAAGGGGCCCTGCGCGTCACGGGCGGGTTTTCGCGGCGCGTCGGGCCGGAGCCGCCCTGATCCCGGGCAATCCGTGGCAACATCGGATTCCGTGGCGTGGCGGATGCCACGCCTGACGAGGCGACTGGGGAGGACGGCGATGCGTTGGACGAGTGTGGTCGGATTGGGGTGGTGGGCGTTCGCGGGGGCAGCGTGGGCGGTGGAGTACTCACCGGTCACCGACGCCCGGCTGGCCGAGCCGGAACCGGGCAACTGGCTCATGTACCGGCGCACCTACGACTCGCACGGCTACAGCCCACTGGACCAGATCGACGCGGACAACGTCCACGGGCTCAAGCCCCTCTGGACCTTCTCCACCGGACTGCGGGAAGGCCACCAGGCGCCGCCCGTGGTCAACGACGGGGTGATGTTCGTCACCACGCCCTTCAACAACGTGCTGGCCCTGGACGCCGCGTCCGGAGACCTCCTCTGGCGCTACCGGCGGGACCTGCCGGAAGATCTCTCGCAGATGCATCCCACCAACCGGGGCGTCGGGCTGCACGGCAACCTCGTGTTCATGGCGACGGCGGACTGCTTTCTGGTGGCGCTCGACGCCCGGACGGGGGAGGTCGTGTGGGAAGTGGAAGTCGAGGACTACGGCACGGGCTACTACATGACCCTCGCGCCCTTGGTCGCCGAGGGCAAGGTGATGGTGGGAGTGTCCGGTGGCGAGTTCGGCATCCGCGGCTTCGTGGCCGCGTTCGACGCCGCGACCGGCGCGCCGGCCTGGAAGACGTACACGATCCCGGCGCCCGGCGAGCCCGGCAGCGAGTCCTGGGGCGGGGACTCCTGGAAGACAGGCGGCGTGCCCGTCTGGCTCACCGGGAGCTACGATCCGGCCACCGGCATCTCCTATTGGGGCACCGGGAACGGGGGCCCCTGGACCGGAGACGTCCGTCCGGGGGACAACCTCTACGCCACCTCGGTCCTGGCTCTCGACGTGGAGAACGGCGCGCTCACCGGGTATCACCAGTACCACTGGAACGACTCCTGGGACTGGGACGAGGTGTCCGCACCGCTCCTGATCGACTTCACGCGGGGGGACCGCACGATCCCGGGCCTCGTGCACGCGGGCCGCAACGGTTACCTGTGGTTCCTCGAGCGCGAACCCGACGGTATCGGGTTCGTGGACGCGAAGCCGTACGTACGCCAGGACGTGTTCACGGGGCTCGACCCGGAGACGGGCCGGCCATCGTACGAGGAGTCGAAGATACCGGCGGTCGGCCGCGGCGCGACGTTCTGTCCGTCGCTCTGGGGCGGCAAGGACTGGCCGCCGGCCGCATTCTCGCCACGCACGCGCCTCCTCTACATCCCCGCGAACGACAACATGTGCGGCCACATGGTGGGCGAGGCGCAGGAGTACCGGCCGGGACGCACCTTCATGGGCAACGATGCGGACGAGGCCCGCATCATCATCGACGATGACGTCACCTCCCTCGGCGAACTGCAGGCCTGGAACGTCGACACGTTCGAGGAGGTCTGGAGCGTGCCCTTCGAGGAGAGCCACAACTGGGGCCCGGTCCTCGCCACGGCCGGCGACCTGGTGTTCCTCGGCGGCACCAACGACCGCTACTTCCGCGCGTTCGACGCCAGGAGCGGCGAACTCCTGTGGCAGCAGCGTACGAACTCTGGCGTCACTGGCGTGCCGGTGTCGTACGAAGTGGACGGCCGCCAGTACATCGCCGTCGTCTCCGGCTGGGGCGTGGACGCGGAACGCCTGCAGGACTGGCTCCGCCGCCTCGGCCGCTCCGACACGGTGGTGCCGCAAGGCGGCGTACTCTGGGTGTTCGGCCTGTAGTCGATCGGGAGGGGGCCATGCGATCACGAAGGCTCGTGGCCGCGGCCGGGATCACCGGCGCCTTTTTCCTGTCCGTATCCTGCAGCCAGGAGCCGGCGGACGCTCCGCCGGCGGCGGAGTCCGGCGCCGCCGAGGGGGAGGCCCCGCGGCAGATCGAGCGTTACCCGTTGCGGCGTGCGCTGTTCGGCGACATGCACGTCCACACGGCCATCTCGACGGACGCGTGGGCCGGCGGCAACCGGTTGGGTCTGCGGGACGCGTACCGTTTCGCGCGGGGCGAGGAAGTGGAGCTGCCGAGCGGCGCGGACGCCCGGCTCGCCCGGCCGCTGGATTTCGTGGCGCTGACCGACCACGCGGAGGGCTTCGACGCGGTGGGCGCGTGCGTCTTCGAGGGCGACGCCGCGTACGGGTCGGAGTTCTGCGAACGCTTCCGGGAAGCCGAGCCCGACACGTCGGGAGAGAACCTGCGGATCGCCTTCGAGCGCGGTGTCGCGCGGCCGGCGCAGCGCGGGCGCGAGATCTGTCCGGACGACGTGGCCGACTGCCTCGCGTTGGCGGGGTCCACCTGGCGCCGCGTGCAGGAGGCCGCGAACGAGTTCAACGATCCCGGCGCCTTCACCACCCTCATCGCGTACGAGTTCTCGGCCCTGTTGCCGAGCTTCGGCATGCTGCACCGCAACGTCTTCTTCCGCGGCAGCGACGTGATCCCCCACGCGATCTCGGCGATGGACGTACGCAACCAGGCGGACTTCTTCGAGCGGCTCGACGCCGCCTGCCAGCCGCCGTGCGCGGTGATCACGATCCCGCACAACACCAACTACTCGTGGGGGACCATGTTCTCGCGCGAGGACGAGGACGGCACGCCTTACACCGCAGCCGACCTCGAACGGCGCAAGAGGATCGACCGCCTGGTCGAGGTGACGCAGATCAAGGGCAACTCGGAATGCCAGGTCGGCGTCGGGACCACGGACGAGGAGTGCGACTTCGGCAACCTCTTCCCGCCGTGCGGGCCGGGCGAGTCGGGCCGCTGCGCCGAGCCGGGCTCGTTCCTGCGCAACGCGCTGCTCGACGGCATCCAGCTCGCGAGCGAAGGCCGGCCGAACCCGTTCCGGTACGGCATGATCGGCTCGACCGATACGCACAACTCGGATCCGGGCAATACCAGGGCCGACAGCGCGACGCGTTTCGGGCTGCTGAGCGGGTTTGGATTGGTGGCACGACGTATCCTGCAGACCGAGCACGTGGTAGTGGGACCCTTCCGCCGCACGGATCTCGGCGGCCTCGCCGGCGTCTGGGCCGAGGCCAACACGCGCGAGGCGATCTTCGACGCGCTCGAGCGGCGCGAGGCGTTCGGGACCAGCGGCTCGCGCATGCGCATCCGGTTCTTCGCGGGCGACCTGCCGGCGGAGATGGGCACCGGCGAGGAACAGTTGGCGGCGGCCTACGCCGGCGGCGTGCCGATGGGGGGCGAACTGCGGGGCGAACTCGTCGCGGCCGCGGCCCCGTCGTTCTGGGCCTGGGCGGTCCACGACCCGGAAGGGCCCGCCCTCGACCGTATCCAGGTGATCAAGGGCTGGGTGGAGGATCCGGCCGCGGGCGAGCCCATGCACCGCGTCTGGGACGTGGCCTGCTCGGACGGCCGCGAGGCGGGCGCGGACGGACGCTGTCCGCCCACCGACGCGACGGTGGACCTCGAGACCTGCGAAGCGGCCGGGGATTTCGGCGCAGCGGAACTCTCGGCGCGCTTCACCGACCCGGACTACCGCCCGGACGTGCACGCCTTCTACTACGTGCGCGTGCTCGAGAACCCGACCTGCCGGTGGACCACCCGGCTCGCGAACGGCGGCGGGGTCGACCTGCCGGAGGACATTCCGGCTACCCAGCAGGAGCGCGGCTGGTCGTCGCCGGTCTGGGTGCGGCCGCGGTAGCACACTAGTGTCGTGTCACGCGTGTTCTGTCGCTTCAGAGTTCGCCCTGCGCGTCAATGCAAGGCGTGGTCCGCAGGGAATATCGAGCATATTGGCAAGGACCACAACGCGGCAGTGGCGTGCAGGGCGAGCTCCCGAAGGGCGCGCCCCACGGGGCCTGTGGCGGTGTTG